>NZ_MVAR01000007.1 GCF_001999325.1 Thioalkalivibrio versutus
CGGCCACGTCCTGCATCGCCTCCTGCGCCAGCAGGGCCTCGCTGTCGAAGCGTCGCGGCGGCAGGATGTCCGCCGGGCGCCCGAAGCCCTTCAGTTCCTGCGCCGTGCGGTTGCCGATCGCCGCGATCTTTGTGGTGGTGGGCCATGAATGTTCCGCCAGGGCCAGATTGAGCACGCGCTGGACGGCGTTCGGGCTGATGAACACGGCGATATCGAAGTCCGCCAGCCGGTCCAGGACCTCGCGCAGGTTGGTGGGATCACTGGGGGCCAGGATCTCCAGCACGGGAAAGCGGATCACGCTCGCGCCCTCGGCCGTCAAGGCGGTACAGAACGGCTCCGCCTGGGCGGCCGGCCGGGTGACCAGGATGCCAAGGCCGGCGAGCGGGCCTTGGGCCTCGTCGACCACCGTGTTGTCGTCTGCGGATGCGGTCATGCGTCTACCCCTTCGTGTCCTGGCCGTGTTCCCGATGTGCGGCCGCGAGCAGTTCGCCTGCCCCGAGTTCCAGCAGCATGTCCGCCAGGCGGATCCCCAGGGCCTGGGCGTCGCTGCGCGGCCCCTCGACCTGGCGGCGCAACAGGCGACTGCCATCCACTGCGCCGACCAGGCCGTCCAGGTGCAGCTGATCCCCGACCAGGGTCGCATGGGCTGCCAGTGGGACCTGGCAGCCGCCTTCCAGGCGACGGTTGAAGGCCCGCTCGGCGCGCACGCGGTCGGCGGTATCCGTATCGTTCAATGGTGCGATCAGCGCGCCGATGGCGGTATCGCCGGCGCGACACTCGATGGCGATGGCACCCTGACCAACCGCCGGCAGGCTGACGTCCGGCTCCAGGCAGCTGCGAATCCGCTCATGGAACCCGAGGCGTTTGAGCCCGGCTGCAGCGAGCAGGATGGCGTCGTATTCGCCGGCATCCAGCTTGCCCAGGCGGGTATTCACGTTGCCGCGCAGGTCACGGACCTCCAGGTCCGGTCGCCGCGCGCGCAGCTGGCACTGCCGGCGCAGGCTGGAGGAGCCAACCCGGGCCCCCTGCGGCAGTTCGTCGACATGTGCGTATTGGTTGGACACGAACGCGTCCAGTGGATCCTCGCGGTCGAGGATCACCGGCAGTTCGAGCTGCTCGGGCAGCTCCATCGGCACGTCCTTCACCGAGTGCACCGCGATGTCGGCGCGGTCCTCCAGCAGCGCGATCTCCAGCTCCTTCACGAACAGGCCCTTGCCGCCGATCCGCGCCAGCGGGGAGTCCAGGACACGGTCGCCCTGGGTGGTCATGCCCACCAGTTCAACCGGGCGCTCCGGCTCACGGGCGCGCAGACGGGCGGCGACGTGTTCGGCCTGCCACATGGCAAGCGGGCTCTTTCGGGTGGCGATGCGTACAGGCTTCATGGATTGTCCGGGCGAGCCACGGCGCGAGCGGCCGGGCGTTCAAACGGCCTAGTATAACGGCGAATGCTTCGCGCCCCGAATCCCGCAGGGGTGTGCGGCCCTCTCAGGTCCCGTTGCGCAGGTAATCACGCACTCGTGGCAGCTGGCGGCGGCTGATGGGGATGGGGTCCAGGTCGTCGTGGAACAGCAGGCGGTGGTCGGTCTGGCCGAGGCTTTCGACGCCCTTGACCGAGGCCTTCACCGCCAGGCAGCCGCGGTGCACCCGCAACAGGGCGGGGCCGTACAGGCCCTCCAGTTCGCGCAGGCGGGCGTCGACGAAGCCGGCCAGGCGTGCCGAGCGCGCCATGACGTAACCGCCCTCCGCGATGAAGATGTCCACCTGTTCCAGCGGTACGCGTTCCTCGCGCCGGCCGACGGTGATGTGGACCTCGTTCGGGAAGGTCTCGGGCCGGTCCTGTTTTTGCTGCACCGCACGCTGCAACGCCTGTTCCAGCCGTTCGCGGCGCACCGGCTTCAGCACGTAGTCGCGCACCCCGGCCTCGAACGCCTCCAGCGGAAAGCGGTCGTGTGCGGTGACCAGGATTACCGTCAGCGCGGGATCTTCCGCATGCAGACGCCGCGCGAGTTCCAGCCCGGTTTCCCCGGGCATGTCGATATCCAGCAGCAGGGCATCCGGCGCGTGGTCCTGCAATTGCATCTCGACCTCGCCGGCATGCGCAGCTTGCGCCACCACCCGATGCCCCAGCTCCTGGGCGAGCGCGGTCAGGCGTTGACGGGCAATCGGCTCGTCGTCGGCAATCAATAACTCCAGTCGAGCGTTGTTCATGTGGTTTCCCCCCGGTTCGCGAGCGGCAAACGGATCCGGACCTCGAACCGCTCGGCCTCGGCCTCGGCCTCGAAGTGTACCTGCCCGCCGAAGGCGTGCTGCAGCCGCAGGCGTACCGCATCGGTGGCGGTGCCGGTCCCCTCGCCGCGTGCGTGTGGATCCACGGTGTTGCCGATGGTCACCGTGACCCGTCCGGAATCCATGCGGCAGCGCACCCATATGCGCCCTGCGCCGCGTGCGGGTGCGATCCCGTGCTGGATCGCGTTCTCCGCCAGCGGTTGCAGGATCAGCGTGGGCACATCGAGATCCAGGCCCGGGTGGTCGGGGCAGTCCCAGTCGAGTACCAGGCGTTCGCCGAAACGGGTCTGTTCGATCTCGAGGAACGCGCGGACCAGGTCCAGCTCCTCACGCAGCGAGTGGCGGTCGCCGGTGGCGAATGTGGCGCGGAACAGATCCGCCAGATCCAGGGTGATCTGTTCCGCACGCGCAGGATCACTGCGACACAGCCCGGCGATGGTGTTCATGCTGTTGTAGAGAAAATGCGGGCGCAGGCGGGCGCGCATGGCCTGTTCCCGGGCCGCTGCCACGGCCCGGGTTTCGCGTTGCCAGGCCGCCTGCAGGTACAGGTAGTGCATGGCCATCAGGCTGAGGATGGTGGCGACGCCGATCACCGGCCAGCGCAGCGCCGGGTCGGCCAGCACCAGTTCCTCCGCGAGGCGATAGACGATGGCGGTGTTGGCGATGGGAACCAAGGGCGGCAGCACGATCTGCGCGGTCAGCGGCAGTCGGTGCAGCGATCTCTTGAGCCCGCACAGGATCAACAGGCTGGTCAGCGCCACCCAGAAGATGAACAGCGCGTGCAGCGCCAGGGCCGACAGCCAGTCCTGGCCGCCGCCGCGCAACAGGGCCACGGCCAGTGCCAGCAGCACGGCCACCATGAGCACGCGCAGCAACGTCTCCGCACTGCAGAAATCGGGCAGCGGCGAGAGCTCCCCGGTGGTGTCCCTGGTGGTTTCCCCCTGGGCCATGCGTAACACTCTCCCCTGTTGCCGTGCGCAAACGGGCGCGGGACCGCGCCATGTTCACTCCCCGGCTGTGCCCGTATACTTCCGTGTCTTTCCCACCCGCTTCAGGATGCACCATGACGCAGGATTCCTCGCACGACAAGCCAGCCGCCACGCCCGCCGCCTCCGGCGAGGCCAAGCTGTGGGGCGGGCGCTTTTCCGAGCCCACCGATGCCTTCGTCGAGCGCTTCACCGCGTCGGTGGATTTCGACCGCCGCCTGTACCGCGAGGACATCCAGGGCTCACAGGCGCATGCGCGCATGCTGGCCAAGGTCGGGGTGCTGACAGAGGCCGAGGCCGGGGAGATCCTCGCGGGGCTGGACGCCATCCGCGACGAGATCGCCGCCGGCGAGTTCGACTGGCAGGTCGGGCGCGAGGACGTGCACATGAACATCGAGGCGCGGCTGATCGAACGCATCGGCGACGTCGGCAAGAAACTGCATACCGGGCGTTCGCGCAACGACCAGATCGCGACCGACATCCGCCTGTGGCTGCGCGCGGCCATCGACGATGTCCTGCGCCTGATCCGCGGCTATCAGGATGGCCTGGTGGCCCTGGCCGAGCGCGAGGCGGATACCGTGATGCCCGGCTTCACTCATCTGCAAACCGCCCAGCCGGTCACCTTCGGCCATCACATGCTGGCCTGGTACGAGATGCTGGAGCGCGATGCCGAGCGTCTGCGTGATACGCGGCGCCGGGTGAACATCCTGCCGCTGGGCGCCGCCGCGCTGGCCGGTACGCCGTATCCGCTGGATCGTGAATACACCGCCGAGCTGCTGGGTTTCGACAGTGTCACCCGCAACTCCCTGGACGCGGTCTCCGATCGTGATTTCGCCATCGAATTCACCGCGGCCGCCGCGACCCTGATGATGCACCTGTCGCGTCAGGCCGAGGAGCTGGTGCTGTGGACCAGCGCCCAGTTCGCCTTCATCGAGTTGCCGGATCGCTACTGCACCGGCTCCTCGATCATGCCGCAAAAGAAGAATCCGGACGTACCCGAACTGGTGCGGGGCAAGACCGGCCGGGTCTACGGCCACCTGATGTCGCTGCTGACCCTGATGAAGAGCCAGCCGCTGGCGTACAACAAAGACAATCAGGAAGACAAGGAACCGCTGTTCGACACCGTCGACACCCTGCTGGGCTCGCTGCGTGCGTTCGGCGACATGGTGCCGAACCTTGAGGTGCGGCGGGAGAATACGCTGGCGGCGACGCGCAAGGGCTTCGCCACGGCGACCGATCTGGCCGACTACCTGGTCGGGCGCGGTGTGGCCTTTCGCGATGCCCACGAGGTCGTCGGGCGAGCGGTGCGTATTGCGCAGGAGCGCGGGGTGGATCTGGCGGAGCTGCCGCTGGCGGACCTGCAGGCGATCAGCCCGGCGGTGGGCGAGGACGTGTTCACGGTGCTGACGCCCGAGGGCTCGGCCGCCGCGCGTAACCTCACGGGGGGGACCGCCCCGGAACAGGTGCGCCGCCAGGCTGCGGCCGCCCGCGAGCACCTGGCCGCGCTGGCCCGCGCCGACCGCTGAGTTCACCCCGCGCTGCGGTTCCCGTTGTGCGGGGGCGGGGCGCGTCTGTGTGCCGCCTGGCCCGCCTTCAGATCCGGTCCAGCGTGGACTCCAGCACTTCCCAGTGGACGTTGCCGTGGACGACCTCGTAGGCCAGCAGTAGCTGGCCGTGCGCCGAATCGCCCTCGAAGTTCGCCAGGACCCACTGGTGGTTCAGGACGTGGATGCCGTCGCGGCGGAACGCGTATGCGTCGCCTTCCGGCGCCTCGTGCGGGATCAGGCCGGTCTGCTGCATCAGGTCATCGGCGAGACGCTCGTTCGGGCGCACCATGCCGCGACGCTGCAGGTCCTGGAGATGGGCATTGGTCAGGCCCAGTTCCACCGGACGCGGGATCTCGTGGCGGGTGTATTGCTGCAGCTGCATCTGCGCCTGCAGCAGGTCGCGGTTGGCCTCCGAAAGATCCTGTTCGAGCCCGTTGCCGCGGGCGATGTAGATCGCCAGCACGACCACGAAAAACAGCATGAAGCCGAGCCAGACCAGGCGTTCGTTGGTCTTCAGGTTCTGCGGCTTGGGGTTGTCTTGTTCGGACACGGGGCTTGCCTCCGGAATGCTGGGGTGCCGGCTGCCGTGGGGCATCCGGCCGGAAAATGAACGCGCGACCGCCGTGGGTTCCTGAACCCGGGTCGATGCGACGCGCATGATAACCCCTGACACCGCAACCTGCCGAGAATGCCCCATGTCGGTTCCCGACCCCGTCAACGCCGCCGCATCCGAGAGCCAACTGGAGTGGATCAACCACTTTGCCCGTCTGCCGGAGGCCTTTCACGAGAGCCCGGCTCCCGCCCCGTTTCCGGATGCGACCTGCCTGGCGAGCAGCCCGGCCATGTGCGAGCGTCTGGGCCTGGAGGCCGCGGCCCTTGGCCGCGACCCGTGGCTCGGGGCCTGCACTCACGGTAGCGAGCTGGCGGGCGCCGAGCCGCGCGCCTCGGTGTACGCGGGACACCAGTTCGGCGTCTTCGTGCCGCAACTGGGCGATGGTCGCGCGAAGCTCCTGGGCGAGGTTCGCACGCCAACGGGCGAGACCTGGGAGTTGCAGGTCAAGGGCGCCGGTCCGACGCGCTTCTCGCGCGGCGCGGACGGTCGTGCGGTCATGCGTTCCTCGGTGCGCGAGTATCTCGTCTCCGAGGCAATGGCCGCCCTTGGCGTGCCGACCACCCGTGCGGTGGCGCTGTTCGGGTCCAGCCTGCCGGTGTACCGCGAGCGTGTCGAGCCGGCGGCCATCGTGCTGCGTGCCGCGCCGAGCTTCCTGCGCTTCGGGCATTTCGAGTACTTCCACTACAACGGCTACAGCGCCCGCCTGCAGGAGTTGATCGCCTACGCCCTGGCACATGACTACCCGGAACTCCAGGGGGCCGATGATCCCGTCGCCGCGATGCTGGAGGCGGTGATCGCCCGCACCGCGGAGATGGTCGCCGACTGGCAGGCCATCGGGTTTTGTCACGGCGTGATGAACACCGACAACATGAGCCTGGCCGGGCTGACCATCGACTACGGGCCGTTCGCGTTCATGGATGCCTTCGACCCCGGCTACATCTGCAACCACACCGACCAGGGCGGGCGCTATGCCTTCGACCAGCAGCCGCAGATCGCGCAGTGGAACCTGATCCGCCTGGCCGAGACCCTGGTGATCCATTTCGCCGACGCCACTCGCGAGGCGGCGATCGAGCACGCCAAGGCGCTGCTGCAGGGCTTCCAGTCGCAGTACCGGCAGGCCTGGCTGGCGCGTATGCGCGCGAAGCTCGGGCTGCAGGTGGAGCAGGAGGACGACGAGGCGTTGATCCAGGAGCTGCTCGCACGCATGACGGCCGAGGGCGTGGATTACACCCGATTCTTCCGCCAGCTGCCGGACCTGGAGCAGCCGGAGATCCGGGCGCAACTGGAATCGGAACTGGAGGATGGGGCCGCATGGCAGGCCTGGTGGTCGCGCTATCAGGCGCGGCTCGCGGGGGAGGGGCTGCCCCCTGAAGAGCGGCGCGCGGCGATGAATGCCGTCAATCCCAAGTACATCCTGCGCAACCATCTGGCCCAGGCCGCGATCGAGCAAGCCGAGGCAGGGGATGCATCCGAGGTGCTGCGTCTGCAGCAGATCCTGGCGCGTCCGTTCGCCGAGCAGCCGGAATACGAGGCCTATGCGGACCTGCCGCCGGAGTGGGCGAGCGGGATCCAGCTAAGCTGTTCGTCCTGAGAGGGCGTGCAGGCCGGACCCCGGACTGGAACGTCCGGAGACCGAGGCCAACTTATCCGAGGATACCGCGCAGGATGTAGAAGTAGACCACCGCGAGGATCGCGCCGGCCGGCAGGGTCACGATCCAGGACAGGAAGATCATGCGCACCAGCCCCAGATTGATCGCGGCAATCCCGCGCGCCAGGCCCACGCCGAGGATCGCGCCCACTAGGGTATGGGTAGTGGAGATCGGCAGGCCGGTGCCGGAGGCCAGGACCACGGTGGCCGCCGCCGCGGCGGTGGCGGCATAGCCGCGGCTGGGGGTGAGCTGGGTGATCCCGGTGCCCACGGTCGCGATCACCTTGTGGCCGTAGGTGAACAGGCCGAACACGATCCCGACCCCACCCAGCAGCAGCACCCACATGGGCACGACGGTCTCGGTGCTCACATCGCCGGTCTGGATCACGTCCACGACGGCAGCCAGCGGGCCGACGGCATTGGCGACGTCGTTGGAGCCCAGGGCAAAGGCCATCGCGCACCCGGTCACCACCATCTGGATGCCGAACACCTTCTCGACATTGGCGAAATGGGAGCCTTCCTCGCCCACGCCGGTGGGATCGTCAAAGCGCAGGCGGCGGATTGCCATCATCCCGAGCACGACCACGATGGCGCTGATCAGGATCGCGAAGCCATAGGCCTGCACGGGCGTGAGGTCCAGGCCGACGTGGGTCAGGCCCTTGAACATCGTCACCAGTGCCGTGACAAAGGCCGTGAGGAAGATATAGAGCGGCGCCCAGCGCTTGGCGTTCTTCAGCGGATCGACGGTATCGAGGATCAGGATCTGCACACTGCGGAACAGGGCAAAGGCGATCATCCCGCCGACGAGCGGCGAGACCACCCAGGACATCGCGATGGTGCCGACACGTTCCCAGCGAACCACCTCGAAGCCGAGGCCGACCACGGCAAAGCCGACGATGGCGCCAATGATGGAGTGGGTCGTGGAGACCGGCCAGCCAAAATAGGAGGCGACCATCAGCCAGGTCCCGGCGGCTGCCAGGGCCGCCAGCATCCCGTAAACGAGCAATTCGGGGTTGTCGGCCATCAGGCTGGAGTCGACCATCCCGCTGCGAATGGTCTGGGTGACCTCGCCGCCGGCCAGCCAGGCCCCGGAGAAGACGAAGATCGCGGCTACAAACACCGCCTGGCGAATCGTCAGCGCGCGTGAGCCCACCGAGGTGCCCATGGCATTGGCAACGTCGTTGGCGCCGATGCCCCAGGCCATGAACAGGCCGAAGATCACTGCAAGGCCGAGCAACAGGGTGCTGTATTCCATGCCGTCCTCGGTGCCTGTGCCTGGGTGCCGGTGGTTACTTGGCGAGCATCAGCTGCAGGCGGCTGCCTACACGCTGGGCCAGGTCGGCCAGCTCGCCGATGGAGTCGATCACGCGATACATGAACATCACGTTGACCGGCGGTAGTTCGGCCTCCTGCGCGAACAGGATCTCGCGCACCTCGCGCTGGGCCTCGTCGGACTCGTGCTCGATCTGGTCCAGCTCAGTGAGGATGCCGTTGACGACCTCGACCTCGTGGCCGCGGAAGCCTGCCTCCACCAGTTCGTCCAGCTCGTTGATGGCCCGGCCGGCCTGGTCGACGGCATCCACGCTGCGGTCGAGGAAGCGCTTCAGCGACTCGCCCATGTTGTCGGGGAATTGCATCTGGCGGCCCAGCATCAGCCCGGCGATGTCTTTCGCCATGTTGGCGATGCGGTCCTGGATCAGCAGGGTGTCGAGCACGTCGCGGCGCGACATGGCCAGCATCATGCCCTTGGGCAGGTGCAGGCGCAGGTCTTTCTTCAGGCGGTCCGCCTCGCGTTCCAGCTTCGAAATCTTCTTCTGCTGTACCCGCGCGGTCTCCCAGTCGTCGCGGGCCATGGCCTCCATGAACGGCGGGAGCTCGGCGATGCAGGCGCGCACCTTCTCCATGTGCGCCTGTAGCGGGCGTACCGGGGAACGGCCAAACAGCTCGAAGACGAAGTTCTTGGGGGACATGGCGGCGCGAAGGTTGTCACAAAGCGTTAATCTAACGCAAAACACCGGAGCGCGCGCGGTCTTGTTGGTCCCGCCGACGCCCTCGGTGCGGTACACTCATCCGTCAGAGCTGGGGGTGCCCGCGATCGATGCGAGCTGAGAGAGTCCCCTTGAACCTGAACCAGTTAACGCTGGCGGAGGGAAGCTCGGTGCTCGATCCAGTCCGCGCGCGCTCCGTTCGCAGTCTGTCCGGCCCGTTCCGTTCCCTCTGCTGCCATGCCCGCACCGCAGAGGTCACTGTATGAGCGCCATCCCCGAGTCCTTCGCCCGCAAGACCGCCCAGGTCTCCGCCGACGTCACGCGCCCGTTTCCCAATTCCGAGAAGGTCTTCGTGCAGGGTTCGCGCCCGGATATCCGCGTGCCGTTCCGCCAGGTCGCACAAAGCCCCACGCTGACCTCCGGCACCCCGGAAGAGAACCCGCCGATCCCGGTCTACGACACCTCGGGCCCGTACACGGATCCGGACGCGACCATCGATCTGCGCCATGGCCTGACGGATCTGCGCGGCGGCTGGATTGACGAGCGCGGCGACACCGAATGGCAGGATGGCCCCAGTTCCGAATACGGCCGCGTCCGCGCCGCCGACCCGGAACTGGCCAGCCTGCGCTTCGAGCACATCCGCCCGCCGCGCCGGGCGAAGTCCGGGGCGAACGTCTCGCAGATGCACTACGCCCGCCAGGGGGTTGTCACCCCGGAGATGGAGTTCGTCGCCATCCGCGAGAACAACCGCCTGCAGGAGCTGCGCGCCGACCCGCGCTACAAGAAGCTGCTGCGCCAGCACGCCGGCGAGTCCTTCGGGGCATCCATCCCCGAGGCGATCACGCCCGAGTTCGTGCGTGACGAAATCGCCCGTGGCCGCGCGATCATTCCGGCCAACATCAACCACCCGGAGCTGGAGCCGATGATCATCGGCCGCAACTTCCGCGTGAAGGTCAACACCAACATCGGCAACTCGGCGGTCTCCTCCTCGATCGAGGAGGAGGTCGAGAAGCTCGTATGGTCCGCACGCTGGGGCGGCGACACCCTGATGGACCTGTCCACCGGCAAGAACATCCACGAGACCCGCGAGTGGATCCTGCGCAACTCGCCGGTGCCGATCGGCACGGTGCCGATCTACCAGGCGCTGGAGAAGGTCGACGGCAAGCCCGAGGACCTGACCTGGGAGCTGTTCCGCGACACCCTGATCGAGCAGGCCGAACAGGGCGTGGACTACTTCACCATCCACGCCGGCGTGCGCCTGCAGTACGTGCCGCTGACCGCCGATCGGGTGACCGGCATCGTCTCGCGCGGCGGCTCGATCATGGCCAAGTGGTGCCTGGCGCATCACGAGGAGAACTTCCTCTACACCCGTTTCGACGAGATCTGCGAGATCATGAAGGCGTTCGACGTCTCGTTCTCCCTCGGTGACGGGCTGCGCCCCGGCTGCCTGGCCGACGCCAACGACGCCGCGCAGTTCGGCGAGCTGGAGACCCTGGGCGAGCTGACGCAGAAGGCCTGGGCGCACGACGTGCAGGTGATGATCGAGGGCCCCGGTCACGTCCCGCTGCAGAAGGTGAAGGAGAACGTCGACAAGGAGCTGGAAGACTGCTTCGAGGCGCCGTTCTACACCCTCGGCCCGCTGGTGACCGATATCGCCCCGGCCTATGACCACATCACCTCCGGCATCGGCGCGGCCAACATCGGCTGGTATGGCACCGCGATGCTCTGCTACGTGACGCCGAAGGAGCATCTGGGCCTGCCCAACAAGCAGGACGTGCGCGACGGCATCATCACCTACAAGATCGCCGCCCACGCGGCCGATCTCGCCAAGGGCTTCCCCGGCGCGCAGCTGCAGGACAACGCGCTGTCCAAGGCGCGCTTCGAGTTCCGCTGGGAGGACCAGTTCAACCTGGCGCTGGACCCGGAACGCGCGCGCGAATTCCACGACGAGACCCTGCCCAAGGACGCGCACAAGGTCGCCCACTTCTGCTCCATGTGCGGCCCCAACTTCTGCTCCATGAAGATCACCCAGGATGTGCGCGACTACGCCGCGGCCCAGGGCGTCTCCGCAGACGAGGCCCTGAAGAAGGGGATGCAGGAGAAGGCGGTCGAGTTCGTCGAGAAGGGTGCGCGCCTCTACCGCGAGGTGTAGATCGACCGGGAGAGACGCTAGAGACGCTAGGGAGACGCTGATTAATTCGCACGTCCGCGCTCGATCGATTTTGCCCGCTGACAAGGCGCGGTGAGCGAAGTGTAGCCGAGCTACATAAGCAAGCCGCAACGCGGTCAGCGGGCCCATTTTCGTCAACAACGGGCGGCCGAGCCCTCAAGGGGTTGGCGCCCCATTTTTCCCGATCCTGCGTTGCGGCGCTTGACCGTAGAGTGACTACGGCGCTGCGCACCGCGCCTTGTCTCGGAAAAAATGGGGCACCAACGCGGACGTGCGAATTAATCAGCGTCTCCCTAGCGCACCTCGATCCGGCTACGGCCGTTCTTCTTGGCGGCGTACAGGGCCTGGTCGGCACGATTGAAGGTGTCGACCCGGTCCTCGCCGGGGCGGTATTCGGTGACACCGAAGCTCGCGGTCAGCCGCCCCACCGTCTCGAAGTCGAAGGCGGTGATTCGCGCCTGCAGCTCACGGGCAGCGACGAGCGCCTGTTCGCCGCGCGTCTGCGGTAGCAGCACGAAGAACTCCTCGCCCCCGATCCGACCGATGGCATCCACCTTGCGCAGGTTCTGCCGCAGCAGGCCGGCGAACTGGCGAAGCACCCCATCGCCGGTGCTGTGTCCCCAGGTGTCATTCACGGACTTGAAGTGATCGATGTCGATCAGGATGACCGCGAACGGTTCACCGTAGCGCTCGGCCCGTGCGCGTTCATCGTCGAACAGGCGCTCGATATGCGCACGGTTCCACAAGGAGGTCAGTTCGTCGATCCGGGCGGCACGGGCCAGCTGCTGTTGTTGCAGGAAGGTGTGCTTGTGGGCCTTCTCGAGGATGAAGGCGCTCAAGCAGCCGAAGGAGAACGCGGCCAGGGCCCACATCAGGTGCAGCTGCAGCAGATCCGCCTCCAGCGGCTGGCGGAAGGTGGCGGCGATTACCAGCGCGATGATGGCGGTTGCGGCAATCACGGCCTGGCGCAGGGCCAGTCCGGAGATCGCAAACGTCCACATGATGCTGAGATAGATCTCGGGGGCGAATATCAGAAACTGCGCCGAACCAACGTTCAGATGCAGGTTGGCCGCGTTCGCTACCACTGGTGCCAGGGTCAGCAGCACCCACATCAGCGGCTGCAGGCGCTGATCGAAACTCATCAGCCCGACCGCCAGCAGCAATCCCGGCACCAGCAGGGCATGGGCCACAAGCCTCGAGGTGTGCAGGTCGGTGGCCACCGATTGCTCGAGGACGGCGTACAGAAAATACAGCAGGGCCGTCAGGAACGCGACGTAGCGGGCCTGCGGGATCCGCACCTGGCGATGCCAGGCCGCGAAAGCCCGTCGAGCGTCTGAGTCTTCCCGGTGCAACGGGTTTCCCAGGACCCGCAGGCGCCTGATGATGTCCAAACCCTGACTCCTATAACCGTTCAGGCCGCAGCGTGCGGATCCGGACGTGTCGCCGCCGCGGCCCTGCGAACGGGCCATGCGAAACGTTAATCGAAAGTGGCGCCCGCCGGGACTACTGCATGTGGCCGAAGCCGCCCATCAGGCCGGCGCCGATGCCGAAGATCATGCCCAGGACCATCAGGATCAGGTAGATCAGCAGCAGCACGCCAAAGATGGTGAAGTAGATGCGCAGGCGGCCGAGGGCGTACTTGATCGCTTCCGGATCGGCACTTTCGTAGGCGCGCTGGGAGGCGCCGGCGGCCTGCATCAGGACCACGCCGGCCCAGATCGGGATCCAGGCGATGATGATGCCGATGATCGACAGGGCGGTCAGCACGCCCGAGATGATTAGCATCACCCCGATCAACTGCATCCAGAATTTTCCGCGAACGAGCGGCTCGATCAGTCCACGGAGGTCGGCCCCGTTGGTGGTGTCCTGTTCCATGTTCAGACTCCTTGTCGTGATGGGCGGATGGCCGGAGCATAGCAGGCCCTTTCATGGTGTGACGCATTCGTTGTTTTGGTGCGCGCCGCCCGTGCATACTCGAGCAGGTGACAACCCGAAAAACAGGGCCACGCAAGGCTCGTGAAGCAGGGGGATGTATGAGCGACCAGGGACGACGCAGGGATGCCGGCCGCAGCGGGCCGCAGGGGACAATGCTGTTTCAGGGACAGGCCTTGCCCGAGCAGGAAAGCGCCGCGGACACCGCCAGCGGGGGGGCGCCCCCCGGCGGCCACCCGGTGCTGGTGGGGATCTCCGAGCCCTTCGGCCAGCAGCGCCTGACCTTGAAACCGGGCAAGCGCTCGGTGGGGCGTGAGGCTACCAATGACATCGTACTGCAGGAGGGCAGCGTCTCCTCGCAGCATGCCTGGCTGGTCAACGACGGCGGCGAATGCCGGGTGGTCAATCTCTTGTCCACCAACGGCACCTGGGTAAACGACGAAAAGGTGCACGAGGCTGCGCTGAAGGACGGCGACCACGTCCGTTTCGGGCGGGCCGAGTTCGTGTTCCGCCGCCGCGACGACGGTTCCGATGCCCGGCCTGGCCGTGGGCCTCGGTCACGCTGGCGCTGGCTGGGCATCGCGGTTGCGGTCCTGGTACTGGCGGCCGTCGCGCGCATCCTGCTCGAGACGGTTTGAGGCTCAGGGTCGCCGGCGCATGCAGCGGATCGGACGCTACGGGGTCGGCGAGGAGATCGGGCGCGGTGCGATGGCCGTCATCCATCGCGGCTACGACCCGGATATCCGGCGTCCGCTGGCGATCAAGTGCCTGCAACCGGACTACGCCCGCCGGCCCGAGTACCGCCGGCGCTTCCTGGCCGAGGCGCGTGCCGCCGGCACCCTGACCCACCCGGGCATCGTCACCATCTTCGATGTCGGCGAGTCGGATCAGCAGCCGTTCATCGCGATGGAGCTGCTGGACGGCATCACCCTCGCGGAGTTCGCGGAACAGTTCCGGCCGCTGCTGCTGCGCAATGTCCTGAAGATCGCCATCCAGCTGGTGGAGGCCCTGGACTATGCCCACCGGCATGGCGTCGTGCACCGTGACATCAAGCCCGAGAACATCATCGTCACCAGCGCCACGGCGAACATCAAGGTGATGGACTTCGGCATCGCCCGCACCCTCAGGGACCCCGACTGGCGCGCCGACGACGACTGGCTTGCCGAGGACGACGACGGCTATATCGCAGGATCGCCGCACTATATGGCGCCGGAGCAGGTCCGTGGCCGCGATACCGACGCTCGTGCCGATCTCTATTCCGTGGGCGTGGTGCTGTACGAGCTCCTGACGGGGGCCACCCCGTTTCGCGGGCATGATGTCGAGACCCTGCTGACCCGGGTGGTCAAGGATTCGGTCCCCGCACCGCGGGTCATCGTGCGCGACTGTCCGCAGGAACTGATCGAGCTGGTGTTGCGCCTGCTGGCGAAGGAGCCGGACGAGCGCTACCAGTCGGCCGGCGAGCTACTGGTGGACCTCGAGCGTATCGACGAGCAACGCGCCGAGCGCGAACGGGCAGGTGCCGGGCGTCGGATCATCCCGCTGCGTCTGCGCTGGGCCGCGGTCATGGGGGCACTGGTGGCGGTCACCCTGGTTGTCGGCGGTACGCTGGTACACCAGAAGCAGAATGAGGTGATGACCGACCTGGCGTTTGACTATGGGGCCACGCTGGCGCAGATCATCTCGGTGGAGAGTGCCGAGGACCTGTTGCTGGAGGACACCATCGCGGTCCAGGGCCGCCTGCGCGACATGCAGGCGAACCGGGAGATCGCCCTGCTGAGCGTCGTGGACCACCGCGGCGAGGTGGTGGCCAGCAGCGACCCGGAGGTCCTGGGCCAGCCCTACGAGCCGCCTTCCGAGGACCGCCTGCTTCAGCGTCGCGACGGCCAGGCCGTGTGGTCCGTCACCGGGCGGGATGGCGCAGAGCTGTTCATGTTCGAGGCCCCGGTTCGCTACCAGGATCATCACCTTGGGCAACTCCAGGTCGGGCTGTCCACGGGGTCGCTGCGCGCGGCGAACGAGGCCACCTTCATGGCCTTGCTGATGCTCACGCTGGTCACCCTCCTCGCGGTGCTCCTGGGGGCCTACGTGCTCGCCCGGCGTCTTCAGGCGCCGCTGGACCGCCTGCGCGGGGCGCTGGACCAGATCGGTCAGGGGCGGCTCGATACCCGGATCCGTGCCCGTCGACACGACGACTTCGAGCGGGTCTTCAGTGCCTACAACGCGATGGCCGACTCGCTGGAGGCGCGCATGAAGCGCCGGGTCGCCGGGACGCCCGAGTGCAGCGCTGCCGGGCCGGTTGCTGACGGCGACCGCACCCAGGAGCTCGCATCCGACGAGTTGCCGATCGAAGCCACCTCAAGACGTACCGCTACGGATTAACTCCGGTCGTTCTCGCGGTCCAGGGCATCCAGGCGGCGCNNGCGCCGCCTCGAACCCGGGGTCGATCGCCAGGGCCTCGTCCCACAATGCGATGGCGGTCTCCAGGTCCTGGTTGCGGTAGCGCACGATGGCCTCCGCGTGCAGGGCCTCCTTGCGCTGTTGCTCCAGCTCGTCAAGGTGCTGGCGCGCGGTCGCGTGTTGCGGGTCCTGTTCGAGCACCCGGCCGAAGGCCTCCAGCGCGTTTCCGGTCGCGCCTGCAGAGCGCGCCTCCACGCCCCGCTGGTGCCAGTAGCCGATCGCCGCGTCGCGCGAAAGGGGGTCCAGCCAGCTGGCCCATTCGTTCTGCGCCTCGGGGTGCTCGCGGGCCAGCTCCACGACCTCCAGCGCCGCGCCATAACGCCCGGCTGCCAGGTCGGCCTCGATTGCGCGGCGCAAACCGTCCTCGCTGACGCCGGGCGCGGCGTCGGGGTCCAGAGCCATCAGCTGTTCGTCCAGATCGGTCTCGCCACGCTGCGGCCCCGCTACATCCCGCGGGATGCGCAGCCGTTGCCCGACGAGCAGTCGGTCCGGGCGTTCGATGTCGTTGTAGCGTGCGAGGATCACAAAGCGGGTGGCATCGCCGAGGTGCTCACGCGCCAGCCCGCCCAGGCTGTCGCCCGGCTCGACCGTGTGAACGAAATAGGCCTCGCCCAGGGTCGCCTGCGGATCCCCGGAGAGCTGTTCACGCAGGCCGCGGGCGGCGCGGTTGCCCGGATCATCTGCGAGGATCCGGTCCAGTGCCGAGCGTGCCCGGTCCATCTCGCCGCCCTGCAAGAGCTGCACGATCTCGGCGATCTTGAGGCGCTCGTCCTGCCCCTCACGGGCGATCGGGTCGGACGGGGCCTCGTCGGTCGCGGCGACCACGTCCTCGGCGGACTCCGCCTCGGGGTCGAACAAGCCCTGTAGCTGCGCACAGCCGGACAGGAACGCTGTCAGTACGACAAGCAGGACGAGGCGAAGCAGCGTGGTGTGGGCTGGCATCATGGCAAGGACTGGTGCGGCTCGGCGAGTCCGCGAGTATACGGTCGGCATCAGTCCAGCGGCCACAGCAGGATCGCAAGGGCCGCAGCCAGTAGCGCCAGCAGGCCCAGCGTGGGCCCAATGCGCGCCTTCAGGTGCCGGCGCCAGAAACGCCCGCGCGGCGGCCCGCTCCGCCATGCTGCCAGGGCCACGTTGTCACCCTTGGCTCCGCCGCGTCGCGCCGCTTCGACGGCGGCGCTCGCGGTGGCCGAGTCGAGGTCCGGGCTGTCCAGCAGTTCCGCGATCTCGATCGGTCCGATCTGTTCCCAGAAGCCGTCCGAGCACAACAAGAAGCGCGTGTGACGGGTGACGGGGGCCTCGGCGTAGTCCACTTCGATCGGGTCGACCACGCCGAGGCCTCGCAATAGCCGGTTCTGCTCCGGGTGCGTTGCCATTTGCGCCTCGCTTATTACCCCCTCGTCGACCAGCTGCTGGACCCGGGTGTGATCGCGCGTGCGTCGCTGAAGGGTGTCGCCCTCGAAGTGGTACAGCCGGCTGTCGCCGCAATGGGCCCAGCAGGCGGAGGTCGGGGTCACATACAGTGCCACCAGCGTGGTGCCGGGGCGTTGTGACGGATCGGTACCCCCGGCCTCCAGCAAGGCTGCATGGGTCTCGTGGAAGAGAGCGTGGAGCAGGTCACGGGCATCGGCAGCCTGCCCCGCGTAGCGGGTCCACAGGCGTTCGGCGGTCGCGATCGCGGCGTGCGAGGCGCGTGCCCCGCCCTCGTGGCCGCCCATTCCGTCCGCGACCAGCAGCAGGGCGCTCTGCCCGTCCGCGTTTTGTAGCACGGTCACCGCGTCCTGTTGCTCGGCGCGGCCACCCATCTCCCTGGCGTATCCGGTTTCCATGTGCGTGTGGCCCCGCTGATCCCGCGACCATGATGACCGAGTTGATCGGCGCGCGACAGCCCCGGGGGGAGAAGCGCATCGATCCGTGTCTCCCTAGCCGGTGGCGCCGATCCAGAACTGGATAGAGCGGCCGAGGAAGTCGTCCCAGGTCATGTAATGCGAGCCGTCGCACGAGAAGGTCAGGCTGATCATGCCGTTGAACAGGTTGATCGAGGCGGAACGCAGGTACACGGTCTCGTCGGCATAGCGCAGCGCGCGCAACGCCTCCAGCACGCGGCCGACGTCCTCCCTCGGGATCAGCGCCTCCGCGGGGTATGGCTCGTGCGGAAACGCCAGGCAGACGTCCGGGTCGCCCAGGGATTCGTGGGTCAGGATGCGGTAGCGGTACGGGTCCTCGGTGGTCCACAGCGTGGCGCGCGAACTGGAGAAGTGAAATACGCCCTGGAACACGCCGCGCTCGGTGAACAGTTCTTCCAGAATGGCCAGGGCGGTGTCCATGTTCTGGTCCATCAGGCTCTCGGTGCGGCTCTGCAGGAACAGTGTCCCGCGAATCGACGGATCGCCCTTGATCTGGCGCCACTCGCTGGGTTCCTCGTACAGGTCCTCGGAGAAGTCGGGCAGGTTGCGCAGGTCGAAATCCGCGCCGAGAAAGCCCAGCGCATTGCCTTGGTCGTCGCGCACCAGCTGCAATGAGGTCAGGGATGGCCGGCGTCCGAGCAGGCTGATGTAGGCATCCGACAGCAGGAAGCCGTCCGCGGGCACGGCCTCCTTCATGTACGGGCGCTGCGAGCGATCGCGCCCGAAGTGTTCCGGCAGTACGCCAGTGCGCGAGATGTTGTCCGAAAGCTGGACCCCCTCGGTATTCAGCGCATACACGAAGGTCGCCTCCGGGATCTGGCGGATCGCCTCCTCCAGGATCGAGTCCAGCGCCTCGCGGCGTGGCCACGCCGCGCTCAAGCGGCTGGCGATCTCCGCCAGGGGTTCATGCAGTTTGTCCTCGAGGTAGTCGCGCTGGTGCTCGATCGCCTTTTTCAGTTCCGTCATGGTGCGGTGTCGTCTCCTTTCGGTGCGCCACGATTATCCCTGATCGGGGATGGCGTTGTCGTGACGGCCCGCGCGGGCCGTTTGTCCCGGCACTTCGGCCCGTCGAACAGGTCCGAGCAGGAACCATGCCGACGACGAGTCAGCCTGTGCCCGATACTGCGAACATGCCCATGACGAAATCTACCGAATCCCTCCGCCCGGCCCGCCCCGGCGATCTCGACGCTATCAATGGGCTGGTGGCCGAGGCGGTCGAGGACTGGCCCTTGCCCGAGCGCGTGCGCCGGCTCGCCCTGCCGGCCTACCGCTATACCGAGGCCGATCTGATGTTCCTCGAGGTGACGGTGCTGGAGCGTGCGGGCGAGGTGGTCGGCGCCGCCGCCTGGGAGACGGCGGAGACCCGCGAGCTGCCGGAGGGTGCCGCCGATGGGCTGTTGCTGCATGGCCTCTACGTGGGGCGAGCCGCCCGCGGGCAGGGTGTGGGCCGGCAACTGGTCGAGGCCTGCCGGAGCGCCGCGCACGAGGCCGGGGTGGCCGGGGTGCTGGTCAAGGCCCAGGCCTCGGCGGCCAGCTTCTTCGCGGCGATGGGTTTCGTCCCGGTACCGGTGCGCGATCGCGACCGTGACTACGAACAGCGCTACTGGTGGGCGGTGGAAGGTTCGCCCGTCGCCGGCTGACGTCAGCGTCGCGCCCGGTGGCGGCACCAGCGGGCACCGAACAGGCCCCCGACAATGGCCAGCATCAGCAGCCCGAGGGGCCAGAGATGCTCGGGTGAACTCAGGAAGTGGAGCAGCGAGAAGGCGTCCCCGTGTCCGTGGCCGGGGTGGGCCAGGACGGGCGTGGTGGCCAATGCTAGAGCGGTTCCCATGAGGGTGCGCAAGTTCATCTCGGGGTCCTCCTGTCGTTCTGACCCACCATAGCGCGACACGCAGGCCGCTTCAGCAAATACGTGGCAGTTGCTCGCCGGCCGGCAGGATGACGCGGCGCTCCACGCCGGTCGCCAGGCGCCGGATGACGGCCGGTTCGCCCGCCTCCGCCCGTCCGATGGCGACGGCCCCGGCTGTCTCCGCGCGGGTCCGGAGAATCCTCAGGGCCTGAGCGGCCGCGTGTTCCGGAACGGCGGCCAGGAAGCGGCCCTCGCAGGCGGAGTGCAGCGGGTCCAGACCGAGGATCTCGCAGGCCCCGCGCACGTCGTTGCGCACGGGGATTGCGGCGTCCTCCAGCACCAGCCGGCAGGCGGAGGCATCGGCCAGCTCCTGCAGGGCGGCGATCGCACCGCCGCGGGTCGGGTCGCGCAGCGCGCGGACTGGCACGCCGGCGGCCAGTAGTGCGGCCACGGCCCCGGCGACCGATGCGCTGTCACTGGGGATCGGCGGGTCCAGGCCCAGGTTTTCGCGGGCGGCGAGGATTGCGACACCATGGCGGCCAAGATCGCCACTGGCGAGCAGTACATCACCGGGCCGGATCGCGCCCGGCGTGATCTGCACGCCTTCGGGCACGACGCCCACCCCGCTGGTGTTGATGTAGACCCCGTCGCCGCGCCCGGCCTCCACCACCTTGGTGTCGCCGGCGACCACCCGCACGCCGCATTCCTCTGCGGCCGCCTGCACCGAGGCGAGGACGCGCCGCAGGTCGTCCAGCGGCAGCCCCTCCTCCAGGATCAGGCCCAGGGTCAGCCACAGCGGGCGCGCCCCGGCCATCGCCAGGTCGTTGATCGTACCGTGCACCGCGAGCCGGCCGATGTCGCCACCCGGGAAGAACAGCGGCCGCACCACGAAGCTGTCCGTCGTCATTGCCAGGCGCCCGCCCGGGGCGTCGAGCACGGCAGCATCGGGGGCGGCGAGGGCCGGGATGCCCAGCGCTGGCAGGATCACCTCGTCCAGCAGCTTCGCCTGCATCCGCCCCCCGCCGCCATGCGCGAGGCGTACGACGTCGGTGGTCATGCCTCGCCCCGATAGTGCAGGTAGGCCGCGCAGGCCCCCTCGGAGGAGACCATGGGCGCGCCCAGCGGGGTATCCGGCGTGCAATCGCGGCCGAAGGCGGGACAGTCGGTGGGGCGGCGCAGTCCGCGCAGCACCTCGCCGGCGATGCAGGGGCCATCCCCGGTCGCCTCGGGTGTGACGAGCCCGAAACGGGCCACGGCGTCGAACCGGGCGTATTCCGGGCGCAGCCCGAGGCCGCTGGCGGGCAGGCGTCCCATGCCCCGCCATTCGCGCTCGACCGGCTCGAAGACGCGAGAGACCGCAGCGCGCGCGGCTGCGTTGCCGTCGTCCGGCGCGGCCCGGTCGTAGCGGTTCTCCACCCGGGCCGCGCCGCGTTCCAGTTGCTCCACGCAGGCGTGGATCCCGGCCAGCAGGTCCACGGGCTCGAAGCCGGTCACCACGATCGGGACCCGGAAGCGTTCGGCGATCGCGTGATAGGCGGCCGCCCCCTCCACCGTGCAGACATGGCCGGCGGCCAGGAAGCCCTGGATGCGGTTGTCCGGGTCGACCAGCAGGGCCTCCATCGCCGGCGGGACCAGTGAGTGCGAGACCAGCAGCGACAGGTTGCCCAGGCCCAGGGCCTCGGCCTGCAGCACGGCGATTGCGGCGGCCGGGGCGGTGGTCTCGAAGCCCACCGCCAGCAGCACGACCTCGCGCTCCGGGTGTTCGCGCGCCAGCGCCACCGCATCCAGCGGCGAGTAGATCACGCGCACCTCGCCCCCGGCCGCGCGCGCCGCGTTCAGGTCGCCCAGCGCCCCGGGCACGCGCAGCATGTCGCCGAAGGTGCAAAGCATCACCTCCGGGTGGCGGGTCAGCAGTACCGCCTGGTCCAGGGTCTCGGCCGGGGTCACGCAGACCGGGCAGCCGGGCCCGTGGATCAGCTCGACGGCGTCCGCCAGCAGTTCATCCAGGCCATGGCGCAGGATCGCGTGGGTCTGGCCGCCGCAGACCTCCATCAGCGTCCAGCGCCGGGTGCAGGTGGCGCGGATCGCTTCCACCTGACGCAGGATCAGCGCCGGGTCGCGGTATTCGTCCAGGTGCTTCACGGGCCCTCCGGGGCGGGCGGGTCGTGCGCGGGGATTTCGCGCAGGGCCGCCAGGGTGCGTTCGGCAGCGGCCTCGTCGAGGGTGGCGATCGCGATGCCGGCGTGGACCAGCACGTAGTCGCCGGGCCCGGCCTCGGGGGTGCAGGCCAGCGAGACCATGCGCGTGACGCCACCGAAGGCTACGCGCGCCTGGCGGAACAGCGGGTCGACACCGTCCACGCTGTCGATACGACCGGGGATGGCAAGGCACATGGGCTCAGTCTCCGTTCGGGGGCACCGCGGCCCGGCGCCCGATCAGCGCCTGGCCCAGCGCCAGCCCGCCGTCATTGGGCGGGATGCGTTGCGGCCACAGCGGACGGAAGCCGGCGGCCTGCAGCGCGTCCACGCATTGTTGCAGCAACCACCGATTCTGGAAGCATCCGCCGGTCAGCGCCACGGTTTCCTCGCGCCCGGCCCGGGCGGCCTCCACGGCGAACCCGGCCAGCGCCCCGTGCAGGCGGACGGCCATACGGCTGGCCCCGGCGCCGTCGGCATGGTCGGCTAGCAGGGTCGCGACCAGCGGGCCCCAGTCGGCCTGCCAGGGTGCCGTTGCTGTATCCAGCGCAATGCCGGCGGTGCCGAGTCCGTATCCCGTGGCCTCCGCCGCCTGCTGCACGAGCATGGCCGCCTGCCCCTCGAAGCCGGCACCGGTGCGTAGCCCGCCCAGCGCCGCGACCGCGTCGAACAGCCGCCCGACGCTGGACGTCCAGGGGGCGTGGATCCCTCGCTCCAGTGCCGCGAGCAGCGGGTGCCATTCCGCAGCGGTAAACAAGGCCCGCGCGGGGCTCGCCTCCAGCGCGGCCGGATCGCCGTCGAAGTGGGCATGCAGCAGGCCCAGCAGGGCGCGCCGGGGTTCGCGTATCGCGGCCTCGGCCCCGGGCAGGCGGAAGGGCCGCAGATGACCCCGCCGTTGAAAGCCCCCGTCGGCGTCCACTGCCAGGCATTCGCCGCCCCACAGCATGCCGTCCTCGCCGAGGCCCATGCCGTCCCAGACCAGCGCCACGGCCGGTTCGCGTACCCCGTGCTCCGCCAGGCAGGCCGCCGCATGGGCGTGATGGTGCTGTACGGCGACGACCGGAGGCCCCCAGGCCCCGGCCAGCGGCGTGGAGGCGTAGTCGGGATGCCGGTCGCAGGCGACGCGCGCGATGTCCACGCCACAGAGCTCGCCCAGTGCGCGGGCCTCGCCAGCCAGCCGGTGCAGGGCCGCATCGCTGTCCAGGTCGCCGACGTGGGCGCCGACGACCACCTCGTCCTCCAGGGCCAGGGCCGGGGCGGCCTTCAGGTGGCCCCCCAGTGCGAGGGTGACGGGCCCGGCGTCTGGCAGGGGCACTCGCAGCGGCGCATACCCGCGGCCGAGGCGCAGGCATTGCGGCCGGCCCGCGGCGATCTGGAACACCGAATCGTCCAGTGCCCGCGCGATCGGCCGATCGTGGTCCAGGATCCCGTCCGCGATCATGCCCAGTCGGGTCACCGCCTCCGCGGTGTCGATACAAAGGGGCTCGCCGCCGCGGTTGCCCGAGGTGCAGACCAGCGTGCCGGCGAAGGCCTCCAGCAGCAGGTGATGCAGTGGCGTCGCCGGCCGCATCAGTCCCAGACGGTTGAACCCCGGCGCCACGCCCTCTGCCAGCGGGGCGCCGGGCCGGCGGTCCACCAGCACGATCGGTGCCTCCGGCGCATCCAGCAGCGTACGTTCGGCGCCGGTGGCACGTGCCACTTGGTCCAGCCAGTCGCCATCCGGCAGCATGACCGCCAGCGGCTTCTCCGGGCGCTGCTTGCGCGTGCGCAGGCGGACCACCGCATCCTGGCGGGTCGCGTCCACCAGGAGCTGGAACCCGCCCAGACCCTTCAGCGCCAGGATCTGCCCCTCGCGCAGGGCGTTGACTGCCGCGTGCAGGGCCGCATCGCCGGTGGCGTGTTCGCTTCCGTCCGGGCCGCGCAGCTTTACCTGCGGCCCGCAGTCCGGGCAGGCCATGGCCTCCGCGTGAAAGCGCCGGTCCCCCGGGGCCTCGAACTCCGCCCGGCAGGCCGCGCACAGCGGGAATCCGTCCAGGGTGGTCTGCGAACGGTCCCAGGGCAGGGCCGTCGCTATACTCCAGCGCGGCCCGCAGGCCGTACAGGCGGTAAACGGGTAGCGGTGGCGCCGCGCCGCGGGGTCACGGATCTCGGCGAGGCAGTCGGGGCAGGGTGCACGGTCCGGTGCCAGGGCCGGCGCGCCGCCCTGCCCGGGGCCCTGAACCACGCGGAAGGTGGTATCGCCGACGGGGCGAGATGCCGTCACGGTGATCGCATCGACCCGCGCGGCCGGCGGGGCCTCCTGCTCCAGGGCAGCCCGCAGCGCGACGAGCGCGGCCTCTCGTCCCTCGGCCTCGATCACCACGCCGGACGGCGTGTTGCCCACCGAGCCGGTGATGCCGAGCCGCCGGGCCCGCTCCGCGACAAACGGCCGGAAGCCAACGCCCTGAACCCGGCCGGTGACCACCAGGTGCCAGCGCGCAGGCGACGGGGCGCGTGTCGCGGCGGCGCTCACGCCACGTCCAGGCTCCGCAGCAGGATCTGCTGGGCCTCGGGGTGGGTCTCGTCGTCCGAGGTCTCCACCTCCAGCTCGGCCCCCTCGGCGACGGTGCCGCGGGTGCCGTCCTCGAAGTGCTCGCGGAAATGCTCCGGCGTGATATGCGACAACGCGCCCAGCCATACCCGTACGCGGGTCACGCGCCGGGCGTTGTTGTCGGCCGCCACCTGCTCGATCTTGCGCATCAGATCGGCCATCAGCGAAAACTCGTGCATCCGTGTTCCCTATCCGAAAAAACAGGCGTATTCGTCTTTCTCCACCACCTGTAGCACATCCTCCAGCGAGGCGAGTTCCGGGTGTGGGTCGTAGCCATGCCACTTCAGGTCTGCCCGTTGCCAGTAGAGTTTCCATCGGCCCGACTTGCGCACGAACGTGGCCTTGAATACCGGGTTTTCCACGATCCTCGAAGCGTCATCCATCAGCGGGCGCACCTCGTACAGCGACACGCTTTGACCCTCCAGGCGCCAGACAAAGTCCAGACGGTCTCGAACATGGGCGGGCGGCCGCCGCCGTTCCATGAACGCCTCCATCAGCTTTTCGATCCGTTTGCGCTCGAGTTCGCTCAGGGCCATTGTTATCCGTTCTCTGGTTGTAGCCGGGCCAAGGAGGGGCTTTCCAGCCGGCCTTCGCGAACGCGATGATGCCGGCGGTACCCGGTAGTCTAGAGTTTGTACTACGTGCAGGCGCGGAATCGACCCGCCCGGGCACGGTTGCCCACGATCCGGTCAGGTCGCCGCGCTGCGCGCCACCCCTTCAATCGCCCGGCCCAATCAGGAGCGCTCATGCAGATCCACCTGGACACCCCGGACCTGATGACCCGCGTGCGGCTGGAGTCGCGTTGGCGTTCGGCCGGCGCATCGGTTACCAGCAGTCAGGCGCCGGAGCAGCCCGACCTGGTGGTAGTCGACCTCGGCAGCCGTGGCGTGGAAGCGGTGTCGACCTGGCGCGAGCGCTACCCAGACGCGAAGATCCTCGCCTTTGGCCCGCACGTGGAAGGGGCGATGCTCAAGGCGGCGCGCCAGGCGGGCGCCGACGAGGTCGTGGTCCGTGGCAAGGTGGCCGACCGGGTCGCAGCCAAGCTGGGGGGTGATCGCGCCTGAAGGCGCTCCGGCCCCGCAATCCGGGGCCCGCGTTCACGCCGTGGTCGCGCGACGAGAGGCCGACAGGGCGCGCAGGCGGCGGCGCTGCATCTTGAGGCGATACTCCAGTTCCTTGAACTGGGTGCGCAGTTCCGTGCGCACCCAGCGATCGTTCATGGCCTCGCGCCCGGCCCGCATCTTGCGCGCCTGCACCTCCTGCCACTGGTTCACGGTATCGCGGAAACGCTGATACTCCCGCTCCACGGTTGCGCGCCAGGAGTCGTGCGCCGGCTCGGCCTGGTCGGCATTGAGCAGCCGGCGAAACTCGGTGTGCAGCCGTGCGCGCATGATCTTGAAGCGCGGTGTCCAGCGGCGGTCATACACCAGTCCGGTCCAGGCAAAAAGGTTGATCAGCCACTTCGAGGGGTCGTACTGCCACCAGCGCACCCCGTTGCGGTAGTCCGCCTGAAAGGCGTGGTGGAAGTTGTGGTACCCCTCGCCCCAGGTGAGCAGGGCGACCAGTCCGTTGTCCACGGCGGTGCTGTCGTCACTGTAGGGACGACGGCCCCACCAATGCGCCAGGGAGTTGATGAAGAACGTGAAGTGGTGGCTGAGCACCATGCGCAGAATGCCGGCCAGCAGCAGCATGCCGATCACATCCCCGAATGCCAGCCCCAGCAGCAGAGGCAGGCCCAGGTTCAGTCCCCAGGCCAGGGTCCAGTAATGCCGATGCTGCCACATTACCACCGGGTCCTTCGCCAGGTCCTTCACCCGCGAATAGTCGGGCTCGCTGGTGGGCCAGTTGCGCAGCATCCAGCCCATGTGGGCATGCCAGAAACCGCGCTTGATGGAATGCGGGTCGCGTTCCACATCATCCACGTAGCGATGATGCACGCGATGCCGCGCGCCCCAGTTGTAGATGCTGTTCTGCAGCGCCAGGGCACCGCTCAGCGCCAGCAGGACGCGCAATGGCCCCCGCGCCTTGAAGGTGCGGTGCGCCCAGAGCCGGTGATAACCCACCGTGATGCCCAGCCCGCTCAGCACCAGGAACAGGCCAAAAAACAGCCAGGCCGCGCCGCTGAAGCCCTGGGTAAGCCACCACCACGGCACCAGCGTGACCGCGGCCAGGTTGGTCAGTGCAAAGAAAACTGCCGGCGTCCAGGCAATCGGGGGGGCACGTTCGGACATGGTGGAGACCTGCAGGCGACCGGGGCGAGCGAAGATGCTCACCTATTCATAGCAGATGAGACCGCGACCGGCGAGTAAAAGTGCCCTCGTTCCGGACGCTTGGGCCCAGAGCGTTGCCGGATGATGGTAATTCCTTCGGAGGCGCCGCTTCGCGCCGGGTGTGGCGGGCCACTTCGCGTTCTACTTCCTGAGTATCGCGAACGCTAGTGTGGCCGTGGCGGCCACACTGAGGTACACCGCTCCGGTGTTCGTCTAATCGTCTCCTTCGCCCTGAAGCTGGAAAGCCCCGATACGCTCAAGCTGGTGGCGATCGCGCTGATAATGGTCGGGATCGTGATGCTGACCCAGATCTATGACACTGGCCGCGAGCGGCGTGATCCTTATTGGCGCCGGTGAGGGCCTGCTGGCGGGTATGTCCTGCGCCATCTTCATCTTCGGCTTCTCAAGTACGCCGGTTCGCACGGAAGCCCGCAGGCTGTCCATGACCCCGAAGCCGCGACCGATGGACCGGCCAGCCGCGCAGGTTCTCGGCGTCAGGCCAGGTCTTTGTCGCCTTCGATAGATCGCGGCCAATAGCGCGATCTGACGCCGCACCCGGCCCCCTTCCTGCGCTGCGAAGTCGGTGACGGAATGCACCATCATGGGGCGGTCGGGATTGTCTTCTCGGCACCCGCATGCCTAAATGCGTCCGAATCAGACCATCAGGATGCGATCCATGAACGGAAGCCTCGACGAGAAGCTCGAACCCATTTATCAGGAAGTCCTGCACCGCAACGCCGGGGAGACGGAATTCCATCAGTCTGTCCATGGCGTGCTGGAGACGCTGGGACCGGTGCTGGTGAAGTACCCGGAGCTCGCCGAGCTCAAGATCATCCAGCGCATCTGCGAGCCCGAGCGTCAGATCATCTTTCGCGTCCCCTGGCAGGACGACAAGGGCGAGCTGCACATCAACCGGGCCTTCCGCGTCCAGTTCAACAGTGCGCTGGGCCCCTACAAGGGGGGCATGCGTTTTCACCCCTCGGTGTACCTGGGCATCATCAAGTTCCTCGGCTTCTCGCAGGTGTTCAAGAACGCCCTCACCGGCCTGCCGATCGGGGGCGGCAAGGGCGGTAGCGACTTTGACCCGAAGGGGCGCTCCGATTCCGAAATCATGCGCTTCTGCCAGAGCCTGATGACCGAGATGTACCGCCACATCGGCGAGTACACTGACGTGCCCGCGGGCGACATCGGCGTGGGCCAGCGCGAGGTCGGCTACCTGTTCGGCCAGTACAAGCGCCTGACCAACCGCTTCGAATCCGGCGTGTTCACGGGCAAGGGGCTGGACTGGGGCGGCAGTCGTGCACGCACCGAGGCCACCGGCTACGGCGCGGTCTTCTTTACCCAGGAGATGCTCAAGGCCCGCAACGATTCGCTGGAGGGCAAGCGCGTGGTGGTCTCCGGGGCCGGCAACGTCGCCATCTATGCCACCCAGAAAGCCCAGCAACTGGGCGCCCGGGTGATCGCCTGCTCCGACTCGCGCGGCGTCATTCTCGATGAAGGCGGTCTCGACCTGGACCTGGTGCGCCAGATCAAGGAACGTGAGCGCGGCCCGATCAGCGCCTACGCTGAGCGCAAGAAGGGGGCGAAATACAGCGAAAACGGCTGCATCTGGGAAATCCCCTGCGACGTCGCCCTGCCGTGTGCCACGCAGAACGAATTGACCGGCAAGGACGCCAAGGCGCTGGTCGAGAACGGCTGCATCGCGGTCGCCGAGGGCGCCAACATGCCCGTGACCCCGGAAGGCATCCGGACCTTCCGCGATGCCGGCACCGCCTTCGGTCCCGGCAAGGCCGCCAACGCCGGCGGCGTGGCTACCAGCGCGTTGGAGATGCAGCAGAATGCGAGCCGGGACTCCTGGACCTTCGAATACACCGAGGCGCGCCTGCAGGAGATCATGGCCATCATCCATCGCACCTGCCACGAAACGGCCGAGGAATACGGCTCGCCTGGCAATTACACGGTCGGCGCCAACATCGCCGGCTTCGTGAAGGTCGCACGTGCCATGGAGGCGATGGGCCACATCTGAGACGCTCAACGCGGACGTGCAAATGGATCAGCGGTTTGCCATTTGCCACTATGGCGAGGCGAGGGGCAACACCCGGCCCGAGGTGCGTGCGGCGAGATTGACGGAAACGTTCATCTCGCCTCTTTGCCGTGAGAATCATGGTCGGTCGCCTTCAACATGGCACGAATGCGGTCAATGTGGACTTGCGAGTCCTTTGCCCGCTGGGAGACCGATGAAGCGGCCGTTTTGTTTTCATTCTTGCTCATAGTTACGAGCAGATTCTGGCGCTCCTCGAACATTCTGAGCGCAACCCAGAGCGTTTCCTCGATCTTTTCATTTTGTTGTGCAAGCAGCACCGAAGAGGTAAACGCATGGCCTGTATGACAGCGATAGCGCAGGATGCTTCCTTCCTCTATTTGCCATAACACCCCACCACAGTCGGGACAGTTGTAGGGCACCTGCTCGCCGAGCGCCTCGACCGAAGGCAAATCGCTCAGTACCCGCTTTGCGATCTCTGCCTCGATCATGATGTCTTCCGGAACCTCCTTGCTTTCCGGTAGTTCCCTCCTTAAAAGATCGGATAGCAGTGCCCCCATCCCGGATACCGGCAAACAGTGATCGGCCCCAACATTCGCGATGACCGATTGCGGCATATCCGGATAAGACGCATCCTCGGGATCTTGTGCGATGCAGACTCCACCGCATCTTTTGATGGCCATCATTCCGCTGGTGCCATCATCCAGATACCCCGTCAGGATGATGCCTATCACCCGGTTGCCATAGGCCACTGCTGCGGAGCGAAACAAGGGGTCAATAGCGGGCCGTGACCGGTTTTCCCTGGCACCTTTGGTAATGAGGATCTTTCCCTTCTCAATCAACATGTGTTGGTCGGGGGGTGCCAGATAAATCCCCCCAGGTTTGAAAGCGTGTTCGTCATGCGCCTGGACACAGGCAAGGGGGCCGCTTTCACTCAGGGCTTTGACCAGCGCTTCTCCGGAGTTGTCCGCGCTCATGTGGTTGACTATGAAAATGGGTGCCGCAAAACCCTTCGGAAGTTGCGCGACTAGAGTCTTTAATGCAGCCATCCCCCCAGCGGATGCCCCAACGACAATGACCATCGAGTTGCTTTTTTTAGTCATCACCACCATCCATCGATGGAGCAGGTTCGAACAGCCGAGTGTGGCATCGCGTCACCGAGATCGGTGACGCCGATAAATAAATGGGTTATTCAGAATATATAGACCTGACCATCGGCAATCGCAAAAAGGGGGCACGCGAAGCGCGAACGGGGTCAGCTTTTACCTTCTTCGTCTCGCCTCGCTGAACGGGAAAGGCGAGCTACGACCCCGAATCTGCGAATGTGTGGAAGCCGTTACCGGGCACAGCGATCCGGGGGCATTGCGAGTGTGAGGTCGTCGAGGATTCGGCGGGCGACTTTTGGGACGGCGTCGATGGCTTGCGGCGAGAGGCCGGCGCCGTCTTCGAGCCGGGCGGATTCGATGCCGTGGACGATGAGCGTCTCCGGGAGGTCGCCTAGGGAACGGGCGAGTTCGACGGCCTCGGCGAGGCCGATGCCGTGGGAGGAGTAGCGGGCGCCGCGCGGCAGCGGCTCGCGGGCGTCTAGACGATGGAGGGTACCGGGCGCGGCGCCGGTGACGATGGCGTCGACCAGGATGACGGGGTGGTGGCCCTGCAACAGGTCCATGAGCTCGGCGGGCTCGCCGCTGCAGGTGGCGGTTGTGAGGCCCGGCGTGCCGGCGAGTGCGTCGACCACGGCGTGGCCGATGCCGTCGTCGCCGCGCCAGGGGTTCCCGATGCCGATGACGAGTGGCCCCTTGCCTGCCGATCTTCCATCGTCGGCCGAGGCCTCTTGGGTTTGTTCAGGGGTCTTGCGGGATCCATTTTCCGCGGCCTCGACAATGGATGCCCTGCGTTCGTTGTCCATGTCCGATTCGAACTCGCCTGCTTCAAAGGGATCGAGCAGTTCCTGCTCTTCCTGATTCAGTTTGGTGGGCTTCCGCATGCGTTCCTTCCGAAACTCGCATCTTTCTTTTGGGCGCTGTTCATTTTCGGTCGACGGTCAGGTCGAGGAAGTGGGTGGCGCAGGAGATGCAGGGGTCGTAGTTGCGGATGGCGACTTCGCAGTGGTGGCGTAGTTCGTCGTCCGGCAGGTCGAGGTGGGTCTGGACCAGTTCGCGCAGGTCGGCCTCGATGGTGGGCTGGTTGACCGAGGTGGGCGGGACGATCTTGGCGTCGGTGATCAGGCCCGCGTCGTCGATGCTGTAGCGGTGGTAGCAGATGCCGCGCGGGGCCTCGGTGGCGCCGAAGCCGGTGCCGGCGCGCGGGGTGACCGGCAGCGCGGGTTCGGCCGGTGCGGCGCGGTAGCCGTCGACCAGGCGCAGGGCCTCCTCGAAGGCGAGCACGATCTCGATCATGCGCACCTGGATACTGCGAAACGGGTTGCGGCAGGCGATGCCCAGGCCGGCGCGCTCGGCCAGCTCGGCGGCGCGCGGGGTGAGGCGTTCGCGGTTCAGGGCGAAGCGCGCCAGCGGGCCCATGAACACCGGTTCGCCGGAGTCCGAGCGGTGGCTGTGCAGGGCGTTGGAGTGGGCGACGTGTTCCTCGGTGAAGATGTCGTCGTAGTCGCGGATGGCCGCGTCCAGGCCGCTGCTGGAGCCGAGGCGCCCGTGGGTGATCGGGTATTCGTCCGGGTGGACGAGCGACACGAACTCGTAGTCGCGTTCGAGGTTCGGGTAGTCGAGGGTGGCGAGGAATTCGGCGACCTCGCAGGAGGCCTCCAGGCCCCAGGACAGGTCCTCGCCCAGCCCCGCGACCTCGGCCGGCGACGGCGCGCGGTAGAAGCCGCCGACGCGCAGGTTCACCGGGTGGATCTCGCGCCCGCCCAGCAGGCGCAGGATGGAGTTGCCGATCTTCTTGATGCGCAGGCCGTTGCGCACCATATCCGGGTGGTCCTTCGCGGCGGTGACCGCATCCGGATAGCCGAGGAAGTCCGGCAGGTGGAGCATGAATACATGCAGGGCGTGGCTCTCGATCCACTCGCCGCAGTAGGCCAGCCGCCGCAGGTCCTGCAGCACGCCGTCCACGGTGATGCCACAGATGTCCTCCATCGCCAGCGAGGCCCCCATCTGGTAGGCGATCGGGCAGATGCCGCAGATGCGCGCGGTGATGTCCGGGGCCTCGCGGAAGTCGCGCCCGCGCAGGAAGCCCTCGAAGAAGCGCGGCGCCTCGAAGATCGACAGCTTCACCTCCTCCACGCGGTCGCCCTCAGTGCGCACGTACATCGCGCCCTCGCCCTCCACGCGGGCGAGGTAGTCGACTTCGATGGTGCGGGTCTCGCTCATGGCCGGTTTCCTGATTCTTCGGGCGGTGCCGCGCCGCTCTCCTGACGTTCGCTCTCCTCGCGGAAGGCGTCGGCGCCGGCGTTGAAGGTGCGGTAGAAGCGCACGCGCGTGGCGCGATCCATCCCCAGGGTCTCCAGCTGGCCGGACAGGCCCGGCGCGTTGGGCGTCTCCTTGGGCCCGAAGCAGCCATAGCAGCCGCGGTTGCAACCAGGGCACAACGCGCCGCAGCCGGCGTGGGTGACCGGGCCGAGACAGGGCGTGCCGTGGGCGACCATCACGCAGACCTGTCCCGCCCGCTTGCACTCCTCGCAGACGCTGGCGCTGGAGACCTGCGGGCGCCGACCGTAGAGGAAGGCGCTGATGACCTCCAGCAACTGGTACTTGTCGATCGGGCAGCCGCGCAGCTCGAAGTCCACCGGCACGTGCTGGCTGATGGCATCCGAGGTGGCCAGGGTCTCGATGTATTCCGGGTGGGCGTAGACCTGGCGGGTGAATGCCTCGACATCCGCGAAGTTGCGCAGGGCCTGGATGCCGCCGGTGGTCGCGCAGGCGCCGATGGTCACGAGGAACTTCGATGCGCGGCGGATCTCGCGGATCTCCTCCGCCGCCTGTGGCGTGGTGATCGAGCCCTCCACCAGTGTCAGGTCCCACGGCCCGTCGATGCGGGTGCGCGTGGCCTCGGGGAAGTGCGCGATCCGGATGCGGTCGGTCACCGCCAGCAGCTCGTCCTCGCAGTCGAGCAGGCTGAGCTGGCAGCCGTCGCAGGAGGCGAACTTGAACACCGCCAAGGTGGGCTTTTCCCGACTCATAGCTCGCGTACCCGGAAGGCCGGTTCCATCACCGGGTAGGGGAACACGGGGCCGTCGCGGCAGACGAAATGCGCCCCGATCTGGCAGTGGCCGCAAAAGCCCACCGCGCAGCGCATGTTGCGCTCCATGGAGACATAGATGTCCTCCGGCTTCAGGCCGCGGCGCTCCAGCGCGGACGCGGTGAAGCGCATCATCACCTCCGGGCCGCAGGTCAGCGCCAGGGTGTTGCGCCGGTCGAAGCCGCCACGATCCACCAGCTGGGTGACCACGCCGACATCGCCGCGCCAGGCGGCGGTGCCGCGATCCACGGTGATGCGCAGATCCACATCATCGCGCGCCGCCCAGGCGTCCAGCTCGTCGCGGAAGATCATGTCGCCGGGCGAACGCGCGCCGTAGCAGACCACCACGCGCCCGAATTCCGAACGCCTCTGGAGCGCCGCGTGGATCACCGGCCGCAGCGGCGCCAGGCCGATGCCGCCGGCGACCAGCACCAGGTCGCGCCCGCGCGCCTGTTCCAGCGGCCAGGCCGTGCCGAACGGCCCGCGCAGGCCGACCACCGTGCCGGCCTCCAGATCCTGCATCGCGCGGGTCACGCTGCCCACCGCACGGATGGTGTGCACGATGCCGCCGTCGTCGGTGATCGCGGAGACCGAGATCGGCACCTCGCCCACGCCGAACAGGTAAAGCATGTTGAACTGCCCGGGTGCCGGCGCGGCGCCGGGCTCCACCCCCGGCTCGGGGTACAGCGTCCAGCTGAGGACCTCGTTGCTGGCCACGTCGCGGCGCACCGAGTGGATGCGCCAGGGCTCTGGCGCCATCGCCTGATCCGGCAGGGTTGCAACCGCGTCAGGCGCCATGGCCGGGCCCTCCGTGGCTGTAGATATCCAGCGCCTGCAACCGCGCCGCCTGCAGGCGCTGGACGATCAGCGCGGCGAAGTGCTTCATCAGTACGTAGCCGAACGCCGGGTCGGCCTCCATACGTTCGCGCAGCACGCCGGCATCGAAGCGCAGGGTATGGATGTCGGTCACCGCCCGCGCATCGTAGCTGGCGCGGTACGGCGGCAGCAGCCAGGACCAGCCGAGGATGTCTCCCGTCCCGAGGGTCTGGAATGCCACGCTGCCTTCCCGCAGCGGGCTCTCCAGCGCGACCTGGCCCTCGCGGATCAGCCAGAAGGTCTCGGTCGGCTCGTGGTCGCTCATCAGCCGGGTGCCGGCCGTATAGCTGCACTTCGCCGCGCAGGCCGCCAGCAGGCGCCGGTGCTCCGGCGCCATATCCTCGAAGAAGGGCTCTTTCTCGATGATGGCCAGCAGCTCGTTCATCCCCGGCCCTCCGGATCGCGGCGCACCGCGGTGACTTCCTCGGTGATGTCGATCCCCACTGGGCACCAGGTGATGCAGCGCCCGCAGCCGACACAGCCGGAGGTGCCGAACTGGTCATGCCAGGTGGCCAGCTTGTGGGTGATCCACTGGCGATAGCGCGCGGCCACGGACTCGTGGTGTGGCCCGCCGACCAGGTGCGAGTGTTCCTGGTTGAAGCAGGAATCCCAGCGCCGCACGCGTTCGGTGCGCTGGCCTTCCAGGTCCGGCACCTCCTCGACCTGCGAGCAGAAGCAGGTAGGGCAGACCAGGGTGCAGTTGGAGCAGGACAGGCAGCGCTCGGCGGTTTCCTCCCAGCGCGGGTGCTCGAAGGCCCGGTTGAGCACCTCGCGGGCATCCGCCGGCATCTGCCGGCCCATCTTTTCCGGTGCCTCGGCCCACACCCGCTCGGTGGCGGCCTGCTCGGCATCGCTGGCCGGGCGCGGATCGAGCCGGTCGAGCATCGCGCGCCCGGCCTCGGACCCGGCCTCGGCGACCAGAAAGTGCTGGGTGGCGTCGATCACCTCGGTCAGCGCCAGGTCGAATCCCTCGCGGGCGCGCGGGCCGGTATCCATGGAAGCGCAGAAGCAGGTTCCGCCCGGCTCGGCGCAGCTGACCGCGACCATGAACAGGTCCCGCCGGCGGGCGGCATAGCCGCGGTCCTGCACCGCCTGGCCGAGGAATACCCGGTCCTGCACGTCGATCGCCGCCAGCTCGCAGGCGCGCATGCCGATGAAGGCACGGCGCGGCGCGTCGGAGGTGCCGGGCTCGGTCACGAAGCTGCCGTCCGGCTGGCGGGTCAGCCGGAACAGGGTCTCCTCGGGCGGGAACAGGTACTTCTTCCAGGAATGCGGCCCGACCACATAGCCGAACAGCGCGTCGTCGTCGCGTTCGCGCAGGCGGTAGTGTCCGGGGGCCTGCTCGTCGGTCCAGCCCACCGGCAGGTCCTCGAGACCGCCCACTCGGTCGTAGACGATCGCGCCATCGCGCCGTGTCGGCCCCACGACCTCGTAGCCCTCCCCGGCCAGCAGGCGGATCAGCGTGTCCACGGCTTGCGGTGCGATCACTTCCACAGACGGCTCCTGGGCCTCGGGCGAGCCGCTCGGTACGGCAAGGCCCCACACCCGTCCATAGTGCGGCAAGAGCGTGGCGCGATCCAGCGACCTCCCGGGCTGGTAATCACCCGGATACCTGCCACACTCCATGGAGGGCGGTGTGCGGCCCTGGCGACCCGTTGTCCGGGGAAAACGATGCCAGTTATGAATGCGCCGGCGAGGCACAATATCTTCGTGGTCGGTCTGGACGACTTCCATCTGGGCCAGCTCCAGACCCTGCCCGGGGCGGAGGGTTATGCCTTCCACGCACTGTTCACACGCGAGGAGGTCAAGCCCTGCGCCCGGTTTCCGGTGCGTCGGATCCTGATCGAGGGTCGCGAACGGTTGAGCCAGTTTCCCGGCACGGTGGATGCCGTGGTCGGTTTCTGGGACTTTCCGGTCAGCACGATCCTGCCCCTCCTGCGCCAGGCCAGGGACCTGCCGGGGCCGACCCTGGAAAGCGTGCTGAAGTGCGAGCACAAGTACTGGAGCCGGCTTGAACAGGCCCGCGTTGCACCCGAACACATCCCGGCCTTCTGCGCGGTCAACCCGTTTGCCGACGATCCCCTGCGCGAGGTCACCCTGGATTTTCCGTTCTGGATCAAACCGGTGAAATCGGTGCTCTCCTACCTCGGCTTTCGCATCGGCGATGTGGACGACTTCCGGCGTGCCATGGAGCGGATCCGCAGGGAGATCGACCGCTTCGGCGAGCCCTTCAACCATGTCCTCGGACACGCGACGCTGCCCCCGGAGGTGGCCGCGATCGACGGCAATCACTGCATTGCCGAGGCGCTGATATCGGAGGGTCGCCAGTGCACGCTGGAAGGGTATGCCTGGCAGGGCGAGGTCCGGATCTACGGTGCCATCGACTCCCTGCGCGAGGGTGCAGCCGGCTCCTCGTTCTCCCGCTACCAGTACCCGTCCATCCTGCCGCAGACGGTACAGGCACGCATGGAGGAGATAGCGGACCGCGTGATCCGGCAGGTGGGCTATGACTGCGCCCCGTTCAACGTGGAGTTCTACTGGGACGAGGCCACGGACCGGATCTGGCTGCTGGAGATCAACACCCGCATCTCCAAGTCTCATGCCCCGCTGTTCCGGATGGTGGATGGCTGCTATCACCATCAGGTGATGATTGATCTGGGCTTGGGGCGCGCGCCGACGATGCCCCATCGCCAGGGGGCCTTCCGATGTGCGGCCAAATTCATGGTTCGCCGGTACCAGGATGCACGGGTCGTGCGGATGCCCACGCCGGCGGACATCGCGGCCGTCGAGGCCGAGTTCCCCGGTGTGGTCGTACAGATCGAAGTCGAGGAGGGCATGCTGCTGTCGCAGCTTTGTTATCAGGACAGCTACTCCTACGAGGTCGCTACCCTGTTTGTCGGGGCCGCGGACAACACCGAGCTGGAGCGAACCTATACGCGTGTGATGGAGCACCTGCCCATGGAGTTCGAACCCGTCGACGAGGCACAGCCATGAAAATCGTCCGCGACTTTCCCTACGCCGTGACGGTCGAGGAATACATCCCGATCCCGCTTGCTGACGGCACGCACCTGGCCGCCCGGTTGTGGCGCCCCGAAGGCGCCGAACAGCAAACCGTCCCCGCGATCCTGGAATACATCCCGTACCGACGGCGCGATTCCACCCGGCTGCGCGACGACGCGATGCATCACTACTTTGCCGGTCACGGCTACGCCTGTTTGCGGGTGGACCTGCGCGGGTCCGGTGACTCCGAGGGGGTGCTGGAGGACGAATACCTGCAGCAGGAACTGGACGACGGCGTGGAGGTTCTGCGCTGGATGGGTGAACAGCCCTGGTGCAACGGCAATGTGGGCATGATCGGCATCTCCTGGGGCGGCTTCAACGGCCTGCAGATCGCCGCGCTGCGGCCCCCGGAACTAAAGGCGGTGGTCAGCGTGTGCTCCACCGATGACCGCTATGCCGACGACGTCCATCACATGGGCGGCTGCCTGCTGGGGGACAACCTGTCCTGGGCCTCGACCATGTTTGCCTACAACTCCCTGCCGCCGGATCCGGAGATCGTGGGCGAACGCTGGCGCGAGATGTGGTTCCAGCGCCTGGAGGGCAGCGGGCTGTGGCTCGAGAAGTGGTTGCGCCACCAGCGCCGCGACGACTACTGGAAGCATGGCTCGATCTGCGAAGACTGGTCCGCGGTGCGAGCCCCGGTGATGGCGGTCAGTGGCTGGGCCGACGGCTACTCCAATGCGGTCTTTCGCCTGCTGGCCAACCTCCAGGGGCCGCGACTGGGTCTGGTCGGCCCCTGGAGCCACAAGTATCCGCATCAGGGTGTACCGGGCCCGGCCATCGGTTTCCTGCAGGAATGTCTGCGCTGGTGGGACCGCTGGCTGAAGGGTGAGCAGAACGGGATCATGGACGAACCCATGCTGAGGGTCTGGATGCAGGACAGCGTCCCGCCGACCACCCGCTACGAGGAGCGCCCTGGGCGCTGGGTAGGCGAACCACACTGGCCCTCGGCGAACGTGGAGTTCGAACCGTTGACCCTGGCCTGGCCGGGGAGGCTGGAGAGGGCATCGGCTGTCGCGCCGGAACGCGAAATGACCCTGCAGTCGCCGCTGAGCGTGGGCCTGTTTGCTGGCAAGTGGTGCTCGTATGCCGCGACCCCGGACCTGCCCCATGACCAGCGCGAAGAGGATGGCGGTGCCCTGGTGTTCACCAGCGCCCCGCTGGAAGAGCCCTTGGAGGTCCTCGGCGCCGCGATGCTGGAGCTGGAGTTGAGTGTCGACCAGCCCGTCGCAATGGTTGCGGCGCGGTTGTCCGATGTTGCCGCTGACGACAAGGCGACCCGCGTCACCTACGGGCTGCTCAACCTGACCCACCGCGAAGACGCCGAGACCCCGCAACCCCTGGAGCCCGGGAAAACCTACCGCGTCCGGGTCAAGTTCAACGACGTGGCCCAGCGCTTCCCGGTAGGCCATCGCATCCGGCTATCGCTGTCGACTTCGTATTTCCCGCTGGCATGGCCGGCGCCGCGGCCGGTGCGGCTGCGGCTCATGACGGGCGCGAGCCGTCTGCTTCTGCCCCGTCGCGCGCCGCGCGAAGACATGGATGCCCGAATCGCCTTCCCGCTCCCCGAGGGCGGGCCTCCCTCGACGGAAACCCATCAGCTAACGCCGCAGCTGCACAACTGGCGGGTCATTCGCGACCTGGCGGAGGACGAGTCGACTCTCGCGGTGACCAACGATGCGGGGACGGTACGGCTGGACGACCTGAACCTGGAGATGCAGCGGAAGGCGCTGGAGTGGTACAGCTACCAGGGTGACGACTTCAACTCGGTGCGTGGGGAGACCCTATGGGAACGCGGCTTCCGACGCGGCGACTGGGCGGTGCGCACGGTAACCCGAACGGTGCTTACCTCGAGCCCCACCGATTTCGAGATCCACGCCCAGCTGGATGCGTACGAGGGCGGGCGTCGCGTCTATGCCCGCAACTGGGACGTGAAGATCCCCCGCGACCTCGTCTGACAAAGCCACCAAGGGGGTTGGAGTCTGCCCGTGACAGCGCCCGATCCTGCGTTATGCTGGGCCCCCGCTGGTGCCATCGTCCGGTCTCGGGGGCGGTTCCATGGGGCACGCGCATCGTCGCTGCCCAGGGCCGGTTCCTCCCTCATGCGCAAACACCGGAACGAGGCATCGTTGGGAAACCCCTTGGGGACCTAGCGTGCGCAGGTACTACGCGAACCCCTATCCAACCTATGGATTAGAGAGAACGTTATGCGGGTCACCGTATTCAGTGTTCAGCAACACGATCGCGAGTTTCTGCTCCCTGCTTTTCAAGCGGCGGACATGAAGCCTCTCCTGCATGCCGAACGCCTGACCGCAGAGACGGTGCACCTTGCCACAGGGTCGGATGCGGTCTGCGTCTTTACCAACGATGACTTGCACCGGCGCGTGATCGACGGGCTCGCCGATCACGGGGTGCATGTGGTGGCGCTGCGCTGTTCCGGCTACGACAACCTGGATATCGACCGCGCCCGCGAGCGTGGCGTGCGCGTGGCCCGGGTGCCGGCCTATTCCCCGAACGCGATTGCGGAGCACGCCGTCGCCCTGCTGATGACGCTGAACCGGCGCGTTCACCTCGCCTGGGACCGCACGCGGCGAGGTGATTTTCGCCTCGATCACCTGACCGGATTCGATCTCGTTGGCCGCTCGGTGGGCATCGTCGGCACCGGCCGCATCGGCCAGGCCTTTGCGCGCATCATGCTGGGCTTCGGCTGCCGGGTGGCGGCGCACGACCCGTATCCGAACGCCGAGCTGCAGGCCGCGGGCGTCCAGTACCTCGAGCTGGATGCGCTGCTGGCGCAGTCCGAGGTGCTCAGCCTCAGCTGTCCACTGACCCGCGAGAACCGCCACATGATCAATGCCGAGACCCTGGCGCGGCTGCCGCGCGGGGCCTTCCTGATCAACACCGCCCGCGGGGCGCTGGTCGACACGGATGCGGCCGAGGCCGCGTTGGAGTCCGGTCAGCTCGGCGGGCTGGCGATGGATGTGTACGAGAACGAGGCCTCGCTGTTCTTCCGCGACTGGTCGCTGGCCGGGCTGCCCGATCGCCGCCTGGCGCGGCTGATGCAGCGCGACGACGTGCTGGTCACCGGCCACCAGGCCTTCCTGACTCGCGAGGCGCTGACCAACATCGCGGACCACACGGTGACCAACCTGCAGGTGCTGGCGGCCAATACCGAGGCTGCGGCTACCCTGGAGGGCCGAGTGGTTTGATCGGTGCCTTTCGCCTGGCCCAGCAGGCCAGGGTGCCTACAGCAGGAGCCGATACCCCGCACCGAGCGCGGCGCAGATGAGGATTAGCGGGATGATGCCCACCCGGAAACGGGCCAGGGCCATAAAGGCGGCGATCCCGAGCAGGGCCGAGAACCACTCGAAGGTGCCCTCGAAGCCGGCGGGCCACAGGACGTGCCAGGTGAAGAACACGGCCAGGTTCACGATCACCCCGACCACCGCGGCGGTAATGCCGGTCAGCGGGCCGGTGAAGTGCAGATCGCCCCGGGTGCGTTCGACCAGGGGCGCGCCCACCAGGATGAACAGGAACGACGGCAGGAAGGTGAAGAAGGTCGCGACCAGCGCCCCGAGCAAGGCGGCCAGCAGTACCTGATCCGGGCCGAGAAACGCCTGGGTCCAGCCGCCGATGAAGCCGACGAAGGTGACCACCATGATCAGCGGCCCCGGCGTGGCCTCGCCCAGCGCCAGCCCGTCGATCATCTGGGTCGGGCTCAGCCAGCCGTAGGTCTCCACTCCGCCTTGATAGACATACGGCAGCACCGCGTAGGCCCCGCCGAAGGTCACCAACGCGGTCTGGGTGAAGAACTGGCCCATGCGGGTCAGCGTGGCGTCCCAGCCAAATACCGTGAGCAGCAGACCGAACACCGCGGCCCACAGGCCCAGGCCGACCAAGAGGAAGCGGAACACCCGCGACCAGCGAAACTGCATCCTGGGCGCGGGTGGGGTGTCGTCGTCCACCACGGCCGGCCCCGTGGCCTTGTGGCTGCCGGCGCTGTGCGATTCGCCGCTGCGGAAGCGTTCCGGCCAGACCCGGCTGCCCAGCCAGCCGAGCAGCCCCGCGGCGATGATGATGTACGGGAACGGGATGTTGAGCACAAAGATCGCCAGGAACGCCGCAACGGCCATCAGCCATAGCAGGCCGTTGTTCAACACGCGTCCGCCGATGCGCCAGCCGGCATAGACGATGATTGCGATCACCGCCGGCTTAATGCCGTAGAACACGGCCTCCACCGTGGGCACGTCGCCAAAGGCCAGGTACACCCAGGACAGCCCGGTGATCAGGACCAGCGAGGGCAGGATGAACAGCAGCCCCGCCATCAGGCCGCCGAAGGTGCCGTGCAGGAGCCAGCCGAGATAGGTCGCCAGCTGTTGCGCCTCCGGGCCGGGCAGGACCATCGCGTAGTTCAGCGCATGCAGGAAGCGGTTCTCGGAGACCCAGCGACGCCGTTCCACCAGCTCCTCGTGCATCATCCCGATTTGCCCGGCGGCACCCCCGAACGAGATGAAGCCGAGCTTGAGCCAGTAGCGAAAGGCTTCGCCCCGGGTCGGGGCGTCTGGTCGTTTATCCGAGGGCTCTGTCATCCGTCACGTCCGTTCGGATTGGGCAGCGCTTGTCCGAGCCCATCCGCGTTGTCCTTGATTGCAACAAAAAGGCCCGGCGCCTTGCGGGGCCGGGCCTTGGGGAGCGCATCGGGGTGCCCGAGGCGCGAGGGGTTCTTAGCCCTCGTTGTGGTAGCGGGTGATCCGCTCCACTTCGCTTTTCGCGCCCAGGACCACCGGCACGCGCTGGTGAATGCCCGTGGGGCTGATATCCATGATGCGCTCGCGACCGGTGGTGGAGGCGCCGCCGGCCTGCTCGATGATGAAGCTCATCGGGTTGGCCTCGTACATCAGGCGCAGCTTGCCGGCGGTGCCCTTGGCCTGCATCTTGGAGTCCATCGGGTACATGAACACGCCGCCGCGCGACAGGATGCGGTGCACCTCGGCGACCATGGAGGCCACCCAGCGCATGTTGAAGTCCTTGTCGCGGGCGCCTTCCTTGCCGGCCAGGCATTCGTCGATGTAGCGCTTGACCGGGGCCTCCCAGAAGCGGCTGTTGGACATGTTGATCGCGAATTCCTCGGTGTCTTCCGGGATCTGCACGCTGTCCTTGGTCAGCAGGAACTCGCCGAAGTCCTTGTCCAGGGTGAACATCTGCACGCCCTTGCCGGTGGTCAGCACCATCATGGTGGACGGGCCGTACAGGCAGTAGCCGGCGGCGATCTGCTTGGTGCCCGGCTGCAGGAAGTCCTCGGTCTTCGGATCGGAGACGCCTTCCGGCGCCTTCAGGATGGAGAAGATCGTGCCGACGGAGACGTTCACGTCGATGTTGGAGGAGCCGTCCAGCGGGTCGAACAGGACCAGGTAATGACCGCGCGGGGCGCCGGCCGGCATCTCGCAGATCTCGTCCATCTCCTCGGAGGCGAGGCCGGCGGCGTGGCCGTTGTGGCCCAGGGCCTCGATGAACACCTCGTTGGTGATGATGTCGAGCTTCTTCTGCGTCTCGCCCTGCACGTTCTCGGAGCCGGCGGAGCCGAGAACGCCGACCAGGTCACCCTTGTCGACGAGGTCGGAGATCTTCTTGCAGGCCACCGAGATATCGTTCAGCAGGCCGGTGAATTCGCCGGTCGCGCCCTGGATACCGCGCTGGGTCTCGATAATGTAGTTGGTCAAAGTCGTGCCGATATGCATGATGCAATCCTGATGGTGTTGTGAATCGGGTGACACCGCGCAATCGAGGTGCGTGAGCACCATGACGGGGCGAACGGCCCCGGTGCGCCGAGTGTCTTAACCGGCATAGTGTAGCAAAAGCACCCGGATGGGCCGATCCGACGGGTAGTTCATGGCTTGAGCGGGCTGGCACTTGTCGTGCATGGCATCCGGGGCTGTATCCACAAGGGAGATTCGCATGCCGCAAAACGCGCTGTACGCCCAGTCCGGCGGGGTTACCGCCGTCATCAACGCCAGCGCCTGGGGGGTGATCGAGGCGGTGCGCGCCCATCCGGCCCATTTCGGCAAGATCTATGCGGCGCGCGACGGCATCCTCGGTGTCCTGCGCGAGGAGATCATCGACCTGGATCAGGAGGACCCGCTGACCCTCGCGGCCCTGCGTCATACCCCCGGCGGGGCGTTCGGCTCCTGCCGTTTCGACCTGGGCGATCCCGACAAGGATCCGGAACAGTACGAACGCCTGGTCGAGGTCTTCCGCGCCCATGACATCGGCACCTTCTTCTACAACGGCGGCGGCGGTTCCATGGATACCGCGCTGAAGATCGCCAGGATGGGGGATCGCATGGGCTTCCCGATCAAGGCGATCGGCGTGCCCAAGACGATCGACAACGATCTCGCCGTGACCGACTCCAGCCCCGGGTTCGGCTCCGCCGCCAAGTTCATCGCCACGGTCGTGCGCGAGGCCAGTCTGGATGTCGAGTCCATGCACACCAGTTCCACCAAGGTGTTCGTGCTCGAGGTAATGGGTCGGCATGCGGGCTGGCTGGCGGCCGCCGCCGCGCTGGCACAGGAGTTCGACGGCCAGCCGCCGATGCTGATCCTGTTCGCCGAGACCCCGTTTGACCAGGACGACTTTCTCGAGCACCTGAACCGGACCATCGAGCGTCACGGCTACTGTGTGGTGGTGGTCTCCGAGGGTCTGAAGAATCCGGATGGCACCCTGTTCTCGGTGGCACAAAGCCATGATGTGTATGCCTACACCCAGCTGGGCGGCGCCGCCCCGCGCCTGGCCGAGCTGATCCGCGAACAGACCGGACACAAGCTGCACTGGGCGGTGGTCGACTATATCCAGCGCTCCGCGCGGCATATCGCGTCGAAGGTGGACGTGGAGCAGGCCTATGCCTGTGGCCGTGCGGCGGTGGAGGGCGTGGTGGCCGGCGAGGATGCCTTCATGCCGATCATCCGCCGCGATTCCAACGATCCCTACCGCTGGAGTATCGGTTTTACCCCGCTGGAGACCGTGGCCGACGTCGAGCAGGGCATGCCGCGCGAGTACATCACCCCGGACGGCTACGGCATCACCCAGGCCGCGCGCGATTACCTGCGCCCGCTGATCCAGGGCGAGGACGCCCCGCCGTTCGACCAGGGCCTGCCCTGCTACCCGCGCATCCGGGGCGAATTGCTGCCCAAGCGTTGCCCTCCGTTCGAGGTCAAGACCGACTAGTCGTTTCCGGGCGAGTGGGCGTCGGCGTCCAGCCAGGCCCGCTGGAAGGCGAAAAACTGCCGGGCGACTCTGTCCGCCTCGTCGACGCGCAGATAGTCCGCGTGTTCGGCCGATGCACAACGCGCACAGACGAAGGTGATGCCCTCACAAAGGCTGGTGCAGCACGGGGTGTTGTCCGTGCGGCGCGGCCGGTAATGCACCCACACGGAGGCCGTATCCGCAACCGCGGTGGGCCCGGATTCCAGGCTGAGCGCCGCACCGCAGTGGCTGCAAGCCGCCTCGAGCCGGCTATGCGCGCCGCTCAGCATCGGGATGGCCAGCGCGTCGACGGCGCACATCGCGGCGACTGGACCGCGCCCGGCGACGCTGACCGTGATCCGCCCCGGTGCGGCGCTGTACGGGTAGCAGCCCAGACCCTGGGCCTGATGGGCCACGGCATCCAGCGCGGCCAGTCGCTCCAGCGCGCGGATATCCAGCTCCCGGGCCTCTGGTGGCCGTCCGCGCTGGCGCCAGTGTTCCAGGACTTCGAGATAGGCGGCGCGCACGGCTTCGGGGGCATCCCGCAGGCGCTGTTCCAGCGGGAAGTCGCCGCGCAGGCGTCCCAGGGCGGCGGTCACGTGCGCCGGCCTCATGACGAGGCGCAGCAGCCGCCCGGGCCCTCCTGCTGAATGGGCGGACAGGGCACGGTGCCGTAGGAGCAGAACACGCAGCAGTCTCCTGGAATCGGCCGGAGCAGGGCCCCGCAGCCGGTGCATTCGTAGAACCACTGGCAGGCGTCGGTGGGCATCGTTTCCGTCTTCTGGTGCCCGCATTCCGGGCAGGTCAGGGTCGAATCGGGCACGATCTCGTTCATATGCGTTTCAGCTCGGTTTGCGAGGATGGGAGCCAACGACCGGGGCTGGCGGGAAAAACCCCGCCAGACAACCGGAATCGGCACAAACGCCGTCTGGCCAGCGTCTATTCTCTGCCAAGCCCGCGCAAGACGGGCCCACAACCGGATCCCGGATGGAGGAAATCATGTACTCGCGCATTCTCAATCGCACCCTCGCCCTGACCGCTGCCAGTGTGCTGGCCGCCGCGTTTGTCGCGCCCGGCCAGGTCGCGGCCCAGGGCGCCTACTTTGCCCCGGCGGACGGTTCGCCGGACGAGGTCGCCTTCGAATACCGCATGCACGAATACGGCTGCGCCAATGTGCGCGGACAGTGGCGCGCGACCAACAACACGGATGACTGGCTGGAAGTCCGGGTCACCAAGACCGCCTACAACTGCCCCGGAGAGCTGGAAGACGACGTGCGCACGACGACCCGCCTGTGGCGCACGCTGGGTCCGGGCGAGACCCAGGAGCGCACGCGCGACAACTCCGTGTGCGGCGGGGCCTGGGCGCGTGGTGTCGAGGTCCTGGAGTACGAGATCAAGGTGGTCGACGCCCCCGACGAAAGCTGACAGACGTGTGAAACCGGCCGCGATTTTCGTTTGCGGCCGGTCAATTCGCGGTTCTGGCGGGCTACACTTCTAACAACCGTTCACCGATTTCAAGGAGTCTGCCCATGAGCGTTCATTCGTTCCGTCGAGTTCTGTCCGCACCCGCGGCACTGCTGGTCGCGCTGGCCCTGACCCTGCTGCCCGCCACCCCGGCATTCGCCGATGTCGGCATGCTGGATACCGGCAGCATGATCCAGCAGGCCAGCGCGGACGACACCCGCGCCCAGTTGCTGGAACAGCTCAATGACGCCGAGGTTCGCGCGCAGCTGATCGAGATGGGGGTTGATCCCGAGCGCGCCGAGCAGCGTGTGGCCCGCCTGACCGACGACGAACTGGCGCAGCTGGAGGCGCACATGGAGACCGACCCGGCCGGCGCGGCCAGCGTCCTGGGTGTGGTCGCCATCGTGTTCGTGGTGTTCGTGATCCTGGATGCGGTGGGTGTGACCGACATCTTCTCGTTTGTCGGACCGTCCCGCTAAGCCACGCCCTGCATGGGGTCCATCTCGACGCGGCGAGTTACGGGGTTTCTCGCGCTCGCCGCGCTTCTCTGGCTGACCGGTTGTGCCACCGCGCCGCAGAGCGCGGGTCTGGCGAGCGAGCGTCCGACGGACCTGCCGGCGCGCGTCGAACTGGCTGACACGCCGTTCTTTCCCCAGGAGCAATACCAGTGCGGCCCCGCCGCGCTGGCCACGGCGTTGAATGCCCGGGGGATCGACGCCGCGCTGGATGATCTGATCGAGGAGGTTTACATCCCCGCCCGCGCGGGCAGCCTGCAGACCGAGATGCGCGCGGCGGTGCGCGCGCGCGACCAGGTGGCCTACCGTATCGAGCCCCAACTGGAGGCGATCCTGCGCGAGGTGGCGGCGGGCAACCCGGTAGTGGTGTTTCAGAACCTCGGGGTGGCCCTGATCCCGGAATGGCACTTTGCGGTGGTTATCGGATACGACCTGGAGGATCGGGAGATCTTCCTGCGCAGCGGCCCGATCCAGCGCCACGTGAATTCCTTCGCCCGCTTCGAGCGCACCTGGGCGCGGGGTGAGCGCTGGGCCTTCCTTGTGATGTCCCCCGATACCCTGCCGGCCACCGCCCAGCCGCTGCGCTGGCTGCGTGCGGTCAACGAACTGGAACAGACCGGGCGCTTTGCGGCGGCGGCCACGGGCTACGAAACCGCCATGGACCGCTGGCCCGATGAACCGATCCCCTACGTGGGTCGCGCCAACGTGGCCTTTGCCCAGGGCGATCTGCCGGCGGCGGAGAATGCCCTGCGGGCGCTGGTCGAGCGCGATCCGGCCCGCCACGAGGGCTGGAACAACCTCGCGCACGTGCTGATCGCTCGCGAGTGCGGCGAGCAGGCACGCGAGGCCGCGAGCTGTGCGGCCGATCTGGCGGGACCGGGAGCGTATGCGCGCACCCTGGGCGCTGCGGCGGAGGCTCCGGACGGCGGCGCCGAGTGTCGAGCCCTGCCGCCCTGTGCCGTGGCGACCGAGGCACGCGCGCGGTAAGACCGCACGGCTTCCGTCATCGCGAGTCGCGAAGCCCGCGGCGATCGGCAGGGTGTGGATGACCGCGCACCGCTCGCAGGGACAGTCCCTGTTGCGTTAGGTCGAGCGTTTTTCCAGGGCCTGTTCGGCGTGCTTGAGCACCAGGCCCAGGTTCTGCTTCTCCACGTCCGTGACCTGCGGGTCATTCTTTACCGCTTGACGCAGGTGTTCCACCAATTGCGCCAGTTCGTCGCGCGAGATCTGATGGAAGTTGAAGCCGCCGCCGTAGCGGGACTCGAGCTGGTCCCAGTAGTCGGCAAGCGGGGGGCGGTAGTCGTCACTCATCGGGCTGTCCTTAGTTTGGTGCGGGCGCGGCGTGCGCGAAAGGCATTTTGTCTGTTCGCGGTGCTTGCGGTCTAATGGGGGCTTTCCTGACCGGCCATTCGCCCATGTCCGTTACTGCCATCTATCCTGGCACCTTCGACCCGATCACCCACGGTCACACGGACATCGTGCGGCGTGCGGCACGGTTGTTCGATCGCGTGGTAGTCGCGGTGGCCGCCAGTCCCAACAAGGGCCCGGCCTTCCCGCTGGAGACCCGCGTGGCCCTGGCCGAGCAGGCGGTAGGTGACATCCCCGGCGTGGAGGTGCAGGGCTTCGATGTCCTGCTCGCGCACTTTGTTCATGCGCAGCAGGCCAACGTGATCCTGCGCGGATTGCGGGCGGTGTCCGACTTTGAACATGAATTCCAGCTCGCAGCGATGAACCGACAGCTTGCGCCGGAGGTCGAAACGCTGTTTCTGACGCCAGCGGAGGAGTACAGCTTCGTCTCCTCCAGTCTGGTACGGGAAATCGCCCGATTGGGCGGCGACGTCTCAAAATTCGTTAGCCCCGGTGTGGCGCGCATGCTGGCCGAACAAAACGGCGCAGCACGCTAGCCGGGCCCCGCCACTGGATACGAGGAACGGCCCATGGCCCTGATGATCACCGACGAATGCATCAACTGCGATGTCTGCGAGCCCGAGTGCCCGAATGAGGCCATCTACCCGGGGGACGAGATCTACGAGATCGACCCCGCCCTGTGCACCGAATGTGTCGGCCATTTCGACGAGCCGCAGTGCCAGCAGGTCTGCCCGGTGGACTGCATCCCGCTGGATCCCGATCACAAGGAGACCCGCGAGCAGCTGACGGCCAAGTACGACGCCCTGATGGCCGCGAAGTAGGCCGCGACATGGATTGGCGTCGCCCGCTCCTGCACTGCACGGTCCTCGTCACCCTGTCGCTGGCGGCGCCGCTGGCGCTGGCCGGGCCGGGGCAGCACGCAGTGGCGAGCGCGCATCCGGCCGCCACCGAGGCGGGCGAGGCCGTGCTGCGCGACGGCGGCAACGCCTTCGATGCCGCCGTCGCGATTACCGCCGCCCTGGGTGTAGCCGAGCCCTACGGCTCCGGGCTCGGGGGCGGCGGGTTCTTCCTGCTGTACGAGGCATCCTCCGACCGCAGCGTGATGCTCGATGCCCGCGAGACCGCCCCGGCCGCGGCCGACCGCGACATGTATCTGGATGCCGACGGCGAGGTGATCGACGGCTTGTCGCTGGATGGCGTGCTTGGCGCCGGCATCCCCGGCATGCCCGCTGGCATGGATCACCTGGCGCGGGAATACGGACGCCTTTCGCTGGCCGACAGCCTGGCCCCGGCGATCCGTCTGGCCGAGGACGGTGTTCCGGTCAGCGGCCGCTACCTGCAGATGGCGGGCTTTCGTCATCAGGCCCTGCGCGACGGGGCTGACGCACGAGACATTTACCTTGAGGCGGGTCGCCTGCCGGACGAAGGCGCGATTCTGCGCCAGCCGGACTTGGCCGTGACCCTTCGGCGCCTGGCGGACGAAGGCCGTGATGGTTTCTATACCGGTGATCTGGCCGAGCGCCTGGTCGCCGGCGTGCGCGAGGCCGGCGGTATCTGGACTCTGGACGACCTGGCGGGGTACGCGGTCGTCGAGCGCGACCCCGTGCGTCTGGACTATCTTGGCGCCACGATCACCACCGCCTCGCCGCCATCTTCCGGCGGGGTCGCGCTCGGCCAGATCCTGAACATCCTGGCGTTCTACGACCTCGAGGCACTGGCGCCGGACATGCGCGTCCACCTGACCATCGAGGCGATGCGCCGCGCCTATCGTGATCGCGCCGAGTACCTGGGCGATCCGGACCATGTGGATATGCCGCTGAAGCGGCTGCTGTCGCGCGAATACGCGGCCGGTCTGCGCGCTACCATCCATCCCGACACGGCCACCCCCAGCCGCTACCTGCCGCTGTCAGTGGAGCCGCAGCCCGAGGTTCCGGGCTCGGCCGCGGCCGAGAGTCGCGAGACGACGCACTTTTCCGTGATCGACGCCGAGGGCAACCGGGTCGCGGCCACGCTGACGCTGAACTACCCGTTTGGGTCCGGCTACGTGGTGCCCGGGACGGGCGTGCTGCTGAACAACGAGATGGACGACTTCTCGGCCAAGCCGGGCGAGCCCAACGCCTATGGCCTGGTCGGTTTCGAGGCCAATGCCATCGCGCCGCAGCGCCGCCCGTTGTCGAGCATGAGCCCGACCTTCGTCGAGACCCAGGATCGCGTGGCGATCCTGGGCACGCCGGGTGGCAGCCGCATCATTACCATGGTCCTGCACGGCGTGTTCGGCGTGCTCGAGGGGCAATCCATCGAGGAGGTCGTCGCGGCGCCTCGCTATCACCACCAGTATTTGCCCGATCGGGTGGAACACGAAACCGGGGCGTTCGATGCCGAACTGCGTGGCCAGCTGGTCTCGCGAGGGCATCAGCTGGTGCCGCAGGTGCGTCCGTTCGGTGACATGAACGCCATCCTGTGGGAGCGCGGGGCGGGTCGCCTGGAGGCGGCTTCCGATCCGCGCGGCGAGGGCGAGGCGCGGGTGTTCCAGCCCTGAAGACGCGCTGGTGGACGCGCGCACAGGGGGCGCGCGAATGAATCAGCGTATCCCTGGCCTTCACGAATTGCGCCCACACAAAAAGCCGCACCCCGAGATCGGGGAGCGGCTTTTTCGATTCACTGCAACCGCCGGGCCGGCAGTACCGGCCCGGAACCCGGGGGCTTAGCCCTGGGCCAGATCGCGGATGCGGGCGTTCAGGCGGCTCTTGTGGCGAGCCGCCTTGTTGCGGTGAATCAGGCCCTTGCTCACGGTCTTGTCGATCACCGGAACGGCCTCTTTGTAGGCCTCGGCGGCCGCCTGGGCATCGCCCTTGTGCAGCGGCTTCAGCACGGCCTTCATGGCCGTGCGGAAACGGGAGCGCAGCCCCATGTTGTGGGCGCGGTTCTTGACCGCCTGACGGGCCCGCTTACGGGCAGAAGCAATATTTGCCAAAGTACTTCCCTCGCGTTAAATCGCTAGGTTCTGGAAAGGCGGCAGAGCATACCCCCGGAGCACTCCAGCGTCAACCGGGTCGTGCGCGTGATGGGGATGGCCTGGGGCCGTCCATGCGTCTACTGTAGAAGAAAGAAAGCCATTCAAAGGAGAACAGGATGAATCGATTCAACCAGACCCTTCGGGCCGCACCGGCGACAGCATCGGGCATGGCCCTGCTGTTCGTGGCGCTCCTGCTGGCCAGCATTGCCTTCATGCCGCAGGCCAAGGCCTTCGAGCCGGAGGCCAAGGTCGTCTATCACGCCGACTTTGCCGACCCGCGCCGCTTCTCCGCGATGCTGACCAGCATCAACAATATGATGACGCATTACCAGAACGAGTTTATCGATGCCGACGTGCGCATCGTGTTCGTGGCGCACGGCATCCGCTTCCTGACCGATGACGACCTGGCTGATACCCCGTTCGAGGCCGACGAGGAGCTCAAGGAAGAGCGCGACACCCTGCGTGGGCGCCTGATGAGCCTCGCCAGCACCCACGGCGTGAAGCTCGAGCTGTGCGAGATCACCCGTTCGCAGATCGGACTGGACGAGGACCTGATCTATGACCACGTCACCTTCGTGCCCTCGGGTGTGGTGCGCGTGGCCGAGCTGCAGAACGAGGAAGGCTTCGCCTACATCAAGATCGAGTAAGGGTCTTCCGCATGCTTGACCCGAAGCCCCGCCTCGGCGGGGCTTTTTCGTGTCTCCACGAAGGTCCGGAGACGGCCAGGGGTGGGTGCGATACTGGGGCATCGCGGACAGGGTGCGCCGGCCTTGCGCAATACCCCCTCGAGTCCTTTTTCTCCGTGCCCTTCGTGGTGCAAGCAGGCCGTGTCGGGCGTGCCCGTTCAGTCGTGGATTACAGGACTTCGAGCTTGGCGAAGCTCAGCACCAGCCACTTGGAGCCGGCGTGGGCGAAGTTCACCTGGACCCGGGCCGAGTTGCCGGAACCCTCGAACTGGGTGATCAGCCCCTCGCCGAACTTCGCGTGGTGCACCCGTGCGCCGATCGCCAGGCCCGCCGCGGAGGCCTCGGCGGCCTGCGCATCCATGGCCCCGAAGCCCGCCGTCTTGTTCCGGGCCGCGGCAAAGCGGCCCGCGCCATACGGCGAGGCCTGCGGGCGCAGCACTTCCAGCGCGCCCTCGGGGATCTCGTTGATGAAGCGCGAGGCGACGTTGTAGGACTCGCGTCCATACAGCCGCCGCGTCTCGGCATGGATCAGGTACAGCTCCTGTTCGGCGCGGGTCATGCCGACATAGGCCAGGCGGCGCTCCTCCTCCAGTCGCCCCGGCTCCTCCAGCGAGCGGGCGTTGGGGAACAGCCCCTCTTCCATGCCGGTCAGGAAGACCAGCGGAAACTCCAGGCCCTTGGCCGAGTGCAGGGTCATCATCTGCACCGCGTCCTCGTGCGGGTCGGCCGCACCCTCGCCGGCCTCCAGTGCCGCGTGGGCGAGGAATTCGGTCAGGCGATTGCCCTCGCCTTCCTCGCTCTCGGCGGTGCTGCTCATGTCGAAGGCGCGCGCGGCCCCTACCAGCTCGTCCAGGTTTTCCAGCCGTGCCTCGCCACGCTCGCCCTTTTCCTTTTTGTAGTGCTCGCGCAATTGCGCGCGCTCGATTGCCTGTTCCACCTGATCGGCCAGCGGCTGGCGCGGGAGCTCCTGCTGCAGGGTGCGGACCAGCTGCACGAACCCGGCGACCGCGGTGCGCGCGCGTCCGGGCAGGGCGTCGGCGTCCACCGCGTGAGTGGCGGCCTGCAGCAGGCTGGTGTCGGCTGCCTGGGCGGCCTGGCGCAGGCCCTCCAGGGTCTTCTCGCCGATCCCGCGCGGGGGCTGGTTGACCACGCGCAGGAAGGCGGCATCGTCATCGCCGTTGCCGGCCAGGCGCAGGTAGGCCAGGGCATCGCGGATCTCCTGGCGCTCGAAGAAGCGCAGGCCGCCGTAGACCCGGTAGGGCATGCGCCGGCCGATGAAGGTCTCTTCCAGCACGCGTGACTGGGCATTGGAGCGATACAGCACCGCGCACTCGCGGTACAGCCCGCCCTGGTCCACGTGGCGGGCGATGGTCTCGGCGATGAAGCGCGCCTCTTCCTGCTCGTTCAGCGCGGTGTACAGGCGGACCGGTGCGCCTTCGTGGCCCTCGGTCCACAGCTCCTTGCCCAGACGGCCCGAGTTGTGCCGGATCAGGGCGTTGGCCGCGTTCAGGATGTTGGCGCTGGAGCGGTAGTTCTGCTCCAGGCGCACGACCTGGGTGCCCGGGTAGTCCTTCTGGAAGTGCTGGATGTTCTCGATCTTCGCGCCGCGCCAGCCGTAGATCGACTGGTCGTCGTCGCCCACGGCGAATACCGGGCTGTCCCCGGCGAGCAGGCGCAGCCAGCCGTACTGGATGTCGTTGGTGTCCTGGAATTCGTCGACCAGCACGTGGCGAAAGCGCGTGCGGTAGTGCTCCAGCAGGGCCTTGTTGTCGCGCAGCAATTCCAGCGAGCGCAGCATCAGCTCGGCGAAGTCCACCACACCGGCGCGCTCGCAGGCCTGCTGGTAGGTGGTGTAGACGCGTACCCACTGGCGGGCGACCGGGTCGCCGGTATCCGGCAGGTGTTCCGGGCGCGAGCCCTCGTCCTTGCGCGCGTTGATGTACCACTGCGCCTGCTTGGGCGGCCAGCGCGACTCGTCCAGCTCCAGGGCGCGCAGCACGCGCTTGACCATGCGCAGCTGGTCATCGGAGTCGAGGATCTGGAAGGCCTGCGGCAGCTTCGCCTCCTGCCAGTGCTGGCGCAGCAGGCGGTGGGCGAGGCCATGGAAGGTCCCGACCCACAGCCCGGTGGCCGGGTGCCCCAGCAGCGACTCGATGCGCCCGCGCATCTCGGCCGCCGCCTTGTTGGTGAAAGTGACCGCCAGCAGGCTGTGCGGGGCCACGCCCTCGACGCCAATCAGCCAGGCGATGCGGTGCACCAGCACGCGGGTCTTGCCGGAGCCGGCGCCGGCCAGGACCAGCACCGGATGCGGCGGGGCGGCCACGGCCTCGCGCTGGGCCGGGTTGAGGGAATCGAGCAGGGGGGAGACATCCATGCGCGAATGGTAGGGAAACCCGGCCGGAATCGCACGTTCCGCATGCGGGCCGTGTGCCTTCGCCCGCGCAAACGCGCTACCCTCGGAGGCAGCCTTCAAGAAGACGCTGATTCATCGACTCCGCGCGGGAACCTCGCGCGCCGATCAGGTCCCAAAGGCCGACGCATCAGGAATGGGAAGAGACCGCGAATGAACGAGATGCCATCCCGGCACCGGCTGGACAGCCCCGTATCCGGGCAGGAGCTGCACCCGGATAACCTCGCTTTCGCCGAGGATCTGCTGGAGCGCTACCAGGACGAGCCCGATTCCGTCCCGCCGGCCTGGGCCGATTACTTCCGCTCGCTGGAAGGGGCGCCGCGCCCGGAACGCCGCCGGCGCTCCACCGATCGTCCGGATCTGGCCCATGAACAGCTGCAGATCCGCGTGCTGCAGTTCATCAATGCCTACCGCTACCTCGGTCACTTTGGCGCCCGTCTGGATCCTCTGGAGCGCGAACCGCCGGAGCCACCGCGCGAGCTGAGCCGCGAGCATCACGGCCTCGACCAGGTCGGCCCCGATGTCACCTTTGATCCGGGCTCGCTGTTCATCGACGGGCGGGTTTCGCTGGATACGATCGAACGGGTGCTGAAGGAGACCTACTGCGCCGGCATCGGCGCGGAATACATGCACCTGATGGCCACCGACGAGAAGCGCTGGCTGCAGGAGCGTCTGGAATCGGCCCATGGCCACTTCGGTTTCGATGACGACACCCGCCTGGCGATCCTCGAGCGTCTGACCGCGGCCGAGGGTCTGGAGCGCTATCTGCATCGGCGCTATGTCGGGCAGAAGCGCTTCTCGCTGGAAGGCGCGGAGAGCCTGATCCCGCTGCTGAATGCCCTGATCCAGCGGGGCGGCGCGCGCGGGCTGCAGGAGTTCGTGGTCGGCATGGCACACCGCGGACGCCTCAACGTGCTGGTCAACCTGTTCGGCAAGTCCCCGGAGGAGCTGGCCAACGAGTTCGAGGGGCGTCCGCGCGACGACCGTGGCACCGGCGACGTGAAATACCACATGGGTTTCTCCTCGGACCTGGATACCCCGGGCGGTCGGGTGCATCTGGCGCTGGCCTTCAATCCCTCGCACCTGGAGATCGTCACCCCGGTGGTGGAGGGTTCGGTGCGGGCGCGCCAGGTGCGTATCGGCGATCGCAAGGGCAACCGGGTGATGCCGGTGGTGATCCATGGCGATGCCGCCTTTGCCGGGCAGGGCGTGGTCATGGAGACCCTGAACATGTCCCAGACCCGGGGCTTCTCCACCAAGGGCACCGTGCATGTGGTGGTGAACAACCAGATCGGTTTCACGACTTCGACCCTGAAGGACGCTCGTTCGACGCATTACGCCACGGATGTCGCCAAGATGGTGAACGCGCCCATCCTGCATGTGAATGGCGATGATCCCGAGGCCGTGGTGTTCATCACCCAGATCGCGCTGGACTACCGCATGCGCTTCGGCAAGGACGTGGTCATCGATCTCGTCTGCTACCGCCGCCAGGGCCACAACGAGGCCGACGAGCCGGCCGCGACGCAGCCGCATATGTATCGTCGTATCCGCGACCTGCCGACGACCCGCGAGCGTTACGCCAGACGCCTGATCCGCGAGGGCCTGACGACCGAAGACGCACAGGAGCAAGCGCTGGAGGACTATCGCGGCCGACTGGATGCCGGCCAGCCGGTGGCGCTGTCGTTGCTGCGCGAGCGCAACAGCCATGCCGGATCCTCGACCAACTGGGGCCCCTATCTGAACCAGACCTGGGACCAGGATGTGGACACCGGCGCCCCCGCCGACCGTCTGGCGCGCACCCTCGAGCAGCTTTCCACCCCGCCGGAGGGTTTCCGACTGAACGACCGCGTGCAGAAGATCCTGGATGCCCGCGTGGCCATGGCGCGCGGCGAGCAGCCGCTGGACTGGGGTGCGGCCGAGACCCTGGCCTACGGCGCGCTGATCCAGGACGGCTACCGCATTCGCCTGTCCGGGCAGGACTCCAGCCGGGGCACCTTCTTCCACCGCCATGCGGTCCTGCACGACCAGGAGACCGGCAAGGCCATCGTCCCGCTGCGGCGCCTGGATCCGGACCACCCGCGTTTCCTGGTGATCGATTCGCTGTTGTCCGAGGAGGGCGTGCTCGCCTTCGAATACGGCTATGCCACTGCCGCGCCCGAGGCTCTGGTGGTCTGGGAGGCGCAGTTCGGCGACTTCGTGAACGGCGCTCAGGTGGTGATCGACCAGTTCATCTCCTCCGGCGAGCAGAAGTGGGGGCGCCTGTCCGGCCTGACCCTGTTGCTGCCCCACGGCTACGAGGGGCAGGGGCCGGAGCACTCCTCGGCCCGCCCGGAGCGCTTCCTGCAACTGGCGGCGCAGGAGAACATGCAGGTCTGCGTGCCCACTACGCCGGCGCAGATGTTTCACCTGCTGCGCCGGCAGATGCTGCGGCCCTATCGCAAGCCACTGATCGTGATGACCCCGAAGAGCCTTTTGCGCCACAAGGACGCGGTCTCCGACCTCGATGCGCTGGCGACGGGCCAGTACCAGACGGTCATCGACGACGCCCGTATCGAGGATCCCGGCAAGGTGAAGCGCGTGCTGATGACCAGTGGGCGCATCTTCTACGATCTGGCCGCGCGCCAGGCCGAGGGCGAGCACGCGGATACGGCGATCCTGCGCCTGGAGCAGTGTTACCCCTTCCCCGAGGCGCGCCTGACCGAATTGCTGGGGCGTTATCCGGAGGCGGATGAATTCGTCTGGGTCCAGGATGAACCGGAGAACCAGGGTTACCTGGAGTTTGTCGCCCCGCGTATCAACCCGCTGCTGGCGGTGCGTGGCCAGACCCTGCACGCCGTCGCGAGACCCCCGGCCGCCGCGCCCGCCGTCGGTTACCCCGAGGTGCACAAGGCGCAGCTGAAAGATCTGCTCGAGCGCGCGTTCGGGCCGATCAGCTCGCGTGACACGCCGCACCCCACGCCCTGAACATTCGATAAAGACGCACAGAACAAGGAAGCGAGATGGCATCCGATCGCACCCCGATCCAGGTCCCGGAACTCCCCGAGTCGGTCGCCGATGCGACTGTGATCGCCCTGCACAAAAAGGCTGGTGACGCCGTCAAGCGCGACGAGCTGATCGCCGAGCTGGAGACCGACAAGGTGGTCCTCGAGGTGTCGGCCCCCAGTGCGGGCACCCTGGTCGAGCTCTCCGCCAACGAGGGTGATGTGGTCAAGGCCGACGCGATCCTGGGTTATCTGGGTCCCGCCGAAGCCGTCCCGGAGGACCCGGACGAAGAGACCGAGGATGAGGCAGCGCCTTCCAGGGCATCGACAGCCACGGAGGGCGGCAAGCCAGCGTCTGTTGCAACGGGGGATCGGGAAGGGAAACCGGTCGCTGCCTCCTCACCCGAGCCCGCGCCGTCCGGGGCCGAGAACGGAGCGGCCGGTAGCCCGCCGCCGCCCACGCCGGCCGTGCGGCGCCTGCTGCAGGAAGCCGGCCTGCGTCCGGAGGATGTCGAGGGCACCGGCGACGACGGGCGCATCCAGCGTGCCGATGTGGAGCGTGCGTGCAGCGATCGCAGCGCGCCCGCGGCTTCTTCGAAGCCATCGGGTTCCGTCGGGGCGGCGCGACCCCAGGGGCATGCGGCCGACCCCGGAGACCGCGCCGAGCGCATCGAGCGTGTGCCGATGACCCGCCTGCGGGCGCGCATCGCGGAACGGCTGCTGGAGGCGAAGCAGACCACCGCGATGCTGACCACCTTCAACGAGGTCGACATGTCCGCGGCGATGGCCCTGCGTAGCCGCTACAAGGAGCCCTTCGAGAAGCGCCATTCCATCAAGCTCGGCTTCATGGGCCTGTTCGTGGCCGCGGCCAGCCGCGCGCTCGAGCGCTTCCCGGTCGTCAATGCCGCACTGGATGGCGAAGAGATCGTTTATCACCACTACAGCGACATCGGCATTGCAGTCTCCTCCTCGCGCGGACTGGTGGTGCCGGTCCTGCGCGATACCGGAAACGCCTCCATCGCCGAGATCGAGCGGCGTATCCGCGACTACGCCGAGCGTGCCCGCGACGGCAAGCTGGATATCGACGAGCTGCGCGGTGGCACCTTCACCATCACCAACGGGGGCGTGTTCGGTTCGTTGTTCTCCACGCCGATCCTGAATCCGCCGCAGAGCGCGATCCTCGGCATGCACGCGATCAAGGAACGCCCGGTCGCGGTGGACGGCGAGGTCGTCGTCCGGCCGATGATGTACGTCGCCCTGTCCTACGACCACCGCCTGGTCGACGGTGCCGAGGCGGTGCAGTTCCTGGTCGCCATCAAGGAAGCCATCGAGGACCCGGCACGGTTGCTGCTCGACGTTTGACCCTGTGAGGTGGAGTGGTGGCGTCAGGGCTGCGACTCAAGCCGCATCCCACGTGACGGCTGGCTCAGTCGTCCGTGACGGGACGGCGCCGGGGGCCGGGGCGCAGGCTGAACAGCAGCACGCCGGCGCCGATCAGCGCGAGCGGCCAGGCCGGCCAGGCAAGCCCCTGCCAGGCGGTGACCTCCAGCTGCGTGGCCAGCCCCGCGAGGGCCAGCAGGGCCACACCCGCCCAGCCCTCGTTGCGGCGGCGGGACTGGCGCCTCAGCCCGTTTTCCAGCTCGAGGATCTGGCGGCGTAGCGCGGCGTCGCGCTCGGCCCGCTGTTCCTCCACGGTCAGGGCCTTCTCCAGGTGCATCGGCAGTTCCGGCAGGTGCGCCAGCAGGCGCGGCAGGTGTTGCTGCGCGTTGCGGATGAATGCGCGCACGCCCATGCGTTCGTGCATCCATTTTTCGATGAACGGCTTGGCGGTGGTCCACAGGTCCAACTGGGGGTAGAGCTGGCGGCCCAGGCCCTCGATGTTCAGCAGGGTCTTCTGCAGCAGCACCAGCTGCGGCTGGACCTCCATGTTGAACCGCCGAGCGGTCTGGAACAGGCGCAACAGGACCTGACCGAAGGAGATCTCGTCCAGCGGACGCTGGAAGATCGGTTCGCACACGGTGCGGATCGCCGCCTCGAACTCGTCGACGCGGGTGTCCTTCGGGACCCAGCCGGATTCCACGTGCAGTTCGGCCACGCGGCGGTAATCGCGGTTGAAGAAGGCGTGGAAGTTCTCGGCCAGATAGCGCTGGTCGGAGTCCAGCAGCGAGCCGACGATGCCGAAGTCCACGGCCAGGTAGGTCGGGTCGTCCGGGTGGGTGGCATCGACGAAGATGTTGCCCGGGTGCATGTCGGCGTGGAAGAAGTTGTGCTGGAACACCTGGGTGAAGAAGATCTCCACCCCGCGTTCGGCCAGCAGCTTCAGGTCCACGTTGCGTTCGCGCAGGGCGGCCACATCGGCCACCGGGAGGCCGCCGATGCGCTCCATCACCAGTACGCTGCGGCGGGTGTAATCCCAGATGATCTCCGGGATGTAGAGGAGGTGGCTGTCCTCGAAGTTGCGGTGGATCGCGGCGGCGTTCGCGCCCTCGCGGATCAGGTCCAGTTCGTCGGTGATGGTCTTTTCGTATTCGTCCACCACCTCGCGCGGGCGCAGGCGCTTGGCCTCGGACCAGTAGCGGTCCGCCAGGTCCGCGATCAGGTGCATGACCTCGAGATCCGCACGGATGGTCTTGAGGATGCCGGGGCGCACCACCTTCACGACCACCTCGCGCCCGTCCTGCAGCGTGGCCGCGTGCACCTGGGCGATGGAGGCCGAGGCGATCGGCGTGTCCTCGAAGGCGGCGAAGGCGATCTCGATCGGGCGTTCCAGCTCGGCCTCGATCACGGCGCGCGCCTGGTCACTGGGGAACGGCGGCACCCGGTCCTGCAGGCGCGCAAGCTCGATCGCGATGTCGTCCGGCAGCAGGTCGCGCCGGGTGGAGAGCATCTGCCCGAACTTGATGAAGATCGGGCCCAGGTCCTCCAGTGCGCGGCGGATGCGCTCGCCGCGCGTGCCCTCGGTGCGGCGGAACCAGTTCCAGGGGGCGAGATAGAGCAGGAAGCTGAGCGGGCGCAGCGGCTTCAGCGTGAACAGGATGACGTCCAGGCGATAGCGCACCAGGACCCGCGCAATGGTCCACAGCCGCAGGCCCCGGTACAGCGCGCGGCGCATCAGGCCTGCCGGTCGTCAGGTGCGGAGGCCGATGCCTCCAGACGACGCAGCCGCGCATCCAGCCGGGCGACGTCGTCGCGCAGCGTGGCTACGTCTTCGGCGAAGGCCTCGAACGCGCCGCCGGCCGGTAGCCACTCGAGCTCGTCGCGCAGGTAGTCGGCCGTGTCCTCGGCGGAGCGCCGGCCCAGGTGCCGCAGGCTGTCGCGCGCCTGGTCCAGCAGATGCCGCAGCGGCCCGGCCGCTCCGGCGCCGGCAAAGCGTTCGAACAGATCTTCCCAGTCGATACCGGCATCGCGCAGTGCATGTTGCAGGTCGGAGAGCACGGTCGCATCCCCGGTAATGCTCAACCCGGAGCGGTCGTCACGTGCCATCGCCGCGGCCAGCGACAGCGGCGAGCCCTTCAGCTGCACGTCCACTGGCTCCTCGACGCCGCCTGTAACCTGCAGCCGGTCGGCGGCCCCGACCAGCGACAGCGCGAGCCCCGGTGGCTCGATCACGATGGCGATCGCACGCCCGGCCAGCCGCGCCCGGTCCTTCTCCGGAGCGCTGGCCAGGTGTTCGTTCAGTGTGGCCTCGATCAGGGCCGCGAACGGACTGGGCAGGGCGAAGGGTTCGGCCATGAAAATGCTAGAGCTTGGTGCCGCGGTGCAGGGCGACGATGCCGCCGGTCAGGTTGTCGTATTCGACCCGTTCCAGTCCGGCGTCGCGCATCATGCCGGCCAGGGTTTCCTGGTCCGGGTGCATGCGGATGGATTCGGCCAGATAGCGGTAGCTGTCAGCGTCGTTCGCGACCAGCTTGCCCATCAGGGGGAGCATCTTGAACGAATAGACATCGTAGATCGGGCGCAGCGGCGCCATCGGTTGCGAGAACTCCAGCACCAGCACGCGCCCGCCCGGCTTGATCACCCGGCGCATCTCGGCCAGCGCGCGCTCCTTGCGGGTCACGTTGCGCAGGCCGAAGGCGATGGTCACGCGGTCGAAGTAGTCGTCCGGATAGGGGAGCTGTTCGGCGTCCGCCTGCACGAAGTCGAGGTTACCCACATGGCCCTCGTCCAGCATGCGGTCGCGCCCGGCCTCCAGCATCGAGGCATTGATGTCGCAGGCCACGATCTGACCCTTCGGTCCGACCCGTGGGGCAAAGGCCCCGGCGAGGTCCCCGGTGCCGCCGGCCAGGTCCAGGATCTTCATGCCTGGGCGCACGCCCGTGCGCTCCAGGGTGTAGCGCTTCCAGATGCGATGGACGCCCATGGACATCAGGTCGTTCATGACGTCGTAGCGCGAGGCGACCGAATGGAACACCTCGCCGACCCGCGAGGCCTTCTCGGACTCGGGGACGCTCTGGTAGCCGAAGTGGGTCTTGCCGGATTCTTCTTTCATCAAAGTGCCGTTGTCAGTGCGTCTTGCGCTCGTGTCCGGCCTCTTTCAGCCGATCCAGGTAATCCTGCCACAGTCGCTCCTGGTTCGTGCCGAGTTCGTGCAGGTAGTCCCAGTCATAGATGCCGGTGTCGTGCCCGTCGGAGAACACGAGCTTCACCGCATAGTTTCCGACCGGCTCGATCCCGGTGATGTTCACGTCTTCCTTGCCGACCTGCAGCACCTCCTGGCCCTTGCCGTGCCCGCGCACCTCGGCCGAGGGCGAATACACGCGCAGGAACTCGCAGGGCAACTCGAAATGCGAGCCGTCCGAATATGTCAGCTCCAGGATGCGCGACTTCTGATGCAGCTGGATATCGGTGGGTCGGTGGGTACTGCTCATGCGGCCTCCAGAATCCACAGTCCGGGCGCCGCCCGAACCGAATCAGCGGACCGCCAAACGGCGGCCATCAATGGACTGCGAGGATACCAGCCCTGCGGGCCAGCGTGGCATCTCCCCGCGCACCGCAGGTCTGCGGATCTTGACACCCTTTGGGTGGCGCGTCAGAGTCCGCAGCCTTATTCATGGAAAGGGAATGTCCATGACTTCGCCACGGATTGGCGTGCCCCCATCTCGACAAGAGTCGGACGACGAATTCCTTGCGCCAGGTGCCTGGATAGGCCGTCGTGCTCTCCCGCGCCTTGCGGACGATCGCCGCGCAGAGTCGCAGGACCGCCGTTTTGCCTGGTGTTCAGCCCCAGGGTCTCCTGCTCGCATCCCCGAGGCCGCTTCTTTCCGGCCGTTCGGGAGGGTGGCCTCATGAGGTCTGCCCTGGTCACCGTTGTATTCGTGCTGGCCTGCCTGGGTGCGGTGTATACGTTGCTACCCGAGGTCCGGCATGGCGTGAACCTCTTCGCGGCCGAGTTCGCTCGGGGGTTCAAGCAAGGGTTTTCCTCGACCGCAGGTGGCGTCCCTCTTCCGGGGTGGTCTCCGGATCACTCGTCAGAGCTTTCATCCGAGGTTTCGACCGGGCGGGGTGGTTCGGAGCCGCGTTCCCTGGGCGATATCCGGGACCCGAGTATTCCGGCTGGTTCTGGCGCTGACGTTGACCTGAAGGGCTACGGCAACGTGCCGAACCTGCGCGTGGCCCTGGAGCGCGACGACAGCGGCCGTTTGCGCGAGCATGTCGAGGCCTTTCGAAACGAGACCGACGTGCAGGCGCGTGCCGCCCGCATGAAAGCGTTGCTGTTTGAATGGGCCGGAGCCGCCGACGTCGATCCGGAAGACCGGGGGCCGAACATCGATGGCCGCAAGCTTGTCACCCTGGAGGCCTTCCTGGACAGGGATTTCCGCCAGCAGGGCAGCCCCGACCCTCGCCCGGGAGGAGCATCGGAGTTGCACAAGGCCTTCGCGATCTTGAAAACGGCGATGTACGGCGAGCTCATGCGGCAGACGCACCTGGCGCCCTACTTCGATGCGATCAGCTTTGCCCTGAACGAATCCGGTCCCGGCTTCGATTTCTCCGATACCACGAGCGCCCTGAAGGAGAGCTTCGAGCGCGACCCGGCCCGAGGGCTGACCGATTTGTTCGAATTCGAGCGGGCGGGTGGCGAGCGCCTGCGCGCAATGGGCTTCGATCCCTACCGCCTGATGCGCGACTGGCTGGTCGAGGCTGGGGGCGACCCGAGTGTGCAGGCGGCGCTATCGGCCCTGGGCTGGGACGGCGTGCGCATGGGTGGCCAAGGCACGGTGGAGCGCGAGATTGTCGTGGCCCGCAATGATGCCGCAACGCTGAAGGCCGGATCCGGCGGTGACTGGCTGCTCGGGGGCGATGGCGACAATGTCCTGCAGCCCGGGCCCAGTGACGATCTGTTGTATGGCGGCGCTGGCGACAATACCTACCGCTTTGACGTCGGTACCGGCCATAACATCCTGGTGGAGATGCACGGAGACCGCGGCCGTAGCGTACTCGAGCTGGGCCCGGACATCCGCCCCGAAGATGTCGATGTTCACGTCGAGGACCACGAGTTGGTGATCGCCCACCGAAATGCCAAGGACAGCGTCCGCATCCAGAACTGGTTCGGCTCCATCAACCCGGAACGCCACCGTCTGTACGCCGTTCGCCTCGCCGACGGAGAGATCATCGATCTCCCCGAGGCATTTTCCGCCGTAAGACCGTAACCGTGAATAGCGTGTCGCAACATACCAGCCGCACAGTTTCTATCAGACCGATGCTGCCTGATTTGCTCGCAGATCCCCCAACACTTGGGGGCGCCGGAAGCTATCGCCGGACTGTTCGGCCAAGCGCAAGGGGCGAGGTTCTGCATTCTTCACAAATGCTGCCCGTAGCGCGAAAGGTAAGACCGTGCCGCGATGGCCCGCGCTACACGTCCGGCATCCCCCTGAACCTTTGGCAAGGTTTCGTCGCGGCGTCTTCGGCCACACTGAGTGTGAGATGGGCATGAAGCAAGGCGTAATCGACTGGTTTGAGGGCGTGCCCGGCCCTACTGAAGACCAAGATCGACGCTGGCGTCGGGTGCGATGGGGGTTGGTGGGTGTCGCTGTGTTGGCGAAGGTTTTGTTGTGGTACGTCCTGTATTACATGGACGTGAATAACCCACCCACTTGGCTGAGTGTCCCGACCGAGTGGTTACTCGCCAACGTGCCGGCCGCTCAGGGACGTACCAATTTCGCTTATAATCTCAGAGATCAGATGCCTTACATATTCGCGATCGCATTTTTTTATTCGATCTTGGTTGCGGCGTCTTTTTTATTCTTCAACCGCCGCCGCATGGTGGTTTTAGGAGTAGTAAGGATTATTGGTGAGGGTGTCTCTCCTAAGATAGCATTTGGTTTGCTTTTTGGATGGGTTCCGATGGTATTGATCGTCTATTTCGGGCTATATGCGTTTTCTTCTGACGTGACTCATTCCGCTGAAAAGATTGGCCTATCGAGTATGCAGGAGTGGTCTTTTGCGGTGATGATTTATTGGGTCCCAATGTACGGTTTAATTGGTGCAATACTGGGTCAGCATCTGGTGTTTTTTCGTGACGTCCTGGTCCGCACGCTGCGTGGCTAGGCTACATACTTTACAGGGAGGTAAAGAGCATGTCCGATCATGATGATAGGCTTTGGTATTATGACGATGAGGGGGTGTTGAACATTGTTGTTACCCCGAATCCACCTGATGAGTCTGATGATTCTTCGCCAAGCGGAACCGACGTCGTTAGTGTTATATCCTCGGCAAGCGATATATTTCTTAGTTCCCTTCAGGACGTTGGGAAGAAATTTGGGGGGATGTCAAACGACGATCTGAAATCATTCAGAGCGTTTTCGTACACGCGGGCCGGTGTTTTGAACATTATACATCTTGGCATAGCTGCAGCGGAAGGCGACTCGTCAAAAGTCGCTAAGGTTGCGACGAGCATTGCGGTTGGGGTGGCTGTCTCCGCCGGGACGGGTGTTGTGTTAGCCGGGGTATTCCCTGTGGCTGCTACAGCTGCCATCGCGGCTACGGTAGGTGCCGTTGCTGGGCATTTTGCAGCGGAATGGTTGAAAGATGAGCGGGTTACCGATTGGCTGCGAGATAATCTGAATTCGATCAATGATAAGATTGATGCTGCGACCGAATGGTTCGGGGATCAATGGGATCGCGTGACGGAAGGCGTTGCAGACGTCTTTGAGAGGACCAAAGAGGCGGTGGCGGATACGTGGGACGATTCGGTGGATTGGGCCCAGGCAGCGGCCGATGCGGTTCGGGATATGGTGCGGTCTGCTTGGGGCTTCTGGACCAATAACTTCATCAATGACGTGCGAGACTTCTTCAACCGCGGCGAATCCCACGCCTCCCCCATCATCCTGGACCTGGACGGCAACGGTATCTCCACGCTCGGTCTGGAGGCCGGGGTGCAGTTCGATCACAACGGCGACGGGTTTGCGCAGGCGACCGGCTGGGTGGGGCCTGCGGATGCGCTGCTGGCGATGGACCTGACCGGGAACGAAGAGATCGAGACCGGCAGCGAGTTGTTCGGCAATGCCAGCGAGATTGAGGAAGGCGTGACCGCCATGAACGGCTTCGAGGCGCTGGCGATCCACGACACCAACGGCAATGGCCGCATCGACCCGGGCGACGAGGCCTGGGGCGACCTGCGCCTGTGGCAGGACACCAACGGCAACGGCGAGGTCGACGACGGTGAACTGTTGACCCTGGACGAAGTCGGCATCGGTTCCATCGATCTGGGCTACACCAACTCCACCTACGTGGATGAGCATGGCAACGAACATCGCCAGATCGGCCGGTTCGAGTGGGCGGACGGCCGCGAAGGCGAGGCCACGGACGTGTGGTTCATCCAGGACACCGCGCAGACCGAGGCGCGCGAGCGCCTGGACGTGCCGGAAGACATCGCCACCCTGCCCGACCTAATGGGCTACGGCGAGGTGCATGATCTGCATCAGGCGCTGGTGCGGGACGACAGCGGCCAGCTCCGCGAGCAGGTCGAGGCCTTTATGGCCGAGACGGACGTGAAGGCTCGTGAAGCCCGCATGGAGAACCTGCTGTACGAGTGGGCGGGCGTCAGTGACGTGGACCCGGAGGGCCGGGGCTCCCATATCGACGGGCGCAAGGTCGCCACCCTGGAGGCGTTTCTGGGGCGGGAGTTCCGCCAGCATGGCAGCCCCGACCCGAGGGTCATGGCTTCGGGTGAGCTGCGCGCCGGCTTCGACATTCTGCAGACGACCATGTACGGGCAGATGATGCGCCAGACCCATCTGGCGCCCTATCTGGAAGGGATGGACCTGGTCTTCGATGAAGACGGTATCCGCATCGACTTCGCGGGCACCACGGAGGCCCTGCAGCAGCAGTTCGATGCGGACCCGGCCCGTGGCGTGGCGGACCTTCTGGAACTGCAGCGCGCGACCGGCGAACAGCTCTCGCCCATGGGCTTCGACAGCCATGGCGTGCTGCGCGACTGGCTCGCGCAGGCAGGTGATGATCCGGCGGTGCAGGATGCCCTGGCCGACTTCGGCTGGGACGGGGTGCGCGCCGACGGTGAAGGTACGGCCGCCTCCGAGATCGTGTTTGGGGGCAACGACGGTGCGGAGCTTACCGCCGGTTCCGGCGGCGACTGGCTGCTGGGCGGTGATGGCGATGACGTGCTGCAGGCCGGCTCGGGCAACGACATCCTGTATGGCGGTGCCGGCAACAACACCTACCGTTTCGATGTCGGCCAGGGCCACAACACGATTATCGAGATGCACGGCGACAGCGGCCACAGCGTGCTGGAGTTCGGCCCGGAGATTCGCGCCGGCGATCTGGACATCCGCGCCGAGGGCAGTTCGCTGGTGCTGGCGCACAGCAACGGTCGTGACAGCATCACCATCGAAAACTGGTTCGGCAGTGCCGATGCCGAGCGCCACCGTATCAACACCCTGCGCTTCGCGGATGGCCACAGCTTCGACCTGTCCCTGCTACAGCTCGGCTCGACCCAGGGCGACGAGCTGACCGGCGGGACGGAGAACGCCATCCTGGTGGGCAATGAAGGCGAAAACACCCTGACCGGTGGCTCCGGCGACAACTGGTTGCACGGCGGTCGGGATGCTGACGTGCTGGTGGGTGGCGAAGGCGACAACCTGTTCGTGGTCCGGCACCGGGATGATCAGGTGATCGCGGAATCGGCGGATGGCATCAACACCGTGCAGTCGCACGTGTCGTTCACCCTGTCCGACAACCTCCACAACCTGACGCTGCTGGGCCGTAGCGGGGTCAACGCCACCGGCAACGAACTGGACAACGTCCTGATCGGGAACTCCGGCAGCAACCGGCTCGACGGGGTCGCGGGTGCCAACACCATGATCGGCGGCCGCGGCAACAACACCTACGTGGTGCACAGCACCGACGACGTGGTGATCGAGCAGCCGGGCGAGGGGAACGACACCGTCCAGTCCCACATCGACTACGTCCTGCCCGACAACGTGGAGAACCTGCACCTGCTGGGCAGCGAGGATCTTAATGGCACGGGCAACGAGCTGAACAACGAGCTCATCGGCAACACCGGCAACACCGGCGACAACGTGCTGCACGGCGTGGCGGGCAACAACTACATCGATGGTCGTGGCGGCGCCAACGTCATGATTGGCGGTGCCGGCGACGACACCTATGTGGTGCGCAGCGACGACGACCTGGTGATCGAACAGCCCGGCGAGGGCAACGACACCGTGCACTCGTACATCGATTATGTCCTGCCGGACAGCGTGAACAACCTGACACTGATGGGCGGCGCGGATCTGGATGGCACGGGCAACACGCTGGACAACGTGATCACCGGCAACACCGGCGACAACGTGCTGAATGGCGTGGAGGGCGACAACTACATCGACGGCCGCGCCGGTGCCAATATCATGATCGGCGGCGCGGGCGACGACATCTACGTGGTCAACAGCGAGGACGACGTGGTGATCGAACAGTCCGGCGAGGGCCACGACACCATCCGGTCCTCGGTGACCTACGCCCTTCCCGACAATGTGGAGGATCTGATCCTCACCGGTTGGGCCGATATCGACGGGACCGGCAACGAGCTGGACAACTACATCCAGGGCAACAATGGCGACAACGTTCTCAACGGCGTGGCCGGCGCGAACGTGATGGCCGGTGGCCGGGGCGACAACACCTACATCCTCAACAGCGAGGAGGACGTGGTCATCGAAAAGCCGAACCAGGGCAACGACACGGTGATCAGCCCCTTCGACTACACCCTGCCGGACAACGTGGAGAACCTGACGCTAGTGGGCGATGCCCGGGTCGGGCGCGGCAACGACGAGGACAACATCATCATCGGCACGGAACGCCCCAATCACCTCTACGGCGTCAGCGGCAACAACGTGCTGGTGGGCGGCAGCCGCTCCGCCAACTTCCTGTACGGGGGTGACGGGGACAACACGTACGTGGTCAGCAACCCGGGCACGAAGGTGATCGCGCAGGAAGGTGGTGGCACGGATACCGTGAAGGCGGAGACCCACTTCCGGCTGCCCGATCACGTGGAGAACCTTACCCTGACCGGGGACGGTGACTATTGGGGCCGGGGCAACGAGCTCGACAACACCCTGATCGGCAACGACGGCGACAATGTCCTGCGCGGCGAGGGTGGTGACAACTTCATCCACGGCGGTCGCGGTAGCAATGTCCTGTACGGTGGCGCGGGCAGCGATACCTATTTCTTCGAGCGCGGAGACGGGCACGACCGGATCGTCGAGCGCGCCCGCGACCCGGGAGAGGACACCCTGCTCCTGGGCGAGGATATCGCGGCGGACCAGCTCTGGTTCCGCCAGGACGGTCGCGACCTGGCCGTGGAGGTGATCGGCACGGATGACCGCGTCACGGTGGATGCGTGGTTTGGTCCGCAGGGCGAGACCCTGGATCAGGTGGAACTCTCAAGCGGTGAGGTATTGGCGGCGTCCGAGGTCAACAAGCTGGTGCAGGCTATGGCCGCGTTCGACCCGCCGAGTGCGGACGAGACCCGCATCCCCGAGGCGTACCGGGAGCAGCTCCAGCCCGTGGTCGCTTCCGCGTGGCAATGAAGCGGTAGCCACCCGCGGGGCCGGTTCTTCGCGGCCGCCCCGCTTTTCCAGTTCAACTCCGGCGGCCCGATTAAGCGGGCCGCCGGCTTTTGCATGTCCCCGGCACGGATGCCGGTGACGGATCAAGCGAGGCAGCATGGATTCGCCAGGGAAGGCCGCCCCGGACCCGCACGACGAGAACGGGGCCCTCGACACAGGACTGACCGCGCTGGCGATGCTGGCGCAGTATCACGGGGTGCCGGCCAACCCGGCGCAGCTGCGCCATGAGTTTGCCCCGGATGGTCAGCCATTCGATTTCGATCGCATCCTGCACGGTGCACGGCATCTGGGGCTCAAGGCCAAGCGGGTCCGGACGAAACTAGCGCGGCTCGAGCACACGCCCCTGCCCGCGATCGCTCAGGCTACCGACGGGCGCTTTTTCGTGTTGGCGCGCGTCGGCGAGCAGGGCGTATTGGTGCAGCACCCTGGCCGGGGACAGGCGGAGCGAATGTCCTGGGAGGCGCTAGAAGAGCTGTGGTCCGGCGAGCTGGTCCTGCTCACCTCCCGGGCCTTGCTCAGGGCGGAACTGGGCAAGTTCGACTTCACCTGGTTCGTCCCGGCGCTGGTCAAGCACCGCAAGCTGCTGGGCGAGGTGATGCTCGCCTCGTTTTTCCTCCAGATCTTTGCCCTGGTCACGCCGCTGTTCTTCCAGGTGGTGATGGACAAGGTGCTGGTCCATCGCAGCCTGACCACGCTGGATGTGTTGGCGATCGGCCTGCTGGCGGTGATGGTCTTCGAGGTGGTGCTGTCCGGGTTGCGCAGTTATATCCTGGCGCACACCGCCAGCCGCATCGATGTCGAGCTCGGGGCGAGCCTGTTTCGCCACCTGATCCACCTGCCCATGGGCTATTTCGAGTCACGTCGAGTCGGGGACTCGGTGGCCCGCGTGCGGGAGCTTGAAAACATCCGCGAATTCCTGACCGGCAATGCGCTGACGCTGGTGCTGGACCTGTTGTTTTCGGTCGTCTTCATCGCCGTGATGCTGCTCTACAGCGGGTGGCTGACGCTGATCGTGATCGCCTCGCTCCCGCTGTACGTACTGATCTCGGTGCTGATCACGCCACCGCTGCGGGCGCGCCTGCACGAGAAGTTCAACCGCGGGGCCGAGAACCAGGCCTTCCTGGTCGAGAGCATCAACGGCATCGACACCCTCAAGACCATGGCGGTGGAGCCGCAGACCACCAAGAAATGGGACGAGCAGCTGGCGGGCTATGTCTCGGCCGGGCTGCACACCACACGTCTGTCGACCATCGCCCGCGAGTTGATCTCGCTGGTGGGCAAGCTGGTCACGGTGGGTACGTTGTGGCTCGGGGCCCGCCTGGTCATCGAGGGGGACCTGACCGTCGGCCAGCTGATCGCCTTCAACATGCTGGCGGCCCGCGTGGCACAACCCATCATGCGGCTAGCCAATATGTGGACCGACTTCCAGCAGGTGGGGATCTCCATGCAGCGTCTTGGCGACATCCTCAACGCGCCGACCGAGTCCTCGTTCGCCAACCGCAGCAACCTGCCGCGTCTGGAGGGGCGCATCGAGTTCGATCAGGTGCATTTCCGTTACCGGCCCGACGGCCCCGAGGTGCTGCGCGGGCTCAGCCTGGAGATCCCGCCCGGCCAAGTGCTGGGCGTGGTGGGTCGCTCGGGCTCGGGCAAGAGCACGCTCGCCAAACTGATGGCGCGGATGTACGTCCCCGAACGCGGGCGCGTGCTGGTGGACGGGACCGACCTGGCGGTGGCCGAGATCAGCTCGCTGCGCCGCCAGATCGGGGTCGTGCAACAGGAGAACATGCTCTTCAACCGGTCGATTCGCGAGAACATCGCCCTGGCCAGTCCGGGCGCATCGCTGGAGCAGGTGATGACCGCCGCCCGCCAGGCGGGCGCGCATGACTTCATCCTGGAAACGCCCGAGGGATATGACACAACCGTGGGTGAGCACGGCTCCAGCCTCTCCGGCGGGCAGCGCCAGCGCATTGCGATCGCCCGGGCGCTGATGAACGATCCCCGCATCCTGATCTTCGACGAGGCCACGAGCGCGCTGGACTACGAGTCGGAGCGGCTCATTCAGCAGAACATGCAGCACATTGCGCGCGGGCGCACGGTCATCATTATTGCGCACCGGTTGAGCGCGGTACGCCGTAGCGATCGCATCATTGCCATGGAGCACGGCCAGATCATCGAGTCCGGTAGCCATGACGAACTGGCGGGGCGCGAGGGCGGCTTTTATGCGGGTCTGCTGCGCATGCAGCGAGAGTGAGGGACGGCATGGGCATTCTGCGCAAGGCCTGGGGTGACCTGGGAGGACGCTATCGACGGGTATTCGCCCGTGCCTGGGCGCGGCGGCGGGAAATGGATCCGCCGCGCCGCCAGACACACGAGCATGAGTTCATGCCCGCGGCCCTCTCCCTGCAGGAGACGCCCGTGCATCCACTGCCCCGGGTGATTGTCGGCGCCATCCTTTTGCTGGCGGTACTCGCGCTGATCTGGGCGACCCTGGGGCGCATGGACATCGTGGCGGTTGCCGAGGGCCGAGTGGTACCGGATGGACGTACCCAGACGATCCAGGCTACCGAGACGGCCAGCGTGCATGCTATCCACGTGCGCGACGGCCAGCGCGTGAAGGCGGGAGAGATCCTGATCGAGCTGGATCCGACCCTGCCCGGGGCCGATCTGGAGCGCCTGGGCGTTGAGTATCGTTCCACGCGACTCACCGCCGCGCGGTCGGAGGCCTTTCTCGAAGCCCTGGAGGCGGAGGAAGGAATCCCGCTTCTCAACACCGGCTACCCCGTCCCGGAAAACGCAAGGCGGCTCGAGGAGCGCGTGCTGGTCGGGCATGTCCACCACTACCGTGCACGGATCCAGCAACTCCAGGCGGAAACGGCCCGGCGTCAGCAGGAGGTGGAGGCGACCCGGGCGATGGTGATCAGCCTGGAAAACACCCTGCCCATCATCCGCCGTCGCAGCGAGGATTTTCGCCAGTTATCCGACCAGGGGTTGGCCGCGGCGCACGAACAACTGGAGCTGGAACAGAACTACATCGAGACGACGCATCAACTGATCGCCCAGCGCGCGCGCCTGGCCGAGGCGGAAGCGGCGCTGCACGAAGTCCGGGAACAACGCGAGGCCTTGCGCGCGGAGAGTCGTCGTGAGGCGCTGGATATTCTGCACCGGGCGCGTTCGGACGCCGAGTCGCTGCGCCAGGACCTGATCAAGGCGCGCCGCCTGGACGAACTGACCCGCCTGCGGGCCCCCGTGGATGGCACGGTCGAGCAACTGGCGGTGCACACGGTGGGTGGGGTCGTGGAGCCAGCCCGTCCGTTGATGGTCGTGGTTCCCGAGGACGGGGCCGTCGAAGTCGAGGCCACCCTGCCCAACAAGGACATCGGCTTTGTCCGGGCCGGCCAGGAGGCCGAGGTCAAGCTGCAGACGTTCCCCTATACCAAGTACGGCACCATCGACGGTGTGGTGACGGACGTCTCGCAGGATGCGGTGCAGGACGAGCAACAGGGACTGGTCTTTGTGGTACGTGTCCGCCTGGAGCAGGACACCGTGGATGTCCATGGCGAGGCGGTGCGCATCGCACCGGGCATGATGGCGACGGTCGAGATCAAGATCGGTTACCGCCGGATCATCGAGTACTTCCTCGCGCCGTTGCTGCGCGCCGCCAACGAGAGCCTGGGGGAGCGCTAGGGAGACGCTGATTGAATCGCGCGCTCGCGCTCGAGTCGCTTTTGCGTGCGCACAAGGCGCGGTGACTGCCGTGCAGTCATTCTGCACAAGGGAGCAGCAACGCCGTGCGCGCGCAAAAGCGGCCGAGCCCGCTCTTTCAATCACTTGTCGGGTTGGTGCCCCCTGTTCCCCGATCCTTCGTTGCGCCGCTTGCGGGTAGAACCACTACGCGCTGCACGACGCGCCTTGTCTCGGAAAACAGGGGGCACCAACGCGAGCGCGCGATTCAATCAGCGTCTCCCTAGGCGATAGGGCGGCATCGCATGATGGAAACGTTCGTGTTGGAGTCGGTCTGTGTACTGACAGGGCACGGTTAATGATCTGTCACCGCGCTGTATGGGCGAGCTGCAAAGCGATCAGCGTCCCATTGGGTTAGTTGCGGGGTTGTAATGCCCACAAGCGATACATGCTCGGCTTGGCTCTCATCGCTGCCCAGTGTCGTGAGGATGGGCTGAGTCCCTTCTCTGGAGTCAGATTGCCGCCGGTTTTTGTGCGCGGGGCATTGTTTGTGCGAAGGGAGCGATTAGCTCCAGGCGGTGCGGGCGCGGTGGTAGAAGTCGGAGTCTTCGCTGGTGGCGCCCTGCAGGGAGCAGACGGCGGCTGCGAACCCGAGCGCGCGCTCCAGCGTGGTCGCCCAGGGCCAACCGTGTTGCTGGCCGATGATGGCGACACTGGCGAAGGCGTCGCCGGCGCCTACGGCGTCGCGGAAGCCGTCGACCGCGGGGGCTGGGGCCTGCCAGTGCTGGCCATCGGTGGTGTGGATGGCTGCGCCGTCGGCGCCGTGGGTGATGATCAGGGCGGAGCGGATCGCGGCGCGTTCCAGGAGCGCCGCCGAGCGCTCCGGTGCGGCGACGTCGGGGGCCAGCGTGGCCGCCTCGTCGGTGTTCAGCTTGACCACGTCGGCCCCGCGCATCAGCGCGAGGACGTCGTCAGGCTGGTACCACGGTGCGCGCAGGTTCACGTCGACGAAACGATGTTGTGCGCGGGCCTGTAACCGTTCCAGTAGCTCGCGGTTGTCCGCGCGCAGGGCGAGCGTGCCGTGATAGAGGAGGCCCGCGGTGTCCGGCAGCTGGTCCGCCCATTCCGCCGGAACGGTGTCATAGGCCTGGTCAGGGACGATGGTGTAGGTCGGTTCGCCGTCTTCCAGGGCGATGCGGACCTGGCCGGTGGGGGCCGCGGGGTGCCTGTACAGGCCGCGGGTGTCCATCCCGATGCGGTTCATGCGCTCGCGGATGCTGCGGCCGTCCGCGTCGTCCCCGACTCCGCCCACGAAACAGGCGGCCTCGCCCAGCTGGTGCAGGTTCCAGGCGACGTTGAAGGGCGCGCCGCCGAGGACGCGCGTACCGTCGGGGAAGCAATCGAACAGGACTTCGCCGAAGATCAGGTGGGGTTGAGGCGTGCCGTTCATGGGTTCCCTCGGCAGTGGATCAGTCGCCGGCCCGCTCGATGCGGTCACGGCCTCGCTTTTTCGCTTGTAGCAGCGCGTGGTCGGCGGCATCGAATATCGCCTCCGGGGCGGCGGCGGGATCGATTCCGGCCAGCCCGGCGGAGATGGTGACCTTCAGACGCGTCTTGCCGGAGCGCACGATCAGACGGTCCACAGCGTCGCGGATGGTATTGGCCTGGCTGTATGCAGCGTCAGGCTCGCGATGGATGATCATCACGAATTCCTCCCCGCCGTAGCGCGCGACGAAATCCGGCTCGCGCACGCCCTCGGCCAGGATCTCGGCGACCGCCCGCAGGACCTTGTCGCCGGCAGTGTGGCCGTACTCGTCATTGATGGTCTTGAAGTGGTCGATGTCCCAGACCAGCAGCGAGGCCGCGCCCGATTTCTCGAGTTCTGCGGGGAGTTGCTCCAGCCGCTGTTCGAAGGCCATTCGATTGGGCAGGCCGGTGAGGCTGTCGCGACTGGCTTCGGCGCGCGCCTGCTCCAGCCGGTTGCGCAGTGCTTGCACCTGACCCTCCAGGCTGCGGCCCTTGGAGCGCAGGAGGCGGTTCCGTTCCTGCACCACCTGCAGTTCGTCTTCCTGCTCGTTCCGAAACGTGGTGACGCGCTCCACCATGCGGTCGAGACCGCGGGTCACCTCGGTGCGCAGCGTCGCGAGGTCCTCGACGTCGACCACCCGGCCTTTGATGTGCTCGACATCCCCGGAGATCCCCGCGTGCAGCTCGGAGACCGATTCCCGGGCGCGCTGGCCGCGCGCCTCGTCTTCGGACAGGGCGGTATCCACGTCTTCCAGGCGGTGCCAGATCTCGCCGACGACCTCGGTGAGTTCTTCGCGCTCCGTCATTGCCTGCTCGCACTTGTCGTGCATCACCGAGAACAGGCGTGTGAGGGTGCGTTCGATCTCTGCCTTGTCGCGCCGATCGGCGGCCCGGGTGAGGGCCTCCAGCTCGGGGTCGAGGAATTCGAAGCCGAGCAGGCCACGCTGGACGACCGCGAGGATGCCGTCGGCCAGGTCCTCTCGCTGATCGCTGGAGCGCACGGCGTCGGCCAGCTGGCCGCTCAAGCGATCCAGCCAGGCGGTGTCGCCGGGGTCGGATTCGATGGCGCGGGTCAGGTCGCGCACGGCGCCTTCCAGTGCCGGCACCTTCGCGGAGACCACCGCGAGCGATCGCAGGGCGACGCGGCGGATCGCGTCCTGCAGGGCTCGCTCCCGATCCAGCGAGCGCTCGAGCTCGATAATGGTCTTGCGCAGATCGCTATCGGACATCGGGAAATCCCGGATAGTAGGCGCGCCTATTTAAGCGCGGAAATGGGGTGGATGCCAGGGAAACACGGACTAATGTACCCACTAGCGCTCGAACCGTACCCGTCTTTCGGCATCGGTTTAGTGCGCTGGATCATGAAGGGCCTGGCGCTGCGGCAGTTCGATCTCGATACCGACCGGCAGGTGGTCGGAGAGCGCCACGTTGTAGACACGCACGTCGCTGACGTGCAGGTCGGGGGTCAGCAGGATGTGGTCGAACACCAGGCGCGGGTCCCAGGCGGGATAGGTGGCCGGGCAGGCCATCGGCTCCATCAACCCGGTACGCGCGACCAGTTGCCGCAGTTCCTCGCTGTCCTGCTGGCAGTTGAGGTCGCCCATCACGATCGCATGTGGAAAATCCTGGATATGCTCCGCGACGTAGGCCAGCTGGGATTTCCGCGTGCGCTTGCCCAGGGCCAGGTGCAGCAGGAACAGCACCAGCTCCTCGCCGTCGCCCATGGCGTAGCGGGCCTCAATCGCGCCACGGCCGGGCAGCGCTCCGGGCAGACGGTGCATCTCCACCCGGTCCGGCTCCAAGCGCGAGAACAGGGCGAGGGAGTGCTTGGCGAACTGCCCCAGATCGCGGTTGATCCGGTTGTAGGTATACGGGAACTGCGCACGTTCGGAGAGATAGGAGGCCAGATCGACGAAGTTGCTGCGCAGGCTACCCCCGTCCAGTTCCTGCACACCGACGATGTCGAACTCCGAGATAAAGCGTGCCACCCGGTCGAGGTTGTCCATGCGCCCACCGTAGGGGAGCACGTGCTTCCAGCTGTTGGTCAGGTAGTGATGCAACCGGGAGGAGTGGATGCCGACCTGGGCGTTGAAGCTCAAGAGCCGCAGGCGCTGGCTGCCCTGCTCGTGGTGATATCCCAGGCGTTCCGGGGTGGAGGCTTCCGGTTGTGTCGCGCCCTCGGGCCCGGTGGGCGCGGTGCGATCATGGCCGGACGCGATCGAGGTCATCGCGGGTCGTCTCCTGCTGGCGGGGAAGTCCGCGTTGTCAGAATGGACAAACCAGTTCGCCCAAACGTTCCGTCAGCTTCATGTTCTCGCTGTAGTCCACTGGGCAGTCGATGATCGTGACCCCGGGTGTTACCAGGGCCTCGCGCAGCGCCATCTCCAGGCTGTCGCCGGGTTCGATGCGCACGCCTTGCGCCCCAAACGACTGCGCCAGCTGCACGAAGTCCGGATTGCCGAACTCGACGAAAGCCTTGCGGCCATATTCGCGCACCTGCTTCCACTCGATCAGGCCGTAGGCGTTGTCGTTCCAGATCAGCACAACGAAGTTGAGGCCCAGGCGAACCGCCGTTTCCAGTTCCTGCACGTTCATCAGGAAGCCGGCATCGCCGGTGACCGCGACCACCTGGCGTTCGGGGTGGAGCTTGGCGGCGGCAATGGCGCCCGGGAGCGCGATCCCCATGCTGGCAAAGCCATTGGAGATCAGGCAGGTATTGGGCAGCTCGCAGCGGAACATGCGCGCCATCCAGAGCTTGTGCGCGCCCACATCGGTGATCATGATCGCGTCGAGGTCGGCGGCGGTGCGCAGATCCCAGATCAGCTTTTGCGGCTTGAGCGGCACCTGGGTGTCGTTGCGGTGCTCGTTCATGTCGTCGATCAGGCTCTGGCGTAGCGGGCGCAGGATGGTCTCTTCGCGGGGGCTCACCTGTTCCGCCAGGCGGTGCAGGCAGGTCGTCAGATCGCCCAGTACCTCGGCGGTCACATTGTAGTGACCGTCGATCTCGGCAGGCGCGGAGTCGATATGGATCAGGGTCCGGTCGGCGTCCGGATGCCAGAAGCTGGGCGGGTATTCGACCAGGTCGTAGCCGATGCAGACGATCACATCGGCCTTGTGGAAGCCAAAATTCACGAAGTCCTGGCTTTGCAGGCCGACCGAGCCCAGCGCCAGCGGGTGGCGGAACGGCAGTACGCCCTTGGCCATGAAGGTGTTGGCGACCGGAATGTTCAGGGCGCTGGCGAGCATGGCCAGGGCGCCGCTGGCGCCGGAACGGATCACGCCGTTCCCGGCCAGGATCAGCGGGTGCCGGGCCTCGTTCAGCAGGCGTGCGGCCGCCTCCAGGGAGGCTTCGGCCGGTACGGCGGCCGGGCCGGCATGTACCGGCAAGGGTGGATTCGGGCACGGCAGTGAGGCGATGTTCTCTGGCAGCTCGATGAAGCTGGCACCGGGTTTGCCGCCTTCGGCCCACTTGAAGGCCTTGCGGATCACCTCGGGCAGGATCTCGGGTTCCAGCACCTGTGAGCTGTACTTGGTGATCGGCTGGAACAGGCCCTTCAGGTCGAGGACCTGGTGCGATTCCTTGTGCAGCCGATGGGTGCTGGCCTGGCCGGCAATTGCGACCAGGGGGGCGTGATCCATGTTGGCGTCGGCGACGCCGGTGATCAGGTTGGTGGCGCCGGGTCCCAGGGTCGCCAGACAGACGCCCGCCTTGCCGGACAGCCGCCCGTGGACGTCGGCCATGAAGGCAGCGCCCTGCTCGTGACGGGTGGTGACGAACTCGATGGGGGAATCGGCCAGGGCGTCGAGAACGGCCATGTTCTCTTCGCCGGGGAGGCCGAAGATGCGTTCAACGCCCTCCTGTTCGAGGCACTCGACCAGACGCTGGGCGGTGGTCGGATCGCTCATGGCCGAACCCGTCGGAGCGGGCCCGCGTTAGCCGCGGGCACGTTCGATCAGGTAGTCGGCAACCTCCAGCATTTCGTCGTGCCCGCCGGCCATGCTGGCGGAGACGCTGGCCTCGCCATTGATGACCAGGGTGGGCACGCCGCTCACGGCGTAGTCCTGCACCGCCTCGGTGGCCTCGACGATCCGCTGGCGAATCGCGTCGGAGCGCATGGTTTCGCGGAATTCGTCGGCGTCGAGTCCGCGCTGGTTGATGAAGCGCAGGATGGCGCTTTCCGAGCGCAGCTGGCGGCCCTGATCGTGGATCGCGTCGTAGAACGCCTGATGCACCTCGTCGAGCACGCCCAGCTTTTCTGCGGTGTAGTACACCCGGGCATGCAGCGCCCAGACATCGTTCATCGGTGCTGGCAGGTATTCGAACTGTACGTCGTCGGCCAGGCCGGGCTTCCACGCCTGGACCTTGGGCTCGAATTCGTAGCAGTGCGGGCAGCCATACCAGAAGATCTCGACGACCTGGATCTTGCCGTCCTCCAGGCCGGTGTCGAGCGGCGGCTGGATGGCCCGGTAGTGCTGGCCTTCGCGGTATTCGGCCGCGAGGCTGGTACCGGTGGCGAGCAGCAGGCCGGCGCCGCCCAGGGCGCCCATGAATTCACGACGCTTCATTTACAGTTCTCCGTAGGAATGCAGGCCGGACAGGAACATGTTCACGCCCAGGAACGCGAAGGTGGTGATGAACAGGCCCACAATCGCCCACCAGGCCATGGTCGGGCCACGCCAGCCCTTGGTAAAGCGCATGTGCAGCCAGGCCGCGTAGTTCAGCCAGACGATCAGCGCCCAGGTCTCCTTCGGGTCCCAGGACCAGTAGCCGCCCCAGGCCTCGGCCGCCCACATCGCGCCGAGCACGGTCGCGAGGGTGAAGAAGGCGAAGCCGATCGCGATGGACTTATACATCACGCTGTCCAGCGTCTCCTTGGTCGGCATGCGCTGGGTGATCGCGGCGTCCGGCCGCGTGCGTTCCAGGCGATCGCGGATCAGGAAGGCGACGCCGAGCATGGCGGCGATGGCAAAGCCGCCGTAGCCCACGAAATTGGTGGGTACGTGGATCTTCATCCACCAGCTGTTCAGCGCCGGCACCAGCGGCTCGACGATGTGCGCGTCGCGGGTGAACATGTACCACAGCAGGAAGGTGACCGAGGCCGCGATGATGAGCATCACGAAGGCACCCATGTTGCGCGAGCCGGTGCGCTGCTCGTAGTAGAGGTACATCAGCGCGGTCAGGGCCGCAAACAGGATGAACACCTCGTAGAGGTTCGCCACCGGGATGTAGCCCCAGGTCGGGTCGGTCAGGTAGATCTCGCGCCAGCGCACCAGCAGCGCCATGGCCCCCGCACCAGCACCGACCCAGGCGAAGGCGGCACCCACGCGGGCGGGGAAATCGGAATTGGAGAACAGGCCCATCAGATAGGCGACGGTGGAGAGATAGAGGAACACGCTCATCCACATGACGCCGGCCTGACCGGAACCGATGTAGTTCAGCCAGAAATTGGTCTCGTTGGCGGCCAGGCTGTCGCCGTAAAGCCAGATGCCGAACAGCGCCAGCACCCCGACGATGATCGAGAAGGCCTGCCATGGGCGCCAGAACCAGCCCATCCAGGCGCTGGTGCCGACCGCAAGGATCAGGCCGCCGATGTCGTAGCGGTCCATGTTCTCGCCGTAGAACGTCAGCGAGATCACCGCTACGGCGGCCATCAGTGCAAAGTAGGCCCAGTCGCGCAACTGCAGTTGGCGGAAGAAACCGGGCCGTTCGAAATCCAGGGCCTCGTGGGGTACAGACATGGTGTGCTCCTCCGGCTACGCGCGGGTCAGGCGTTCTTGTTGTGACTGTCGTCGCCAGCCGAGTCCGAACGGACCGGCTTTTGCTCGATGATCCAGCGCTTAAGATGCGCGAAACGTTCCTCGAATTCCACTTGATGGCGGTTACTGGTGCCGGCCATCACCACGTGGGTGCCTTCGCCGTCCTCGCGCCGCCGCGCCATGATCCACAGGCGCTGATAGGACACGTAGAACAGCAGGAAGATCCCGACAATCAGCATGGTGCTGCCGACGTACACCGTGCTCTGGCCCGGGGCGCGGGCGATCTGCAGGCCCGAGGCCTCGCGGTGCTCGAAGTCCTTCAGGTGGAAGAAGAACGGCGACTGATACAGGCTGATCGCGTTGATCGCCGAGATCGTGTCCTCCAGGAAGCGCTGTTCTTCTTCCTGGATCGAGACCACACCCTCGTCCTGCAGGACCTCCATGTAAAGCCCCTGAAGACCGGCGTGAAGGATGCGGACCATCAGGTCACGTACTTCCTCGATGCGTTCTGCCGGGACGCGGCGTTCGATCTCGTTGTGCACGGCCATGTAGCCGCCCTGGGCGAACAGGCCCATCAGTTCGGCCGCGGTTTGCGCAATCGCCTGGTTCTGCGACCCCTCGACGGTGTCGTCGTCACGGGCGACCTGGCGGGCGATCTCGTTGCGCACCTCCGGGTTGTGCAGCATGGCCAGATAGGTGCGGAAACGTTCCAGCGAGTTGTCGGCATCGGCCGGCAGGAACAGGTAATGGAACTCGTCGGCCGGGCTCTCGCGCACGCCGCTCAGGAAATACATCGCCCCTTCCTGCAGGGCCGGGCGCTGGTAGTTGCGGTAGTACAGGCCATGGCCGGTGCGATCCATCAGGCGGAAGTCGAAGCTCGGGCCCATGTGCCGGTTTTCGCGCACGCCTTCTTCATTCAGGAGCGGGACTACGTTCTCCAGCTGGAAATTGATGAATTCGATGGTACGGGTATCGCCATCCGGGGTCGGGATGTCCATCTCCTGGAACACGCGGCCGGGGACTTCGAGCGCTTGCAGCGCCTCGGCACCCAGCGGGATGGCGTCGATGTCCAGGCGGGTGCCGCCGTCGGCAAAACTGGCCTGGAAGATGGCGTAGCCGTTGTAGATCAGCGGATAGTTGACCGAGATCGTATGCCGCAGCGGCTCGTCGCGGTTCGGATCGTGGATGATCAGGTCCGATTCGTAGGAGCTCTCGGCGCCGGTGGAAAAGCGCTCAATGCGGAACTCCTCCAATTCGATGCGGAACGGCAGTTCCTGGACGAAATAGCCCTCCCGCATCGGCAGGAAGACCACGTTGGCCGAGGCGCCCTCGGGGATCTCCACCGAACCGCGGAAGGACGGGTTCCAGTCCGGGATCCAGGCCGAGCGCGGGACCTCGGAGATCGGCACGCTGCGGGTCTCGATCTCCAGGTTCCCCAGCCATTCGTTGATCTTGAGCAGGGTCGTGCCATCGGCCAGGGCGCCGACACAGATGACGACAATGCCGACATGGGTCAGCAGGTAGCCCAGGCGGTTCCAGCGCCCGCGCATCGCGGCAATGACGGTCTGGCCATCGCTGTTCTTCTCGCGGGCCTTGAAGCCCTGGGCCTTCAGCACCCGATGGGCGTGCTGGACGAATTCGTCCTGCGGCTGGTCGAGGTCGCCGGTGGCGCTCGAGTGAAACGAGCGCAGGGACTTTTCCTTGACCTGCAGGTTATAGCGGCGAAGGTCCTTCAGCAGTCCGGGCGACTGGCGATAGACGCAGAAGGAGGTGGAGATGACCAGGAAGGCCACCACCAGCAGGAACCATGTGGCGGAGTACACCTGATACAGGCCCATCCCGGCGAAGATCTCATGCCAGAACGGCCCGAAATCCATCAGGTACTCCGTATAGGGCTCGTTCTGCACCAGTACGGTGCCGATCACGGAGGCGATGGACAGCGCCACCAGCAGGGTGATCGCCAGGGTCATCGAGCCCATGAAATCCACAAGGATGCGGCTACGCCGCGGCTTGCGGGCGGCTTTCTGGCGAGATGCGGAGGACGGGCCGGCGTCTGCGGCCTGATCGATATTCGACATTCTGAAACCTGCTTTAACCCTGGCGACTATGCGAAGCAACCCGAGGGGGTTCAATTTCCAAGACAAACTGCACGGGCGTTCCGCGAGCACTGGGTGGACCGATGGCGTGCCGAGGAGTTCGGTCGTGCCCCACCATGACGCAAATGGCTACGAGGGCATTCCCGCAAAACGTGTATTTCTTGCGCCCAACAAAAAGGGGCGGCCGAGGCCGCCCCTTTCCTGGGTCGCTTCGCCGCCCATCCTGCGCGGCACAACTGCGGACCGGATCAGTTACCGGTCTGCAGGCCGGCCATGTACTGGGACACGGCCTCGATGTCGGAATCCGACATGTTGCGCGCGACATTGCGCATCATGCGACCGTTATCGTTGGCGCGCTCGCCGCTGCGGAAGTAGCGCAGCTGGTCGGCGCTGTACTGCGCGTGCTGGCCGGCGACGGCCGGGAACATGGCTTCCGGGTTGCCGTTGCCGTTGGGGCCGTGGCAGGCGATGCAGGCGGCGACATTCTGCGACGGGATGCCGCCGCGGTAGATCTGTTCGCCGCGCTCGACGACTTCTTCGTCGGCGGTGCCGCTGCTGGTGCTCTGCTCGGCGAAGTAGGCGGACAGGTCACGCATGTCCTGCTCGTCCAGGTTGGCAACCTGGCCGGCCATCAGCGAGTTTTCACGGCGGCCGGACTTGTAGTCTTCCAGCTGCTTGGTGGTGTACTTCGGGTGCTGGCCGGCGAGCTTGGGCCATTCCGGATTGACGCTGTTGCCGTCAGCCTGGTGGCAAGCCGCGCAGGACTGGGAGAGTTCCTGGCCGCGCTGAGGATCGCCCGCCTGGGCCGCCGACAGCGGGAGCAGCAGGGATACGGACAGGGCAGCAAAGAGAGCGGAAAGCTTGTGGTTCATGATGGAGAATCTCCTGCTTGTAAATGCGTGCCGGGTCTCGACCCGTTCCTTGTGCCCCATGGCAGGGCGATCAACATAAGGGGCGCAGTTTATAGCACAATGCTAATTTGTACTCAAAAATAAACCGAGCCCCGCACTCGGCCAAGGACAGTATCCCCCCATGCAACCCCGATTCCGCGAGACCGCCTTCATGCGCGGGGTGGCTCAGCTATCCCAGCTCCCCGAGGATGCCGGCGTCGAGATCGCCTTCGCCGGGCGTTCCAATGCCGGTAAGTCGAGTGCCCTGAATGCCCTGTGCGGGCGCAAGGCGCTGGCGCGGGTCGGGCGCACACCGGGACGCACCCAGGAGATCAACCTGTTCAGTCTGCCGCCGGCAGAGCACTGGCGGCTGGTGGACCTGCCGGGTTACGGCTTTGCCAAGGTCTCGGCCGGCAAGCGGGCCGAGTGGGACCAGTTGCTGGGGGCATATCTGCGGACGCGCCAAAACCTGATCGGGCTGGTGCTGATCATGGATATCCGCCGCCCGCTGACGGACCTGGATCGCCAGCTGCTGGAGTGGGTCCCGCTGGAGCGCTGCCGCCTGCACTGTGTGTTGACCAAGGCGGACAAGCTCTCGCGCCAGGAGGCCGATCGGCAGCTGCGCAAGGCCCATGGCGAGCTCGAGGTCATGGGCGTGGAGGCGACGCTGCAGACCTTTTCTTCCCTGAAAAACCAGGGCGTGGACGATTTGCGCGGCCTGCTCGGCGACTGGCTGGTTGACCACGAGTCCGATTGACCCACGGGCATAGGGCCGGGTGTCAGGCGTTGGGTCAGGAGGCTTGGACAAAAAGAAGCCCCGGCCTTGGGGTGGGACCGGGGCTAATTTCGGCCTCTACAGGGGGTGGAGAGGCCTATTGCCCGCTCAGGGAGAGAAGCGGGCCGCGCTGGGCTAGAGCGCTTATGAGGTGAGAAAGCGTCGTCCGGGCAAAGTTCCGGCCGGATCCGTCTCGATTGCGAATTTGTTCACAGAATCGATTGCCCCAGGCTCACACAAGCGTCCGGCGCGGAAGAGGCGAACTTATTCGCGGCCCTCACGGCCCTCGATTCGCGCCTGCAGGGTGGCCATCAGCTCGCTTGCCGATGTGCCGTGCGGGTGGATCTCCAGTAGTTCGCCTTCGGGCCCGATCAGGTAGGTGGACGAGCTGTGATCCACCACATACCCCATGGCCGAGTCGATCTCGGTGCGCTCGTAGAACACCCCGTAGCGTTCGGTGATCGGTCGTAGCTCCTCGTGGGGACCCGTGGCGGCCTGGATGGCCGGGTGGAAGTGGCCGACGTAGGTTTCCAGGCGCTGGGCGTCGTCGCGTTCCGGGTCGACGCTCACCAGTACCGCGGCCACCTTGTCCTCCAGTTCCGGGGGCAGGCGATCCAGCGCGGCGCTGATCCAGCCCAGGCTGGTGGGGCAGGCATCCGGGCAGGCGGTGTAGCCGAAGTACACCCAGACGTATTGCCCTTCCAGGTCCGCGAGCCGGAACCGGTTGCCCTCGGTGGATACCGGCAGTTCGATCGGCCCGCCGGATACCGCATCCGCCACCGGCAGGCGTTCGTGGTCGGCCCCCTGGGGCACGGGCGGCGGTGCCGGGCGGAGCATCACGAAGACGAGCAGGGCACCGGCCGCCAGCACGGCCAGCGCCCATAACAGGCTGCTCAGCGGAATGCGCTGCATGTCGATCTCCCTCAGGGTGTGTCGCTGTGGCTGCGGCGGGTGACGAAGCGGAACTGGACCCGGGCCGCATCGGGGTCGCCCGCGGGCATTACGGTGGCGGCCCAGGTCATGGCCTCGGTGGTGCAGATGGGCAGGGTGGTCTCGCCGGTGTAGCGCCCGTCACCGGTATGTTCCAGTCGCGGGCGCTGGAAGCCCATGTACATCTCCACCCCGGCCAGGTCCAGTTCCAGGGCCTCCGGGTCGCCCAAGTGGGTCCGCGCGGTCGCATCCAGATCCAGGGTCAGGGCCAGGGGTTGCAGCATCGGCACCGGGCGCGGCGCGATCTCGAGGGTGAGCGTGCCGCCTGCCGGATGGGTGGCGGTGCAGGGGGCGACGTTCAGATCGCACTCGCCTGGCTGGAGAATCGTGACGTCGCCCGAACCGCCGGTGTCCAGATAGCGATCAGCCAGCACCCATGCCGTAGCCAGCAACAGGATCGCGACCAGCCAGGGGGCGACCCGATCGAAGCGCATGGCGGGCGCGTCCGTCATTTAGTGCGCATCGTCCCAGTTGGCGCCGACGCCGACATCCACCACCAGCTCCACGTCGAGATCGGCGGCGCCGCTCATGGCCTGGCGCACGAGGTCGGTCAATGCATCCAGTGCGTCGTTGGCGACTTCGAATACGAGTTCATCGTGTACCTGCATGATCATGCAGGCCTCGATTGCTGACTCGGCCAGGTCGTTCGCGACCCGTACCATCGCGCGCTTGATGATGTCGGCGGCCGTGCCCTGCATCGGGGCGTTGATTGCGACGCGCTCGGACTGCTGGCGCCGGGCACCGTTGCGGCTGTTGATCTCCGGCAGGTACAGGCGGCGGCCGAAGAGCGTCTCGACATAGCCGTTCTCGCGCCCGCTGGCGCGGGCCTTCTCCATATAGTCGTGCACGCCGGGATAGCGATTGAAGTAGCGGTCGATGTATTCGCGCGCCTCGCCCTGCTCGATGCCGAGGTTGCGCGCCAGCCCCCAGGCGGACATGCCGTAGATCAAGCCGAAGTTGATCGCCTTGGCCGCCCGGCGCTGGTCGTTCGAGACCTGGTCCGGCTCTGTGCCAAAGACCTCGGCGGCGGTCGCGCGGTGGATGTCCTGCCCCTCGGCGAAGGCGCGCAGCAGGCCCGCGTCCTGCGACAGGTGGGCCATGATGCGCAGCTCGATCTGCGAGTAGTCGGCCGCCAGCAGCTGGTGGCCCGGTTCGGCGATGAAGGCCTGGCGGATGCGCCGCCCGGCCTCGGTGCGCACCGGGATGTTCTGCAGGTTCGGTTCCGACGACGACAGGCGTCCGGTGGCCGCGCCCGACTGGTGATAGGACGTATGCACCCGCCCGGTCTTGGGGTGGATGCGCCGGGGCAGGGTCTCGGTGTAGGTGCTGCGCAGCTTGGACAGCCCGCGGTGTTCCAGGATCAGGCGTGGCAGGGCGTAGTCACCCGCCATCTGTTCCAGCACGTCCTCGGCGGTCGAGGGCTGGCCCTTGGGCGTGCGCCGCAGCACCGGCAGCCCCAGGCGTTCGAACAGGATCTCCTGGATCTGCTTGGGCGAGCCGAGGTTGAACTCGCCACCGGCCTCCTCGAAGGCCTCGCGCTCGATACGCTCCATCTCGGTCAGCAGCGCCTGGCTCTGCGCGCCGAGCTGGTCCGGGTCGACCTTCACGCCTGCACGCTCGATATCCGCCAGTACCGGGACCAGCGGCATCTCGATCTCGCGATAGACGAACGCCGGCCCTTCCGCTTCCTTCAGGCGCGGCTGGAACACCGCGTCCAGTTGCAGGCAGATGTCGGCGTCCTCGCCCGCGTAGTCGGTCGCGATCCCGATATCCACCTCGGCGAACGGAATCTGCTTCGCGCCCTTGCCCGCCACGTCCTCGTAGTGCGTGGTCTTGTAGTCCAGGTGGCGCTCGGCCAGGGAGTCCAGGTCGTGGCGGTTGGCGCCGGCGTCCAGGCAGAAGGACTCCAGCAGCGTGTCATCGACGATGCCCCGCAGGGTGATGCCGTGATTCCCCAGTACGTTGCGGTCGTACTTCAGGTGATGTCCGAGCTTGCCGTGGTCCGTGGACTCCAGCCACGGCTTCAGGCGCTCCAGCGTCGCGTCGAACGGTAGCTGCGGGTCCGCATCCGGCCCGGTATGGGCGAGCGGCAGGTAGTACGCGGTACCCGGATCGAACGCGAACGACATGCCTACCAGTTCGGCCCGCATCGCATCCAGGCTGGTGGTCTCGGTGTCGAAGGCCACGCGCTCGGCCTTGTCCAGACGCTCCAGTAGCCCAGCGAAATCGGCCTCTTCGCGAACGGTCTGGTAGGTCCCCTGTGCCTTCGCTGGCCCGGGGTTGTCGCCTGCGGCCTCGCCGTTGCCGCCCTCCAGTTCCGCACGCCAGCGGGTGAAGCCGTAGCGGCGCACCATCTCCAGCAGGCGTTCATGGTCCGGTTCCTGGATGGCGAGGTCATCGGGGCCGATGTCCAGCTCGACATCGCGCTTGACCGTAATCAGCTCGCGCGAGGTCGGCAGCCGGTCGGCGGCCGCGCGTAGGTTCTCGCCAATCTTGCCGCCGATGTCGTCGGCCTGCTCGAGGATGGTATCGAGGTCACCGTACTTCGCGATCCACTTGGCCGCCGTCTTCGGGCCGACCTTGTCGACGCCCGGGATGTTGTCGACGCTGTCGCCCATGAGCGCGAGATAGTCGACGATCTGCTCCGGGGCGACGCCGAACTTCTCCTGCACGCCGTCCGGGTCCAGGGTGACGCCGCTCATGGTGTTCACCAGCGTGATGCGGTCATCCACCAGTTGGGCGAGGTCCTTGTCGCCGGTGGAGATCACCACCGCGTGGCCGGCGCGCGCCGCCTGGTCGGCCAGGGTCGCGATCACGTCGTCGGCCTCGACACCCCCGACGCACAGCAGCGGCAGGCCCATCGCCCGGACCAGCTCGTGCAGAGGCTCGATCTGGGCCGCCAGCTCATCCGGCATCGGGGGGCGGGTGGCCTTGTATTCGGGGTAGATGTCATCGCGGAAGGTCTTGCCCTTGGCGTCGAACACCACCGCCATGTGCTCCGGCCCGTAGTCCGCGCGCAGCTTGCGCAGCATGTTGGCCACACCGATCATCGCGCCGGTCGGGGCGCCATCCGGCGCGGTCAGTGGCGGCAGGGCGTGGAACGCGCGGAACAGGTAGGACGAGCCGTCGACCAGGACGAGGGGCGGTTGCGACATGCAGGCGGAATCCGGACAGGGAACGCGCGCCATTCTACAGGGCTGGCCGTGAGGCGCCCATTCGTGCGGGCCATTTGTATGGATACGTTTGTATGGACGCGGGGCGCCCGTTACGCTTGAGTCTCCATCCGAGGAACCCGCCGCATGAACAACCGTGAACGTGCCGAACACCCGGGCCTGCGTCCGATTGATGACTCTGCCCTGACCCGCGAAAGCTGGAAGATCTTCCAGATCATGGCGGAGTTCGTGGAGGGCTTCGAGCGCCTGGCGCACATCAAGCCCTCGGTCAGCATCTTTGGTTCTGCCCGCTTCCCCCCGGAGCATCGCTATTACCAGCTGGGCGAGACGACCGCGCGCCAGCTGTCGGATGCCGGCTTTGCGGTGGTCAGCGGCGGCGGTCCGGGCATCATGGAGGCGGCCAACAAGGGGGCCTTCGGCGGGCGCTCGCCCAGCATCGGCCTGAACATCCAGCTACCCCACGAGCAGAGTGCGAATGATTACCAAGACGTGGGACTGGGCTTTCGCCACTTCTTTTCGCGCAAGGTGATGTTCGTGAAGTATGCATCCGCCTACGTGGTCCTGCCGGGCGGCTTTGGCACGCTGGACGAGCTGGCGGAGATCCTGACGCTGGTGCAGACCGGCAAGACTCGGCGTATTCCCGTGGTCCTCGTGGGCAGCGAGTTCTGGAAGGGGCTGCTCGACTGGTTCCAGGACACCCTGGTGGAACAGGGCACCATCGACCAGGAGGACCTGCAGCTATACTCGTTGGTAGATTCGCCGGAGGATGTGGTGAGCGCGATCTTCGAGCACTACGAGACGCGCAGCTTCGAGCCGTCCGCGGAAGAAAAGAAACGACTGATGGAGCTGTGATGATGACCCCGACCCGCCTGAGCCTGCCCCTGTCGCTGCTGGCGGCCCTGCTGCTGGTGCCCGGTTCGGCGCTGGCGCAGGAAGACCGCGAGTGGGGGGATGCCCCGCCGCCGCCGGAACTGGACGAGGCTGCCGATCCGCCGCCCCCGGTGCTGGACGAGCGCGCCCGCGAGCAGCGCTCCCTGGAAGAGGCCGACATCATCATTATCGAGCGCGATGGCGAGACGCGGCGCGAATACCGCATGGGCGGCCAGCTGGTGATGGTCGAGGTTACGCCTGCGGTCGGCCCGACCTACTACCTCATCGATACCACCGGCGATGGCACGCTGGATGGTCGCCGCAATGAGCTGGATCCCGACTTTGTACCCCCGTCCTGGGTGATTTTCCGATGGTAATGAATGAATCCGAAATTCAGGGCTGCGGCGAGCTTGCCGGCCTGGCACTGACGGCCGGTCCCGAGGGGCCGGAACTCGACGGCCGGCCGGTGCAGTGCCTGCGCCTGCCGGCCGCCGCGGCGCCGGCCCTGGAGCAGGCCCTCGCCGAGGTCCCTGCTGGCTGTGGCCGCGTGATCGGCCGGGGTGCGGATGATGCGGCCGGGCAGGTGGTGCTGGTGCTCGAGCGTGGCCAGGCCATTCAGGGCACGGTCGCGGCCGAAGGGCCTGGCAGCCTGGAGGCCCTGGGCGAGCGCGCGGCCGACTGGCAGGGCCGCCACACGGCCGGTGCCCTGCCTGCTGGAGACGGCTACCGACGCGGCGTGCTGCAGCAGAGGATGCGCGAGCGTGCGGACACAATCACGTCTTCGCTGGATGCCGAATCGCGGGCGATCCTGGATGCCGAGCTGCACCATCAGGGGCTTTACCGTTTCGAGGACCTGCCGCTGGCGGGAAGTGTCTGGCAGACGGTCCGCATCTATCCGGAGGGCGCCGGCCTGGCCGATCTGGTCCTCCCGCCCGCGCCGGTGCCGGCCTTCTGGCAGGTCGCACGGCTCGCCCTGGCGGTCGCCGTGGATGACGCGGGGCGGCCGGATGCCGAGGGCTACCGGGCGTTGCTGTCCGGATATAACGGACGGCGACCGTTGACCGCCATCGAGCGAGGGGCGGCGCCGACCCTGCTGCGCCTGGCTGCGCTGGACGACTGGCTCGCCGCACTGGAGGCCGGGGCCGATGGGCGCACCGAGCGCGAACGGCTGGCAGCCCTTCAGGCAGAAGCGGCTCGCTTGCAGGGTATCTGGGTTCGCGCCGCGGCTTGATGGCCCAGCCGGCCCGCACGGACGTGTGGGGCGCCTGGGCCAGTCGTTCGCAAACACAACGAGGCGGGGTCGTGGATCCGTGCCTTCCAAGGAGGAAAGCCCATGTTCCGAATCGCTGTCTGGCTGGCGCTGCCCCTGGCCGCCCTTCTCGCCCCTGCGCTCCTGAGTGCCGACGTCTATCGCTGGACCGACGATCAGGGCAATGTCCACTTCGGCGACCGGCCCCCCGAGGGGAGCCGTAGCGAGTCGGTCGATGTGCGTGAGCCGATGCGGGGCGTGCCGCTGGAGGGCGCGCGCGAGATCCTCGAACGTCCGGTGCGCCCCCGCGGCCAGCCGGAGGTGGAGGGTGCCTACCAGCGGGTCGCCATCGCGCGGCCGGAGGATGGCGAGGGCGTGCGGGCGAACGACGGCAACGTGACCGCCGAGCTCGAGCTTGAACCGGCGCTTGATGCCGACGCCGGCCACCGCGTGGTCTGGCTGCTGGACGGGGAGGCCGCCGGCGAGGGGGCTTCGACGAGCGCGACCTTCCAGGGCCTGAACCGCGGTGCCTATACCCTGCAGGCGCGGGTCGTGGACGAGTCGGGTCAGGAACTGGGCGCCAGCGATACCATCGAGTTCAACGTGCTGCGCATGGCCATCCCGCGCAGCCAGCAACAGCAGCAACGGCCCCAGCAGTTTCCGTCGGGCGGTGCACCGCAGGCACCGCAGGCTCCCCGGGCGCCGCAGCCGGTGACGCCTGGCCCGAATTGACGCCGGCACTCGCATAGCGCACCGAAGTGGTGCGGTTGACGCCCCAGATTGGTGCTATTATTGCACCACTCTGGGGCGTTTCGGTTTCAAGGGTGTCGGCGGCCAGGCTTCTGGTGTGACGCAGCCCTCGGCTTCAGCGTCCCGCCCGGCGATTTTCGCTTGGCGCGATTCCTGCTTGAGGCCTTTCGATGACTACGCCCCTTGCCAATCCCGGTATGACCACCCCGCCCTGGTGGGACGACCTCTCCACGGCGGTGCTGGTGACCGATGCGGACCTGCGCCTGCTGAGCCTGAACAGTGCGGCTGAGGTCCTGCTCGGGCTGAGCCGCGAACGCATCGTCGGTTACGGACTGGGGCAATGGCTCAAGCTGGACCGGAATCTGGCCAACCGCTTGCGTTCGGCGCTGACCCTGGATCAGCCGATCACGCTGCGTGCCCGTCAGATGGAGCCCCTGCGAGCCGACAGCTTCCTGGCCGACGTGATCATCACGCCACTGCACCCGGCCGGCGAGCGGCCAGGCCAGTTGCTGTTCGAACTGAACGCCATCGACCGCCACGAGCGCATCAGCCGCGAGGAACAGTTGCAGAAGCAGCAGGCGATCACCCGTGCAGTGACGCGCGGGCTGGCCCACGAGATCAAGAACCCGCTGGGCGGGCTGCGCGGCGCGGCGCAGTTGCTCGCCAGCGAGCTGGACGACTCGGGCCTCAAGGAATACACCCAGATCATCATCCGCGAGGCGGACCGCCTGCGCAGCCTGGTCGACCGCATGCTGGGGCCGAACAACATGCCGCGGCGCGAGGCCGTCAATCTGCACGAGGTCCTGGAGCACGTGCGGGGCCTGGTCAGCGTGCAACTGCCGCTGGGGCTGAAGATCCGCGGCGACTACGACCCCAGTATTCCCGACGTGCAGGCGGATCGCGACATGCTGGTGCAGGCCATCCTCAACCTGGTGCAGAACGCGGTGCATGCACTGGAAGACGGGGGGCAGATCACCCTGAGCTCGCGGATCCTGCGCCAGTACACGATCTCCGGAAAGCGCCACCGGCTGGTGGCCAAACTGAGTGTGCGCGACAACGGCCCCGGCATCCCGGAGGAGATCCGCGAACGCATCTTTTTCCCGATGGTCACCGGGCGCGCCGAGGGCACCGGGCTGGGGCTGCCGATTGCCCAGAGCCTGATCCAGCTGCATGACGGCTTGATCGAATGCCATTCGCGCCCGGGGGCGACCTCATTCGACATCCTGCTTCCTATTGATTCCCCCCAGGGCCGGGAGGAGACGCACTGATGGAACCCATCGTCTGGATCATTGACGACGACGACTCGATCCGCTGGGTGCTGGAACGCGCCCTCCAGCGTCACGCGATCGCCGTGCGCGGCTTCGAGACCGCGGACGCTGCCTGGGCGGCGCTCGAGCGGGATCCGGTCCCGGACACCATCGTCGCCGACATCCGCATGCCGGGCCTAAACGGGCTGGATTTCCTCGCCCGCATGCAGACCCGCCCGGATCCGCCGCCGGTCATCATCATGACCGCCTTCTCCGATCTGGAGAGCGCGGTGGGCGCCTACCAGACCGGGGCCTTCGAGTACCTGCCCAAGCCGTTCGACGTGGACGAGGCCGTGGCCCTGGTGCAGCGCGCGCTGGAGGCGCGCCGTGCCGGGCAGGAGAACGGTCCCGCCGGTCCCGAGATCGAGGAGACCCCGATCATCGGCGAGGCCCCGGCCATGCAGGAGATGTTCCGTGCCATCGGGCGGCTCTCGCGCAGCAATATCACCGTGCTGATCAATGGCGAGTCCGGTACCGGCAAGGAGCTGGTCGCGCGGGCCCTGCACCAGCACAGCCCGCGCGCCGACCAGCCGTTGATCGCGCTGAACACCGCGGCCATCCCCAAGGATCTGCTGGAAAGCGAACTGTTCGGTCACGAACGCGGCGCGTTCACCGGGGCCAACCAGAGTCGCAAGGGCCGCTTCGAGCAGGCCGACGGCGGCACCCTGTTCCTCGACGAGATCGGCGATATGCCGTTCGACCTGCAGACGCGCCTGTTGCGGGTGCTGTCCGATGGCACGTTCTACCGTGTGGGCGGGCATACCCCGATCCGGGTGGACGTGCGCATCATCGCCGCGACCCACCAGGACCTGGAAGAACGCGTCCGCGCGGGCTTGTTCCGCGAGGATCTGTTCCACCGCCTGAACGTGATCCGCATCCACGTGCCATCCCTGCGCGAGCGGCCGGAGGATATCCCGTTGCTGGTACAGCACTTCATGGCCGAGGTCGCTCAGGAACTGGGGGTGGAGGCCAAGACCATGCGCCCCGAGGTGGTCGCGGAGCTGCAGCGTTTGCCGTGGCCGGGGAACGTCCGCCAGCTGGAAAACACCTGCCGTTGGCTCACCGTCATGGCATCGGGCCGGGAGGTGCACCTGGATGACCTGCCGGCCGAGTTGCACCAGCCGACCGAGAGCCGTGCCGAGCCCGGGAGTGCCCCGGTCCGTGTCGCTGCCGGTCCGCGGGACTGGACCGCCGAACTCGCCCAGGTCGCCCGTCAGCACTGGCAGCGCGGCGATCACGACCTGCTGGGCTCGGTCCTGCCGCAGATGGAACGCACGGTGATCCGCGAGGCCCTGAACGCGACCGGTGGTCACCGCCAGCAGGCGGCCGCCCTGCTTGGATGGGGCCGCAACACCCTCACTCGCAAGATCCAGGAGCTCGGCCTCGACGACGAGTAGGTCTTTTCACCGCGAAGGCACGAAGAAGGGCAAGGGCGATTTAACCCCAGAGATCACGGAGGACACGGAGAAAACCAGGGATCGTTTTGTTACGGGTAGGATGCCGATGAGCGTAGCGAATCGCATCGGCCACACGGGGTGGGTTGGCCCCGATGCGTTTCGCATGGCTCAACGCTCCTACCCCTCTGAAAAATTGGCGCCGTTCTCCGTGTCCTATGTGCACTCTGTGGTTAAATCGCCCTTGCCCTTCTTCGCGCCTTCGCGGTGAACAGGCCCTTCAGGTCGTGGGGTCCTGCGGAGCGGGCGGGGCGCAGGCGGAAACGGCACCGTTCAGTTGCAGGGTGCCGGTCAGGTCGCGCACGTGGGTGTAGCCGTGGCGGTCCATGTAGTCGCTGATGCCGTGCAGGATCTTCGGCAGGCACAGTGCGTCGTAGAACAGGCCCGTGCCCACGCCCACGGTGCTGGCGCCGGCGATCAGGAATTCCAGCGCGTCGGTGGCATTCATCACGCCGCCCTGGCCGATGATCGGCACGTTGTGCGGCGCGGCCACCTGATAGACCTGCTGCACCTTCAGCAGCGCGATCGGCTTGATCGCCGGGCCGGACAGGCCGCCCTGGTTGTTGCCGATGACCGCGCGGCGGTTTTCCACGTCCACTGCCATCCCCATCAGGGTGTTGATGACCGCAAAGGCGTCGGTGCCGGCCTCGATGCAGCGCCGGGCATTCTCGGCGATGTCGGTCTGGTTGGGCGAGAGCTTGGTGATCAGCGGCTTGGAGGTGACCTTGCGGCAGGCCTCGACCACCCGGGCGGACATGTCCGGGTCATTGCCGAAGGCGACGCCGCCTTCCTTCACGTTGGGGCAGGAGATGTTGATCTCGATGGCGTCGATCGGCGAGTCGTCGAAGCGTCGGGTGACCTCGATGTACTCCTCGAGGGTGGAGCCCGAGACGTTGGCGAAGAAGCGCGTCTCGTCGAAATCGAGCTGTGGCAGGGTGTGGTCCACCACGTGATCGACCCCGGGGTTCTGCAGGCCGATTGCGTTCAGCATGCCGTCCGGGGTCTCGTAGACGCGGTGCGGGGCGTTGCCCAGCCGCGCCTGGCCGGTCGTGCCCTTCAGGCAGATCGCGCCCGCATCGCGGTTGGAAAAGCCGGCCACGCGGGTGTACTCCTCGCCGAAGCCGACACAGCCGGACAGCAGCACCAGCGGCGTGTTCAAATGCAGGCCGCAGAATTCCAGGGCCAGCCGCGGATCGGTGCGCGAATCACTCATGCTTCACATCGTCCTCTATGAACCGGAGATCCCGCCGAACACGGGCAATATCATTCGTCTGGCGGCCAATACCGGGGCGGCGCTGCACCTGATCCATCCGCTAGGCTTCGAGCTGGACAGTGCGCGGGCGCGCCGCGCCGGGCTCGACTATCACGAGCTGGCCCGGGTGCAAGAGTATGACAGCCTCGACCATTGGCGGGAATCGGTGCAGCCTGGCCGGGTCTTCCCCATGACCACGCGCGGGCAGGTTCGCTACGACGCCCCGACCTTCCGCGATGGCGATGCCTTGTTGTTCGGTCCCGAGACGCGAGGCCTGCCGGAGTCCGTCCTGGATACCCTGCCGTCGGAGCATCGCCTGCGCCTCCCGATGCGCGAGGGCAGCCGCAGCCTCAACCTTTCCAATGCCGTGGCGGTGGTGGTCTACGAGGCCTGGCGCCAGCTGGGGTTTCCCGACGGCGCATGACGCCGAGTCAGCAGGTACGGCGTGCGGGATTGCACTACCCTCGGAAGAAAGCACCCGCGCCGTCCGTCTTTCGAGGGCGATCGCGCCCGTACGTCCACCACGAGAGGTTTCCGATGTTTCCAGTGCTGCGTTCTTTCTGTCTGCTGGCCGCCACGGCCCTGATCTCGGCCCCGCTGGCGGCCGATGAACCCACCGGTTCCGACAACTGGTGGTGGGACGACGACTGGTGGGAGGACGGGGTCATGTACGCCGATCTCGAAAACCACAAGGTGGCGATCGAACGCATCGAATACGAGCGCGATGGCATCGGCATTCCGGCGATGGTCGCCCGTCCGGCGGACGGTGAGGACTATCCCGCAATCCTCTGGACCCATGGCCGGCGCGGCCTGGACGATCTGGCCGAACTGCACGTGAAGCGCCTGGCCGCGCGCGGCTTCGTCGTGCTGGCGCCGGACCTGTACACCGGCCGCTTTATGGAGAGTCATCCGCTGGACCATGACTACGAGCTGGAAGGTGACCTGAACCAGGGCCTGGACGTGCTGCTGGAGCGCGAGGACATCATTGGCAATCGCGCCTGCCTGCTCTCCATCACCCGTGGCGGCTACAAGGCGCTCAAGGTCGCCGTCACCTTCGAGCGCCAGGTCGAGGATGTCGCCTGCTGGGCTGGCTACTACCCGCACCTGCAGGACCCGAACCTGGGCGAGCCGCACCAGGTATATCGCTACGCCAACGAGGTCAACGAGCTCGAGATCCCGATGATGATCCTGATCGGGGACGAGGAGCAGTACCAGCGCCACCGCACCGCGCGCATGGCCGCCGATGGTCTCGCAAGCCGCGGGGGCGAAGTGCACTGGATCGAATACCCCGGCGTGGGCCGCGGCTTCGACTTCCGCAACGGCAACAACCGCACCTTCGCCGACGACCTCGCATCGCGCGACGCCATGATCCGCGTCACCCGCTTCGTCAATCAGCACCTGCGCGACTGACCTCGCTGCCGTCCGCGAGCTGGGCACCAACGAAAAAGGCCCCGCCGGGGCGTAATCCGGCAGGGCCTGGGATGGTAGACGCCCCGGCGGTCCTGGCCGTCGGGGTGTCCGTGCTACGGCCTTAGAAGTCGTAGCGCATGCCGATCGACAGTGCCGTGGCCGTCTGGGCGAGGGGGTTGGCATCGTCGGGGTTGGCACTGCGGGCCGCACTCCAGGGGCTCAAGGCGGAGTTCGCGTCGTTGTCGACCATTGCGACGTTGCCGTAGAAACGCAGGTCACTGTCGACACGGTATTCGAGGCCAAGCGCATACATGGTGGCGTCGGCATCGTCCAGATCGGAATCCAGCTGGAAGGCGTGGCCGTTCAGGTACATGTTCGATGTCAGGCGGAACTGCCCGCCCAGGCCGTACACATCTGCTTCGTCGCCATTGGTAGTTTCCGAGTTCTGGTAGAAGGCACCCATGCGGAAGGCCGGCGTGATGCGGTAGCCAACGGCCAGGCGCCAGGCATCCGGATCCATCGCGCCGTCTTCCTGTTTTTCGTAGGCCAGGGCACCGGTCAGGTCGCCCATGTTGAGATTCAGCGAGGTGGAGTAGGCCTTGTTGGTCGCACCGTCCACGGTGGAGGCATCGCCGGTCTCGTTGGCGTACTGGATGTTCCAGGTCAGGCCGCCGAAGCTGGGGGTCTGGTAGTGGATGCTGTTGTTGAAGCGCTCGTCGAAACGTCCGGTCTGGGCGCGTGAGCGAGTCAGGTTGCGCATATCGCCGACCTGATCGCCGAAGAAGTTGGCCGGGCCACGGGCGCGCTTGAACGGGGTGTCGAACTTGCCGATGCGCAGCATGCCCCACTCGGAACCCTTCAGGCCCACAAAGGTGTCGCGGGTCGCGAAGTTTGTGCCGTTGGTGTCGAAATCGATCTGCTGCTCGATCTGGAACATGCCGACCAGCTGTTCGCGGAATTCGCGCTCGCCCTTGAAGCCCAGGCGGCTGGAATTGCTCGAGACGTTGAATTCGTTGTATTCGGCGCCGTCATCCAGGATGTCGGCGGACAGGTGGGCCCGCCCGTACAGCGTCCAGTCGGCGGTGGCCAGGGCCGGGACGACCAGGCCGGCGGCGATCAGGCTGGTCAGCAGGTGCTTGCGGTTCATGGATTTCTCCCCTATTTGCGTTTGAACGTTGGCGAGACGCGAGTGCCTCTCGACAGGGCGCAAGCATGGGGAGGCCGGGTGACGCCCTGGTTAAGCGCTCATGAAGATCCCGTTAAAAGGCCACACCGTTGCGGAAATGACACGGCTTCGAACGGAACCCGCCGCAAGGCGATGGGTCCTTCCGATGAGGAGCCGGTTTCCGGTCTACTGGAGGTCTCGGGGCGAGCGAGAGGAGGTGCGGCATTGGAAGCATCGGAGTCGACGATCCCCCGCCTGAGTGGCTGGATGCTGTGGCCCCTTCTGGTTGTATCCCCGGCAAGCGGCGCGGAGGATGAGGCGCCGCCGGTGCTCGATCCGGTCGAGATCACGGTGACGGCGCCGCGCCTGGCGACCCCGTTGGCGGATCTGCCGGCGGCGGTCAGCCGGGTCGACGACCGCCAGGCCACCGAGGGGCGGCAGGGTCTGCAGCTGGACGAGGCGCTCAACCGTGTGCCGGGGCTGTTCGGCCAGAACCGCTACAACTTTGCCCAGGATGCGCGAATCTCGATCCGCGGTTTCGGTTCGCGCGCCCCGTTCGGGGTGCGTGGACTGCGCATCCTCCAGGACGGGGTCCCCGAGACCACGCCGGACGGCCAGTCGCAGGTGGATGCCATCGATCTGCTGAACCTGCGCGACATCGAGGTGCTGCGCGGGCCCAGCGCGGCGTTGTACGGCAATGCCTCCGGCGGTGTGATCGCTGCGCGCACCCGCGATGGGCGGGATCCGCGCGGCTTCGGCGGCGGGGTGCTGCTGGGCAGCTACGGCTATCGTCGCGCCGAGGCGGTGGCGGAGCAGGACCACGGCACCCACCGCTATTCCCTGACCGCACATGATTTCGCCATCGACGGCTACCGCGAACAGTCCACCGCCGAGAAGCGCTATCTGCGCCTGCATACCGCCTCGGAACTGGATGCCGGCACGCTCAACGTTCACCTGCGCTACCTGGATGCGCCACGCACCGACGATCCCGGCGGCCTGACCCGCGAGGAGATGCGCGAGGACCGGCGTGCCGCGGCCCCGCTGGCCACGGCGCTGGACAGTACCCAGTCCGCCGAACAGCTGACCACCGGCCTGCAATGGGAGCAGCCGCTGGCCGGGGGCGAGCTGCGCCTGGGCGGATTCTGGACCCAGCGCGACTATGCGCAGCAGTTGCCGTTCCCCGGTGATTCCCGCGTCGCCTACGAGCGCGATTTCTTTGGAGTCAATGCCCAGTACGAGCGCGACGTTGGGGCGACCCGTGTGCTCACCGGCATCGACCTGGAAGAACAGCGCGATGACCGCACACGGCGCTGTTCTGCTGGCCGGCTTTTCGATCGCGACGGCGGCGAGTGTTCCGCGGACCCGGTTGATCCCATGAGCGACCTGGCGCTCGACCAGCGGGAGCGTGCCCGCTCGCGCGGGGTGTTCGTGCAGACCGATACCGCACTCGGGTCGGACTGGAACCTGGTGGCCGGCGCCCGTCACGACCGTATTCGCATGTCCATCGACGATCACTTCGTCGAGCGGTTTGACGACGGTGATGACGTCACGGACCGATCGGGCCGACGGACCTTTGACGAGACCAGCGGCATGGCCGGGCTGATCTGGCACTTCCGGCCCGAGTATCGCGCCTACGTGAATGTGGCGACCAACTTCGAGACCCCGACCTTCACCGAGTTTGCCAATCCGGAGGGCGGAGGCGGCTTCAACCCCGAGGTGGACCCACAACGGGCGCGCAGTATCGAGGTCGGTATCCGGCGCGAGAATCCGCAGCTCTCCTGGGAGGCCTCGGTCTACGCTACCCGGGTGCGCGACGAGCTGTCGCCGTACCAGCTTGAAGGTCAGGGCGACCGGACGTTCTATACCAACGCCGGGCGCACGGCCCGCGATGGCGTTGAGCTAAGCGCAGACTGGCGGTTGAACCCACAGTGGACCCTGAGCGCCGCTGCAAGCCTCAATCGTTTCCGTTTTCGCGAGTTCGAGGATGCCGAGGGTGTTCGCCATGACGGCAACCGGATGCCGGGGCTGCCGCGCGAGCAGTTGTTCGTCGAGGCCGACTGGCGCGACGGCCCCTGGTTCGTGACCGTGGACGCGCTGCATGTGGGGTCGCGTTATGTGGACAACGCGAACACGGAGAAGGTGGGGCCGCAGACGACGCTGAACCTGCGCGCCGGCCGGTTCTGGCAGCAGGGCGATACCCGTGCCGAGGCCTTCGTCGCCGCCAACAACCTGCTGGATGCTGACAATGTCGACAACATCCGGATCAATGCGGCGGGCGGCCGCTACTACGAGCCAGCGCCGGGTCTGACCTTGATGGCGGGGGTGCGGATGTATTTCGGACAGTGAGAGGGGTGGGGTCGGTGTGGTTCGCTGCGCTCACGGCACCCTGTGATCTGCGGGGCCGGAAGCATCATCGCAGGATGCGCTGAGCGCAGCGAACCGCATCCACACACGGGTCCGACTAATCACGACGCCACGGCTCGTCCGACGACTTCCCGGGCTCGATCTCGTCCAGGCGCCCCTGCTCGATCTTGCGCAGGGTCTCCGGGTCGGTCTCGTCGTCGTCCTCCCAGGAGGATCGGCGCGCCGGGGGTAACGGGTCACGCCGGTACAGCAACCCGCCGCAGGCCGCGCCCACCACCGCGCCGAACAGGTGTGCCTCGAACGACACCTTGGGCCCGCTGGGGAACACGCCCCACAGCATGCTGCCGTAAAGAAACAGGATGATGATGGCGAGCGCGATGGACAGCGCATCGCGGCGGCGAATCCCGATCACGACCGCGAAGAACATCAGACCGTGGGTAAGGCCGGACGCCCCGATGTGCAGCCCCTCGCGGGCAAACAGCCACACGCCCAGTCCACCCATCAGCCAGATCAGCGGCACCGCCGTGCGCGTGGCCTGGGGAAAGCCGTAGAGGGTCAGCATGCCTAGCACCCAGAGGGTCGGGACATTGGCCAGCAGGTGGCCCCAGGAGCCGTGGATCAGCGGCGAGGTGATGATGCCCAGCACCCCGACCGCGTCGCGCGGGAGGATGCCCAGGCGTGACCAGTCGCCGCCGGTCAGCTCCTGCAGCGCATGGATCGCGATCAGGATGCCGGCCCCGAGCATGGGCCACATCAGGGCGCGCCGAATGCGCTCGCGTTCGGCCCTGGGATCGGTCGGGGGTGCCGGCCGGCGCAGATTCATCATGCGCCTAGCCTGCCACGCTCGGGCACGAGGTCCAATCTCTCTGGCTCCCGGGCGCCGCCCCTGGCACCGTCATTGCGAGGCCCCGCAGGGGCCGTGGCAACCTCCCAAAGCTGGCACCGAGTCGGGAGCCGGTGGTTCCGGATGGCGGTTACTCGCTCCGCACGCCCTTCGGGCCGGCGTGCGGCCGTTCAACCCAGCTCCGCTGCTTTTTGTGCCGCGTCGCCTTCGGCTCCTCGCAATGACGGTGCCGAAGGCGAACGGCGGGATTAGTGCCCGCCCGGCCCCAGGTCGGCGCCCTTGTCGTGCAGGGCAAGCTTGTCGTGGAGTTCGCCGCTTTCGCCGCGCGGGGCCTTCACTTCGACCTCCATGCCGTTACGGCGGAACTTGCCGACCACCTTGTCGATCGCGGCCACGGCCGAGCTGTCCCACAGCGAGGCGCGGGTCAGGTCGATCTCGACGTTATGGATGCCTTCGCGGTAGTCGAAGCTGTCGATGAACTTGTCCACGGCGACGAAGAAGAGCTGGCCGCGAACGGTGTAGATACGGGTCTTGCCGTCCTCCGACAGGTCACTCTTCACTTCCACCGCCTTGACCATCTTGCGTGCGAAGAAGATCGCGGAGAGCAGCACGCCGGCGAACACGCCCATCGACAGGTCGTGGGTGATCACGGTGACCGCGACGGTCACGATCAGCACCACGGCATCGGTGCGCGGCAACTTGTGCAGCGTGGTCAGCGAGCCCCAGTCGAAGGTGGCGATGGAGACCATGATCATCACCGCGACCAGTGCGGCCATCGGGATGATCGAGACCAGATCGCCCAGCACCAGGATGAAGAACAGCAGGAACAGGCCGGCCGACAGGGTCGACAGCCGACCGAGACCGCCGGACTTGATGTTGATGACCGACTGGCCAATCATCGCGCAGCCGGCCATGCCGCCGAAGAAGCCGGTGACGATGTTGGCGATGCCCTGGCCCTGGGCCTCACGGTTCTTGCCGGAGGGGGTGTCGGTCAGGTCATCGAGGATCGAGGCCGTCAGCAGCGACTCCAGCAGACCAACGATCGCCAGCGCGAACGCGGTCGGGAAGATGATCTGCAGGGTCTCCAGGTTCCACGGGATGTCCGGGAACAGGAACACCGGCAGGCCGGAGGGCAGGTCGCCCATGTCGCCGACTTCCAGCGTGGGCATGCCCATGTAGTAGACGACGGCGGTTAGCGCGATGATCGCGACCAGCGGTGGCGGCAGGAGCTTCGGGTAGCCGGGGATCATCGGCAGGCCGTAGAGGATGATCAGACCGGCCGCGACCAGCGCCCACATGGTGGTGTCGCCATCGACCAGGTAGGGCACCTGGGAGAGAAAGATCAGGATCGCCAGCGCGTTGACGAAGCCGACCAGCACGGTGCGCGGGATGAACATCATGTAGCGCGCGAGCTTGGCCCACGAGAACAGGAGCTGGATGAGCCCGGTCAGGATGGTGGCCGCCAGCAGGTACTGCAGCCCGTGCTCGGCCACCAGCGTGACCGTGAGCAGGGCCATCGCCCCGGTTGCCGCCGAGATCATTCCGGGCCGCCCGCCGGCGAAGGCGATCACCACCGCCATGGTGAACGAGGCGTACAGGCCCACGCTCGGGTCCACGCCGGCGATGATGGAGAAGGCGATCGCCTCGGGGATCAGGGCCAGTGCGACCACGATCCCGGCGATCAGGTCGCCGCGGACATTGAAGAACCAGACCTTGCGCTGGCGGGACAGGAAGTCTTGTATGGTCTGCTGCACGTTGCGTTCCCCAATACCGGTGCGCGCCGAAGCCGACCAGGGTCGGGATCAACGGGTGAACGAACAGGTACCAGAGACTTTGGGAGGCGCGGATCCACGCGAAGGGTTGGATCGGCGCTTCCCCGGGAAGTAGCCGGGCCCGGTTGCCACCAGTGGATGGCGCGGTTGCAAGCGGTTCGGTGCCAGTACAGACTGAGAACCGCTCAGGAAAGGCGCGAAATTGTACCACTCTATGTAGTCGGTTCTGAAGTTTTCATGACCCCGGGCGCGTACGCCGGGTCGGTTTCATGCGATCACAAAGGGGATCCCCATGCTGCAGCGCGTCATCATCGCCATCGACTTTTCGCCCGCTTCGGCCTCGGCCCTGGCGATTGCCCGCCAGCACTGCCCGGGGGCGAAGAAGCGGTTGCTCTATGTGATGAAGCCGTCGGACGTGGCCGGTCCCAGCTCTGCCGGTGCGTTCAGTGGTGCGGGCTCGTCGCCGCTGAACGCGAAGGACATGCGCAATGCTGCGGAGGAGAAGGTGCGTGCCCAGATGCAGGAGTGGGCCGAGGCAGACGACGACGTCGCCATCGCCGTGGGCAGCGCCCCCGAGGAAATTTCCCGCCACGCCGAAGAGTGGGGTGCGGACATGATCGTGATGGGGACCCGTGGGCGCAGCCAGATCTCCAACATGCTCTCCGGCTCTGCCACCGAGTGGCTGGTGCGCAATGCGCGCCTGCCGGTCCTGGTGGTGCACGACGTGCCGCTGTCCGACTCGATGAAGGAAAAGCTGCCGCCGGAAGGCGCCGTCGACTGAAGCGGCTCGCAGCCCTCCCGGCATGCAGAAGGCCCGCTTTCAGCGGGCCTTTCTCGTTCCTGCGGCATGCTCATCGCGGTGCCGGCTGGCCGGGCCTCAGCCCCCGGTCATGGACATGAAGCGCAGGACTTTCTCCGGGCGCTCGGAGAATTCGTGGCGTTCCGGCTTCAGGTTGATGGCCTGAACCACCAGGTCCTCCAGTTCCGAATCGGTACAGCCCTCGCGCAGGTAGGGGCGCAGGTTCAGGCTGTGGTCGTTGCCGAGGCAGGTGTAGATGGTGCCGTCCACCGACAGGCGCACGCGGTTGCAGGTATCGCAGAAGTGCTGCGAGATCGGGGTGATGAAGCCGATGCGCACATCGGTATCCGGGATCTGCATGTAGCGCGCCGGGCCGCCCCCGGGCATCACGCCGGGCACCAGGTTGTAGCGCGGCTCCAGGCGGGCACGCACATCCTGCAGGTTCACGTAATGGCCCTCTTTCGCCTGGCGGCCCGTGTCGCCCATCGGCATGGTCTCGATGAAGCGCAGGGTGAAGCCGTGCTCGATGCAGAAGTCGACCATGTCCTCGACCTCCGGCTCGTTGATCCCGCCCATCACGACCATGTTGATCTTGATTGGGGCGAGGCCCGCGGCCTTGGAGGCCATCAGCCCGTCCAGCACCTTCTCCAGCTTGCCGCCGGTGATCTCCTTGAAGACCTCGGGCTTGAGCGAATCGAGGCTGACGTTGATCCGGTCGACGCCAGCATCCTTCAGCTCCTGCGCATGGCGCGCCATGCGCGTGGCGTTGGTGGACAGCGAGATATCGTCGATGCCGGGCAGGGCATTCAGGCGCGCGGCCAGATCCGGGAGGTTCTTGCGCACCAGGGGCTCGCCGCCGGTCAGGCGCACACGGCGGGTGCCGAGGCGACCGAAGGCGCCCATCACGCGCTCGATCTCCTCGAAGCTGAGCCAGTGTTCCGGCTCCTCGAAGTCGCGAAAGCCCTTGGGCATGCAGTAGAAACAGCGCAGATCGCAGCGATCGGTGACCGAGAGGCGCACGTATTCGATGCGGCGACCGAAGGCGTCGATCAGGGCGTTTCCTTCCGTGGGGGTGTCGGCGTGTTCCATTGGCGGGCCTGTGACGTCGAGTGGGGCGATATGTTCCGTGGTACACATCGTAGATCATTTTGCGGTCTTTGCCACATGAACGTGCAAATCATCTGTGGATTCGGGTCACAATAAAAAAAATCTTCACCCGATAATTCTGGTTTATCCGCAAATAGAAAAGACTCGTTGGCAGAATGTGTCCGCTCCGTCCACAATGCGCGATGCATAACTGAACCGAGATCACGAGGTCGCCCCCATGAGCGCGTTGCCCGAATTCGAAAAGCACGGCGAGCAGGAGATCAAGTACACCACCTGCTACATGTGCGCCTGTCGTTGCGGTATCAAGGTTACCGTCCAGGACAACAAGGTCCGCTACATCCAGGGGAATCGGCACCACCCGATCAACAAGGGTGTGCTCTGCGCCAAGGGCAACGCGGGGATCATGAAGCAGCAGTCCCCGGCGCGCCTGCACCAGCCGATGCGCCGCAAGCCGGGCACCGAGCGCGGTGCTGGCGAGTTTGAGCCGATCTCCTGGGACGAGGCGCTGGACACCCTGTCCGCGCGCCTGCAGAAGATCCGCGAGACCGACCCGCGCAAGCTGGCGTTCTTCACCGGCCGTGACCAGATGCAGGCCCTGACCGGCCTGTGGGCAACCCAGTTCGGTACCTACAACTGGGCGGCCCACGGTGGCTTCTGCTCGGTGAACATGGCCGCCGGCGGCCTGTACACCACTGGCTTCGCCTTCTGGGAATTCGGCGACCCCGACTGGGATCGCACCAAGTACCACATGCTCTGGGGTGTGGCGGAAGACCATGCCTCCAACCCGATCAAGATCGGGCTGGAAAAGCTCAAGCGCAGCGGCGGCAAGTTCGTCGCGATCAACCCGGTGCGCACCGGCTACCAGGCGATCGCCGACGAGTGGGTGGGCATCAAGCCCGGCACCGACGGCCTGTTCGCGCTGTCGATGCTGCACGTGCTGCTGAAGAACGACCAGTTCGACTGGGACTTCCTGGTGCGCTACACCAACGCCACCCAGCTGGTCGTACAGACCCCGGGCCAGAAGGGCGACGGCCTGATCCTGCGTGACGAGGCCGGCAACCCGCAGGTCTGGGAACTGGAGAAGGAGGCCTTCGTCGACGGCAGCCAGGTCGACATCAAGCCGGCCCTGTTCGGCGAGTACACCGCCCCGGACGGCCGCCCGGTCAAGACCGTGATGACCCTGCTGGCCGAACGTTACCTGGCGGACGAGTATTCCCCGGAGAATACCGCCGCGGTGACCGGCATCCCGGCCGAGCAGACCGAGCGCCTGGCGCTGGAGATGGCCCACGTCGCGTTCAAGGAGACCATCGAGCTCGACATCGAGTGGACCGACTCCTGGGGCCGCAAGCACGACAAGGTGTTCGGGCGTCCGGTGTCCATGCACGCGATGCGCGGCATCTCCGCGCACTCCAATGGATTCCAGACCTGCCGCGCGATTCACCTGTTGCAGATCATGCTCGGCTCGGTGGACTGCCCCGGCGGTCACCTGGCCAAGCCGCCGTATCCGAAGCACATCCCGCCGGGCATCAAGCCGGCCAAGGAATGCGCCCCGAACACCCCGCTGAAGAGCCCGCCGCTCGGTTTCCCGACCGCGCCGGAGGATCTGGTCATCGATGACGACGGCAACCCGCTGCGCATCGACAAGGCCTTCTCCTGGGATGCGCCGGTGTCCAACCACGGCATGATGCACATGGTGGTGACCAACGCGGTCAACGCCGACCCGTACCCGATCGACACCCTGATCTTCTTCATGGCGAACATGTCGTGGAACTCCACGATGAACACCGCCGAAGTGATGGACATGCTGCGGTCCAAGGACGAGAACGGCGAGTACAAGATCCCGTTCCTGGTGGTCTCGGATGCGTTCAATTCCGAGATGGTCAGCTTCGCCGACCTGGTGCTGCCGGATACCACCTATCTGGAGCGCTACGACACCATCTCCATGCTCGACCGCCCGATCTCCGAGCCGGCCGCGGCGGCGGACTCCATCCGCCACCCGATCCTCGAGCCCGATCGCAACGTGCGGCCGTGGCAGGAGGTCATGGTCGAGCTGGCCGGGCGCCTGAAGTTCCCGGCGTTCACCAAGGACGATGGCAGCCGCAAGTTCTCGGATTACAAGGACTTCATCGTCAACTTCGAGAAGGAGCCGGGCATCGGCTTCCTGTCCGGCTATCGCGGCAAGGACGGCCAGAGCCACTTGCGCGGCGAGCCGAACCCGAAGCAGTGGGAGGCGTACATCGAGAACCAGGGGTTCTTCCTGTACCACCTGGCGCCGAATCAGCAGTTCTACCGCTACGCCAACAAGGACTACCTGGAGCTGGCCAAGCACGCCGGCTGGGTAGGCAAGACCGATCCGATCACGATCGAGATCTACTCCGAGACCCAGCAGCGCTTCAAGCTGGCCGGCCAGGGCCTGTACGACGGCCCGCAACCGACCAAGCAGGAGCACAAGGACCGGCTGACCCAGTACTTCGATCCGCTGCCCATCTGGCACAAGCCGCTGGAGCAGACCCGGATCGACGAGGACGAGTACCCGTTCTACGCGGTCAACCAGCGTCCGATGTTCATGTACCACTCCTGGGATTCGCAGAACGCCTGGCTGCGCCAGATCTGCGCCCAGAACTACCTGTACATGAACCGTCAGAAGGCGGAGTCCATGGGCATCGAGGATCTGTCCTGGGTGTGGCTGGAGTCGCACAACGGCAAGATTCGCGTGCAGGTCAAGCTGATCGAGGGCTGCGAGCCCAGCACCGTCTGGACCTGGAACGCCATCGGCAAGCAGAAGGGCGCCTGGGGCCTGAAGCCGGAGGCGAACGAGTCGCAGAAGGGCTTCCTGATGAATCACCTGATCAGCGAGCTGCTCCCGAAGAAGGGCGACCCGATCGACAACATCACCAACTCCGACCCGGTCACCGGGCAGGCCGCGTGGTACGACCTCAAGGTCAAGATCACCCCGGCCGGTCCCGACGAGCAGAGCGCCTGGCCGCAGTTCGACGAGGTGAAGGCCACGCCGGGCATGTCCGAATCGCCGGACCAGCTGCGCTACCACGCGCACAAGCCCGTGCACCTGAACCGCGACATCCGCGACGTGCTCACGCGCGGTTCGCTGGACGACGAGAAAAACTGATCCGGCCCGGTTCCGCGACGGCCTCAAGGCCATCGCGGGGCTTGCCCGCACGAACGATTTGAGGGAGTACCAACCATGCGACTTGGACTCGTAATCGACATGGACACCTGCGTGGGCTGCCATGCCTGCGCGGTGGCCTGCAAGCAGTGGAACACCAGCGGCACCACGGGTCCGCTGACCGACTATCGCCCCTACGGCGAGGACCCGAGCGGCGTGTGGTTCAACCGCATCCGCCACTACGAGGTCGGGGACTACCCCAACAACAAGACCGTCAACATCCCGATGTCCTGCATGCACTGCGAGCATGCCGACTGCGTGAACGTCTGCCCCACCGGTGCCTCCTACAAGCGCCCGGAAGACGGCATCGTGCTGGTCGACCAGGACAAGTGCATGGGCTGCAACTACTGCGCCTGGGCCTGCCCGTACGGCGCCCGCGAGCTGGACCGCGAAGACGGCGTGATGAAGAAGTGCACGCTGTGCGTGGACCGCATCTACGACGAGCAGCTGCCGCCGGAAGAGCGTCAGCCCGCCTGCGTCATCACCTGCCCGGCGCACGCGCGCTTCTTCGGCGACTTTGATGACGACGCCTCCGAGGTGAGCCGCCTGGTCCGCGAACGTGGCGGTGTGAAGCAGATGCCCGAGCTTGGCTACAAGCCGGTCAACACCTATCTGCCGCCGCGGATCACCCGTTCCATCCCCACCGACGACGTGCGTGCCAACACGCTGATCACCTCGGTGAAGGACTGGGTCAACAAGATGGTGGCGCGCTAAGCGCGCCCGATCGGGGAGAGAAAACCATGCATCCGGCGTTTTCCGTCATTCTGTTTACTGTCATCTCCGGTGCGGGCTACGGCCTGTTCCTGTTGCTGGTGGCCTTCCATCTCGCGGGCATCGGTCCGGTCATGAGCCATGGCGAGCTGATCGCGCACGGGGTTGCGGCCCTGGGCATGATCACCGTCGGGCTCATGCTGTCCACCGGCCACCTGGCGAACAAGAAGAACGCCTGGCGTTCCTTCATGCGCTTCAAGACCTCCTGGCTCTCGCGCGAGGCGGTATTTGCCGTGCTGTTCTACCCGTTCGCCGCGATCTATGGCCTCGGCGTGCTGCTGCAGGGCCACGAAGTCGGTCCGTTGGCCGCAGTGGCTGGCGCCATCGCCGCCGTGCTGGCGGTGGTCACGCTGTTCTCCACCGGGATGATCTACGGCTGCCTGAAGACCATCCGCCAGTGGAACACCGCGCTGACCCCGGCCAACTACATCCTTCTGGGTGTGGCCACCGGTGCCGTCGCCTTCGCCGCCATTGCCAGTGTGTTCGGCAACGCCACCGCGATGCATGCGGGCGTGGCCATCGTGCTGCTGCTGATCGCTGGCGTCCTCAAGGGGATCTACTACTTCTGGATCTCCCGCGTGACCGGCCCGACCATCAACACCGCCACCACCTTCAACCGCGCGACCGTGCGGTTGCTGGATACCGGGCATACCGCCGGTACCTTCCTGACCGACGAGTTTGGCTACGATGCAGGCAAGAACACCACCGACACCCTGAAGATGGGCGTGTTCCTGCTCGCGTTCGGTACCCCGATCCTGGTGTTCGCCGCGATCCTGTCCGGCGTGCCGGCCATCGTGGCCTGGCTCGGCCTGGTCGCGGCCCTGGCGGGTGTGATCATGGAGCGCTGGCTGTTCTTCGCCGAGGCCCGGCACGTCGTGCGCTTGTACCACGGGGACCAGCACACCTGAGCCCCGCTGGCTGAAGTGGCACATCGAACGCCCGCCTTGCGCGGGCGTTTTCATGGGCGCCCGTCGTGGCCGCTGGCCGTCGGGCGCGGATGTCTTACTCGCGCTGCTCGTCCTGGCGCATGCCGTGGATGATGTAATAGCCCACGTAGCCAAAGAAGGCCACGATCCCCAGCAGGGTGATGATGGTCAGAATGCCGATGGGCGACTGGAACATGATTTCGGTCAGCATGAGGGTTCTCCTGAGGTGTTGTTGCACCTCTGAAGCTAGCGCTGCCCCGGGCTGCCGAATTTGATCCAGATCAAGGCAGTAGCCGATCGCCCCGGCAACCCTGTGCATCCAGTTTCGTGATGCAACTACGCACGTTCGCTGCCAGTCGGCCTATCATTAGAGTGAGCTGATGCTATGGCTGGTGCGCAATTGCCGGCGCACTGCTGCGAAGAGGTCCCCTTGAAACACTGGTACACCATCCAATGCAAACCCCGGGAAGAAGCCCGCGCCGAGGCGAATCTCGACCGCCAGGGCTATCGCACGTTCCGGCCGCTGATCCGCCGGCCCATTCGCCGCAGGGGGCGTCGCACCGCCGTCACCGAGTCCCTGTTTCCGCGCTACCTTTTCGCACAGCTTTGCGACGTCGCAGAAAACTGGGCCCCAATTCGCTCCACGCGCGGCGTGCTTGGGTTGGTGCGCTTTGGCTCCAGCCCGGTGCCGGTTCCCGAGCCGGTTATCGAGGGGATCCGCCTGCGCTTGGACCCCGAGAGCGGCTGTCTCGACCTTACCCGTGACAGTGACTTTGCCCCGCAGCAGCCGGTCACCATCACGGATGGGCCGTTCCAGGGGCGCGAGGCCTTGTTTCTCGCCCGTACCGGAGAAGAGCGCGTGATCGTTCTCATGCAGATCATGAGCCAGTGTCAGCAGGTCGAGCTGCCGGCTGCGGCCGTAGGGCCTGTTGTCTGATCGGGCAGTGCGAGGGCAAGGCGGTCGTCTGCGATGTGCAGAGACTGGGGATTGTCATGGTGGGGCGGATCGGTTGTCCCGTTCAGCGGGCCTCGGCTGGAGAAGGGGGCGTCCGGCTCCGGGATCCATCCGCATAACGAAGAAGAGCCCATACAATGGGCCCTTCTTCGTCGTCATGATGGCGCGCCCGGCAGGATTCGAACCTGCGACCCCTGCCTTCGGAGGGCAGTACTCTATCCAGCTGAGCTACGGGCGCAAGATCTGCAATGATACGGGCGCGAGCTTTGACGCGTCCAGCCATATTTGACCGCCACACTCGGTTTGTGGTCGTGGTTTGCATGATGCCCTATACTCTGCGCCCGATTTGCGCTTGATGCGCGAGGGCTTTCGAATAGCACACCACATGGCCGCTCAAGGCCGGGATCTCGGAGGGAGAGAAGTGGGAAATCAACCGATCAAGATGGACACCGGGAACAAGGTGTTGCTGTTTATTGCGTCCCTGGCCTTGCTGGGTACGGTCCTTTTCCTGGTGTCGCACCTGGCCGGCTGGCTTGGCGGCATGCAGGTGTCCCAGCCCGACACCGTGAGTGACGAACGCGTCGCCCAGCGCATCGCGCCGATCGGTCAGGTGGTGTCCGGCCAGGTGGATAGCGCCGAAGAAGCCGCGGACCTGAGCCCGGGCGACCTCTACTCGAACGTCTGCGCGGCCTGCCATGACGCTGGTGTGTCCGGTGCCCCAATCAAGGACGACACCGACGAGTGGAGCAACCGCCTGAACGACAAGGGCCTGGATACCCTGTTCGCCAACTCGATCAACGGCATCGGCGCCATGCCGGCGCGCGGTGGCGATTCCAGCCTGAGCGACGAGCAGATGCGCGACGTGGTCGCCTACATGCTGGATGAGGCCGGGGTCGATCACGACTACGAAGGCAGCGATAACGGCAATGGCAATGGCGATACCGCCGCCGAAGATGCTGCCGGGGGCGAAGAGCCGGTCGCCACTACCGAGACTGGCGAAGCGGCGGCCGAAGAAGAGGCCGCAGCGGTTGCCGCCATCGCGGTTGAAGATGGTGATGCGGAGCGCGGTCAGTCGCGTTACAACACCTGTGTTGCCTGCCACGGTGCCCAGGGTCAGGGTACCCCGGTGTTCCCGAAGCTGGCCGGTCGTGATGCCGAGTACATTGCCGACAAGCTGGTGCGCTACCGCGCCGGCGAGACCGTTGGCGACCAGACCGCGCTGATGGCGCCGAATGCCGCCAACCTGTCGGACGAGGACATCGCCGACCTGGCCGTCTACGTGGCGACGTTCGAAGACTAATCGTCCCCGTAGGAACGGCACTACAAAACCCCGCCCAGGCATCGCCTGGGCGGGGTTTTTCTTTGGTCGTCGCTATTGCGTGCGCCAGTGGTCCAGGGCGCGATAGCTCAGCGCCTCGGTCAGGTGCTGGGTCGCGATCGCCTCGGCGTCGTTGAGATCGGCAATGGAGCGCGCCACCCGCAGGATGCGATGGTAGGCCCGCGCGGAGAGCCGGAAGCGTTCCGCAGCCTTGTCCAGCAGCTCCCGGTCAGCCGTGCCGAGGACGGCGTACCGGTCCAGGGCTGAGCCATCGAGTGCGCTGTTCAGTCCGTTCTGGCGCTCGCGCTGCACCTTGCGGGCCCGCGCGACGCGTTTCGCCACGGAGGCCGAGTCTTCGGATGCGTCGGCCGATCCGGCCAGGTCCCCGGGTGGGATGCGCGGGACCTCGATGGCCAGGTCAATCCGGTCGAGTAGCGGTGCCGACAGGCGCTTGCGGTGGCGGGCCCGCTGCTCCGGGGTGCATTCGCAGCGTTCGGCGAGGTCGCAATCGAAGCCCTGTGGGCAGGGGTTCATCGCACCGACCAGCTGGAAGCGGGCCGGAAACTCGGCCTGGCGGGCCGCGCGCGAGATGTGGATGACGCCACTCTCCAGCGGTTCGCGCAGTACGTCGAGCACCGAGCGGCTGAATTCGGTGAGTTCGTCGAGGAACAATACGCCCTGGTGCGCGAGCGAGATCTCGCCGGGGCGTGGCGTACTGCCGCCACCGACCAGCGCGACGCCCGAGGCGGTGTGGTGCGGGGACCGGAACGGACGCGCCCGCCAGTCCTGGCGCAGGTGCGAACTGCCGCGCAGGCTGTGGATGGCCGCGGTCTCCAGGGCTTCGGCCTCGTCCATTGGCGGCAGGATGCCGGGGATGCGCGCGGCCAGCATGGATTTTCCGCTCCCGGGTGGGCCGACCATCAGCAGGTGATGCCCGCCGGCGGCCGCGATCTCCAGGGCCCGGCGCGCCTGGTGCTGGCCGCGCACGTCGGCGAGGTCGGGGTGCGCGGGTGCGGACGGCTCGGGCGGTTGTGCCGGCACTAGGGCCTCGCGCCCCGCCAGCGCGGCGCAGACGGCGCTCAGGTGCGAGCCGGTGAGAACCCGGGCGCGGCTGGCGAGGGCCGCCTCCGCCCCATCCTCCGGGTTTACCACCAGCGCCCGCTCGGCGTCGGCTGCCGCAAGTCCGGCAGCCAGGGTGCCACCCACCGGGCGCAAGGTGCCGTCCAGCCCCAGCTCGCCGAGGAACTCGTGCCGGGCCAGCGCTGCGGCCGGGATCTGCTGGCTGGCGGCCAGGATGCCCAGCGCAATGCCGAGATCGAAGCGGCCGCCGTCCTTGGGCAGGTCGGCAGGGGCCAGGTTGACGGTGATGCGGCGCCGGGGGAATTCGAAGCCGCTGGTCTGGATCGCCGCGCGCACGCGGTCACGGCTCTCGCGCACCGCCGCCTCGGGCAGGCCGACGATCTGGAAGGCGGGTAGCCCGTTGGCCAGGTGGGTCTCGATGGTGACCAGCGGGGCGTGAATGCCGTCGATGGCGCGGGCGTAGGCGATGGTGACGGGCATCCGTGCCCCTCCGTTCTGCCGCCCGGCATCCGTGCCCGGCGGGTGGATTCAGGTGGTGGTTACTGCCCGGTCTCGTCGCTTGGGCGGGCTTCCAGCGCGGCGACCCGCGCCTCCAGCTCCGCCAGGCGTTCGCGGGTGCGTTCCAGCAGGGCCACCTGGATGTCGAAGTCCTCGCGCGTCACCAGGTCCATGCGTTCGAAGCCGCTTTGCAGCGACGAGCGGACCTGGCGCTGCACGTCCTCCTGCATGTGGCGTACCGACTCCGGCAGGCTTTCGGTGATGCGGCGGGCGAGGTCGTCGAAGCGTTTGGAATCGATCATGCTGCAGTCTCCTGGCGCAAATGCTCGGTTGGGACCAGTGTAGCGCGGCGGGACGGGGGCGCGGCTACTGCGATGCCGACCGGCCGCCGTCCACCGGGATCACCTGGCCGGTGATGTAGGGCGCGTCCAGCAGCAGGAAGCGCACGGTACGCGCGATGTCCTCCGGGGTGCCCTCGCGCTTGAGTGCGGTGCGTTCAATCATTGCCTCGTGGGTGCCCGTGTTTTCGGCCTCCTCGGGGGCGAGGATCGCGCCGGGGGCAACGCCGTTGACCCGCACGTCCGGCCCCAGCTCGCGGGCGTAGGCCTGGGTCAGGGTCCACAGCCCGGCCTTGGCCGCCGAGTACACCGGGTAGCCCTTTAGCGGGCGCAGCGCATGGATGTCGACGATATTGACGACCGCGCCCTGCTGACGCTGCAACGCCGGATTGCAGGCCTGGGTGAGGAAAGTCGGGGCCTTCAGGTTGGACCCGATCAGGTCGTCCCAGCTCTGTTGGCTGATCTCGCCCACGGCGGTGGCGTAGAAGGTCGAGGCGTTGTTGACCAGGAAATCCAGGCGGCCCCAGGCCGCCTCGGCCTCGCGCGCCAGGCGTTCGATGGCCTCCAGATCGAGGAGGTCGGCCTGCAGGGCGTGGGCGCTGTCCGGGCGCTCCGCGTTCAGTTCGGCGACGAGGTCTTCGGCATCCGTGCGCGAGCCGCGGTAGTGGATCAGTACCCGCAACCCGGCGGCGTGCAACCCGCGCACGATGGTTGCGCCGACCCGCCGCGCGGCCCCGGTGACCAGCACCACCCGTGCCTCCCCGGAAGTCGTGTCCATGCTGTCGGATTGTACCTGCGCCACGCCTGCCCCCGGGTTGGTACCATTCGTCGTCATGATGCCGCCGAAACCTAGCACAAACGCCCCGGTCGATCCGGTGGCCGCCGATATCGCCCGGCGTCTGCACGCCTCCCTGCAACAGAGTGTCGTCGCCGGCGACGGGTTCCTTCCATTCGTCGATTACATGCAGGCCGCGCTGTATGCGCCGGGGCTTGGCTATTACGTGAACGGGGCGCACAAGCTGGGCGAGGGGGGCGATTTCGTCACCGCGCCGGAGCTGTCGCCCCTGTTCGGCGAGACCCTGGCGACCTGGCTGGCCCCGGTGTTGCGGGACGATCTGAACGGCACCGGCACACTGCTCGAATTCGGCGCCGGCAGCGGCCGGCTCGCGGGGGATGTGATCACCACGCTGCGCGAACTCGGGGTGGCGTGGGAGCGCTACTGGATCGTCGAGGTCAGTCCGGACCTGCGGGCGCGGCAGCAGGCCCACCTCGAGGCTGCGCTTGAACCCGCGGAGTACGCCCGGGTGGCGTGGCTGGATGCCCTGCCCGAGACCCCGTTGCGCGGTGTGGTGCTGGCCAACGAGGTGCTGGATGCCCTGCCGGTGGAGCTCTTCCGCTGGCGTGAAGGCCGGGTCTGGCAGGTCGGGATCACGACCGATGCCGCCGGCACCCTGAGCCTGGCCGAGCGCCCGGCCCCGCCCGGCCTCGCCGAGCCGGTGGCGCGGCTCCAGGCCGAGCATGGCCCGTGGCCCGAGGGCTACCTCTCCGAATGGCGCCCGGCCCAGGCCGCGTGGGTGACCGCGCTGGCCGACTTCCTGGAGCAGGGCGTCGCCGTGATCGTGGACTATGGCTTTCCGCGCAGCGCCTACTACGCCCCGGAGCGTCACCAGGGTACGCTGGTGGGGTATTACCGCCAGCAGATGATCCAGGACCCGCTGGCTTATCCGGGCCTGATGGATCTGACCGCGAGCGTGGATTTCACCGGGGTTGCAGAGGCGGCGGACGCCGCGGGTCTCGACGTGCTGGCCTATGCCGCGCAGGGCGAATTCCTGCTGGGGGTGGGGCTGCCAGGGCGTTTCGAGGCCCGCGTCGGCAGCGGCGAGGATGCCCGTGTGACCATGCAGGCCGCCCAGGCCGTGCGCATGCTGACGCTGCCCGGGGAGATGGGCGAGCGTTTTCAGGTGATGGCCCTGGGCCGCGATTGTGCACATCTGCCGCTGGACGGGATCCCGGATCGCCGGGGGCGACTGTGAGCGCTTGCCCCAACGCAATGGCGCGGACGCACAGGGGCTGCTTGGTGCGGCCTGTGAAACCCGGCATGCTTGCGCAATGATCGTACTGGGCATCGAGACTTCCTGCGACGAGACGGGTGTGGCGCTGATCGACGCGGACCGGGGCCTGCTTGCGCACCGGCTGTACAGCCAGACTGACCTGCACGCCGTCTACGGCGGCGTGGTGCCGGAGCTGGCCTCGCGCGATCATATCCAGCGGTTGCTGCCGTTGGTGCGCGCGGTGCTGGACGAGGCGGGCGTGGACGGCCACGACCTGGATGCGGTGGTCTACACCGGTGGGCCGGGGTTGCTGGGGGCGCTCCTGACCGGGGCCTCGGTGGCGCGCTCCCTGGCCTGGGGCTGGGGCATCCCGGCGCTGGCCGTGCATCACCTGGAGGGCCACCTGCTGGCGCCGTTTCTGGAGGATACCGGGCTCGATTTCCCGTTCCTGGTGCTGCAGGTCTCCGGCGGGCATACCCAGCTGATTCACGCGCGTGCCCTGGGCGACTACGACCTGATCGGCGAGAGCATCGACGATGCCGCGGGCGAGGCCTTCGACAAGACCGCCAAGCTGCTGGGGCTGGGCTATCCGGGTGGGCCGGCGCTCGCGCGTCTGGCCGAGCAGGGGCGCTCGGACGCCCTGCGCCTGCCGCGCCCGATGCTCGACCGCCCGGGGCTGGACATGAGCTTCTCCGGTCTGAAGACCGCGGTGCTGACCGCATTGAAGAAACAGGTCTACCGGCCGGAGGATGTCGCCCGCGCCTTCGAGGAAGCGGTGACCGACACCCTGGTGGAGAAGACCCGGCGCGGCCTGGAGCAAACCGGGGCCCCGGCGCTGGTGGTCGCCGGTGGCGTGGCGGCCAACACGACATTGCGCGCCGGGCTCAAGGCCATGGCGCAGCGTCAGGGGGTGCCAGTGTATTTCCCGCGGCCCGAATTCTGCACCGACAATGGGGCAATGATCGCGCTGGCCGGCCTGCGGCGACTGCAGGCTGGCCAGGTGGCGGAAACCGGGGCGCCGGTGGTGGCGGCGCGGGCGCGCTGGCCGCTGGCGGAGCTGGCGCCGCCCGCGGCGGCATGAAGGGGGCTGCGGATGGGGCTGTAAACCCGTCCGCAGGCCGAAGGGTTACTCCTTCGGCGCCGCCGGGGCCTTGTCCTTCTGGCCGATCCGCGATTCCTCCCCGCGCATCAGGCGGCGGATGTTGCTGTCGTGACGGATGAACAGGATCACGCTCATCAGGGCCACGGCGGCACTGATCCAGTGGTCCATGCCCAGCAGGACCATGTACACCGGGGCCATGCCGGCGGCGACCAGGGCAGCCAGCGACGAATAGCGCCAGATGGCGGCAACGACCAGCCAGGTGAGCAGGACCAGGCCGCCGACCAGCGGGCTGATGGCGAGCATCACGCCCAGTGCGGTGGCCACGCCCTTGCCGCCCTGAAAGCGGTAGAACACCGGGAACACGTGCCCGAGGAAGGCGGCCAGGCCGATCAGGCCGATCGCCCAGCCGGGGAACAGGTCCAGTTGCAGGGCGACGAACACCGGCAGCCAGCCCTTGCCGACATCCCCGATGAGCGTGATGATGGCCGCCGTCTTGCCGCCCGAGCGCAGTACATTGGTGGCGCCGGGGTTCTTCGAGCCGGTGGTGCGCGGGTCCGGCAGGCGCAGCAGCTTGCTGACCAGAATGGCCGTGGAAAGCGATCCCAGTAGATACGCGATGATGATGCCGATTGTGATGCCCATGAGCGGTCAGCCTGCCTGCGCGGATTGGCGAGAGGATTCGACCGCACATGATACGCAAGCCGGTGGCCGCCGTTCAGGGCGCTGACGTGCCTGCCGCGCAATCGCAGGGCGGTGCTCCGACGCTGGTGCTCCTGCATGGCTGGGGCTTCTCTGGCGCGGTGTGGGCGCCGCTGCGGGCCGCGCTCCCGGGTGTGACACGGGTGCTGGCGCCGGACCTGCCCGGGCACGGGGCCGCCGGCGATGGCGAGACGCTGGCGGATGCCGAGCGCACCGCGGCGGCGTTGATCGCTTCGCTGCCAGCGGATGTCGAGTGTCCGGTGTGGGCGGGCTGGTCCCTGGGCGGCCTGGTCGCGCTGGCCGCCGCGCGCCAGTGGTCGGGGCCCCAGGGGCTGCTGCTGATCGGGGCCTCGCCGCGCTTTGCGAAGGCCGACGACTGGCCGGCGGCCCTGCCCCCGGCCGAGCTGGAAGATTTTCGTGCAGCCCTCGGGGGTGGTCGCCGGCGGCTGGAGCGCCGCCTGGCGATGCTCTGTGCACGTGGCAGCCAGGATGCCGCTTCGCTCGCCCGCCGGCTGGTGTTGCAGTTACAGGCCGCTCCAGCCTCGCCCGAGGGCCTGGAGGCCGGCCTCGCGCTACTGGAGGCGGCGGATCTTCGGTCCGTCTGGGCGGGCCTGGAGGTGCCGGCGGCGGCCTGGCTGGAGGCCGGCGATGCGCTGGTGCCGGCCGCCGTGGCGGACGACCTGCACAGGCTGCGACCCGCCAGTCGGGTCGTCCGCGGCGTGGGCGGCCACGCGGAGTGGTTCGCGCGCCCGCAATCCTTGGCCGGTTTGGTCGTCGAGTTCTTGAATCAGTGCAGCGCAGGGAAATCCGCATGAGCCGACCCGACAGTTTCGATCTCGACAAGGCGCGGGTCCGCGAGGCCTTCGCGCGGGCGGCCTCCACCTACGAGGAGCACGCAGTCCTGCAGCGCGAGGTGCAGGAGCGAATGCTGGGGCGGCTGGACTGGGTTCGCATGCAGCCGGAACAGGTTGTGGATCTCGGCTGCGGCATCGGCGAGGCCCTGGACCACTTGAGCCGCCGCTACCGCAAAGCCCGCCTGGCCGGGGTCGATTTCGCCCCGGAGATGGTCGCGCGGGCGCGCCGCCGCGGGCGCTGGCTGCGCCGGCCGCAGGTGGTCTGCGGCGATCTCGAGGCGCTGCCGCTGGCGGAGCAATCCTTCGACCTGGCGGTTTCCAGTTCCGCCCTGCAGTGGTGCGCCAGCCTGGATCAGGCCTTCATGGAGGTGCGGCGTATCCTGCGCCCGGGCGGGCTGTGGATGTTCACCACCTTCGGTCCTGACACCCTGCGTGAGCTGCGGGCCGCCTTCGCGACGGTGGACGGTGGGGCGGGGACGCATGTGAACGCCTTCATGGATATGCACGACATTGGCGATGCCCTGGTGCGCGCCGGGTTTGCCGATCCGGTGATGGACCAGGAGGCCCTGACCCTGACCTACCCGGATCTGACCGGGTTGATTCGTGACCTGCGCGGGGTTGGGGTGCGCAATGCCCTGTCGGGCCGGTCGCCCGGACTGTTCGGTCCGCGCCGCCTGGTTGCGGTGGCCGAGGCCTACGCGCGCGACTTCGGCGTGGAGGGTCGCCTTCCGGCAACCTGGGAGGTGGTCTATGGCCATGCCTGGGTGCCGGATGCCCCGCCGCCATCGCGCCCGGCGGGGCGGGTGATCCCGGTCCAGCCGATTCGTTGATCCAGATCAACGAATCGGCCCGGCGCCCTCTCGCCTGGAGGTGTATGACCGATGTATTATCGAAGCGGTCAAAAGTTCCGCCAATCGCACTCAATATCCGAGTGACACAGGCGGTATTGGTTTTTTGTGGGCCCGGAATGGGGTAGAGTTCACGCCCCCGAACCATCGGGACATCCGTGTTCCCCGCAGCAAGGTGGAAAAGTCATGTCACAAGCAGCCACTACGGCGGGTGCCGCACCCGCAGCGTCAGTCGCGACTTCCGAGCAGTACAACTACGCGATTATCAAGCGGTTTGCCATTGCCGCCGTCCTCTGGGGCGTGTTCGGGATGGCCGCCGGCGTCTGGATCGCCTCGCAACTGGCGTTCCCGTTCCTGAATTTCGATATCGCGCAGATCACCTTCGGGCGTTTCCGTCCGGTCCATACCACGGCCGTGATCTTCGGGTTCGGGGGTAACGCGCTGTTCGCCACCTCGTATTACGTGGTTCAGCGGACCTGTCAGACCCGCCTGTGGAGTGATTCCATGGCGAGCTTCACCTTCTACGGGTGGAACCTGGCACTGATCCTTGGCGTGATCACCTACATGATGGGGATCACCCAGGGCCGCGAGTACGCCGAATTCAACTGGCAGATCGACATCATCATCCTGGTTGTCTGGGTGGCTTACTTCATGGTCTTCCTGATGACCCTGCTGCGCCGGAACCAGCCGCACATCTATGTGGCGAACTGGTTCTTCATGGCCTTCATCCTGGCGACCGCGCTGCTGCACGTCTTCAACAACATCCAGGTGCCGGTGGGTCTGTTCCACCCGCATTCCTACTCCATCTTCTCTGGGGTGCAGGATGCGATGACTCAGTGGTGGTACGGCCATAATGCGGTGGGCTTCTTCCTGACCGCGGCCTTCCTCGGGATGATGTACTACTTCGTGCCGAAGCAGGCCGGGCGTCCGATCTACTCGTACAAGCTGTCCATCATCCATTTCTGGGCGCTGGTCTTTCTGTACATGTGGGTGGGCGCGCACCACCTGCACTGGACCGCCCTGCCGGACTGGGTCTCCACCCTGGCGGCGACCTTCTCCATCCTGCTGCTGCTGCCTTCCTGGGGTGGCATGATCAACGGCATCATGACCCTGTCGGGCGCCTGGGATAAGCTGCGCACCGACCCGATCATGCTGTTCCTGATCACCGCGCTGGCGTTCTATGGCATGTCGACCTTCGAAGGTCCGATGATGTCGCTGAAGAGCGTGAACGCGTTGTCGCACTACACCGACTGGACCGTGGGCCACGTGCATTCCGGTGCGCTGGGCTGGGTGGCGATGATCACCTTCGGCTCCCTGTACCACCTGATGCCGCGCCTGTGGAACGTGAACCTGTACAGCCTGAAGCTGGTGTACGTGCACTTCTTCCTGGCGACCATCGGGATCGTCTTGTACATCACCGCGATGTGGGTGGCCGGTATCGGTCAGGGTCTGATGCTGCGTGCCTTCGATCAGTACGGGAACCTTGCCTACACCTTCACCGAGTCGGTGGTGTTCCTGCACAAGCCGTACGTGGTGCGCGCCATTGGTGGCGGGTTCTTCCTCGCCGGCATGCTGATCATGGCGTTCAACATCGCGATGACCGTTCGCTCGGGCATCAAGGCCGAGGCCCGCGAGGCCCAGGCTGCGTCCACCGAAGCCCGCACGGCCTGATTAGGGAGAGAATAGATCCATGAAGCATGAAAGCGTTGAAACCAATGCCGGCCTGCTGATCATCCTCACCCTTGCGGTGATCAGCGTCGGCGGCCTGGTCGAGATCGTGCCGTTGTTCTACATCGACGACACGATCGAGGAAGTGGACGGCGTGCGTCCCTACACCCCGCTGGAACAGCGTGGTCGCGACATCTTCGTTCGCGAGGGCTGCTACACCTGCCACTCGCAGATGGTGCGTCCGTTCCGTGACGAGATGCTGCGCTACGGCCACTACTCGCTGGCGGCCGAGTCGCAGTACGACCATCCGTTCCAGTGGGGCTCCAAGCGCACCGGTCCGGACCTCGCCCGAGTTGGCGGCAAGTACTCCAACGAATGGCAGGTTCAGCACCTGATCGATCCGCAGTCGCTGGTGCCGGAGTCGATCATGCCGGGCTACCCCTGGCTGGCAGAAACCCCGCTTGACTACTCCGATATCGACCGCCGGATGGTCGCGCTGAAGCGGGTCGGTGTGCCGTACTCGCTCACCGAAGAGGAATACGAGGCCAACGTCGAGCGGTTCGGCGAAGAGCACGCCCGGATGTTCGACATCCGTGACGCCGAGGACAACCTGGTTCGCCAGGCCCAGGCGGGGAACTTCGACGGCAACCCCGGGACGGTCACCGAGATGGACGCAATGGTCGCCTATCTCCAAGTGCTCGGGACCATGGTCGACTTCAGCGAATACGACGACGGACACTTTGCCGAGTTCCGGTAAGGAGGAGCGGGCGCGAACATGATGGGACTGTGGGAATGGATCACGGACATGGGCAACAGCAAGATGGTCGCCCTGTTGCTCTTCATGGGTACCTTTATCGGGGTCGTGATCTTCCTGTTTGCCAACCGTCAGCGGGCCCGGAAGTTCGAGACGTATCGCTATATTCCTCTGGATGACGATGATTCACATCGGGAGCCCGTGGCCCGGCGTGACAAAACCAAGAGTGACGAGCAATGAGCACACAGGACAACCGCGAAAAGGACCCGAACCAGGTCGAGACCACTGGGCACGTCTGGGACGGGAACCTCCAGGAATACAACAACCCGCTCCCGCGCTGGTGGCTGTGGGGTTTCTACGCCACGATCGTGTTTGCCGTGGTGTACTGGCTGATCTACCCGGCCTGGCCGATCGGTGACAGCTTTACCAAGGGCTTCAACACCATCACCTTCGAGCAGGGTGGCGAAGAGCGGACGATGCACTGGAACACCCGTGCGCTGCTGGCCAAGGACATGCAGACCGGCACCTACGCGGTGCGTCAGCGCGAGATGCTTGACCAAGTCGCGGCCCAGGATTACGAAACCATCCTGCAGGACGCCGAGAGCATGAGCTTCGTCAACGCCTACGCCCAGGGTTCCTTCGGCACCTGGTGTGCCGCCTGCCATCAGGTTGGCGGTGCCGGCGTGGTCGGGCAGTACCCGAACCTGCGCAACGACCACTGGAAGTGGGGTGGCACCGTGGAGCAGATCGAGGAAACCCTGCACCAGGGTCGCCTGGGCTACATGCCGGGCTACCGCGACACCCTCGACGGCGACCAGCTGAATCAGGTCGCAGCGTACGTGCTGTCGCTCAACGACTACAGCGTCGACCAAGAAGAAGCGGACGCCGGCGAACGCATTTTCACCGGTACGGACGGCGGCTGCTTCCAGTGCCACGCCATGGATGCCCAGGGCCTGGCCTCCCAGGGCGCGCCCAACCTGACCAATGATCTCTGGGGTCTGGTGGACGTGCGCGGTGCGGAAAGCGACAGCGAGCGTCAGCGTCTGGTGGCGAACTTCATTCGCAACGGCGCCCAGCGCGAGATGCCTGCGTTCGGGGATCGTCTGTCCGATGCGGAGATCAAGATGCTGACGGCCTACGTGCATTCGTTGGGTGGCGGGCAGTAAGCGCGAAACTGTTGACCGTATGGTGAGCCCCGGGGCCGGGCGCTCGCCGCGATAACTACAGGGGTGCCCGCCGGGTTGTTTGACGCCCGAGGGCGCCCCTGCTTTTTTGGAAGGAACCCGATCCCGGGGCGCGCCTTGCGGCCGCCCCACTCTGCCGGATTGAACTCCGGGAGGTTTTGATGTCCCAGGCCCAGCCGTTGTACGAGGCACGCATCCCGATCCATCCGCGGTCGGTCAAGGGGCGTTTCCGCAATCTGAAGACCGGCATCCTGTTGCTCGCCTACGGTGTGTTCTTCGGCCTGCCCTGGGTCCGCTGGGAGCGCGAATACGGCCCCAATCAGGCGGTCTTGTTCGACATCCCGGGCCGGCAGTTTCACATCTTCGATCTGGTCGTCTACCCGCAGGACATCTTCTGGTTGGCCGGCTTCCTGCTCGTGGCCGCCTTGCTGCTGTTTTTCGTCACGGGCGTCGCCGGACGGGTGTTCTGTGGCTATTTCTGCTTCCAGACCCTGTGGACCGACGTCTTCATGTGGCTGGAGCGCAAGATCCAGGGTGAACGGCCCGCCCGCCTGCGCCTGGCCAAGCAGCCCTGGACTGGCGAAAAGCTGTTCAAGTACGGGTTGACCCACCTGTCCTGGCTGCTCGTGGCCTTTGCCACCGGCCTCGGTTTCATCCTGTACTGGGGGAATGCCCCCTCGATCGTGAGCGACTTCTTTACGGGTCAGGCGGTCTACGCGGCCTACCTGACTGCGGGCATCCTGACGGCGACGACCTACACCTTTGCCGGATTGGCGCGCGAACAGGTCTGCACCTTCATGTGCCCCTACGCCCGATTCCAGAGCGTGATGTTCGACCGCGACACCATGATCGTGTCGTATGAAGAGGCGCGCGGGGAAGGTACCGCCGGGCGCTCCAAGGTCAAGGCCGGTCTGAAGACCCGCGAGGAACGCCAGGCCGCCGGGGTGGGTGACTGCATCGACTGCGGCTATTGCGTTCAGGTGTGCCCGACGGGCATCGATATCCGCGACGGGCTGCAGTTCCAGTGCATCCACTGCGCACTTTGTATTGATGCCTGCGACACCATTATGGACAAGCAGGGCTGGCCCCGCGGCCTGATCGCCTATACCTCCGAGCGCGAGCAGGAGGGCGGGAAGACCCATGTCCTGCGCGGCAAGACCCTTGGCTACGGGGCCGCCGTGCTGATCGTGATCGTGGCGCTGGTCGGCAGTATTCTCGGGCGCCCGCCGGTGGACGCCAACGTCAACCAGGTGCGCCAGCCGCTCTACGTCCAGATGTCCGATGGTCGCACCCAGAACGGCTACGAGATCCGCCTGAACAACACCGCCGATCGGGAGCTGGACTTCGAGATCGGCCTGGCGGGGCTGGAGGGCGCCGAACTGGATCTGGGCCAGGTGGAACGCATCCGTCTGGAGCCCGGTGAGCGGCTGACCGTCGTGGCGCGTGTGCGCCACGACGTGCCCGCCGGTACTCCCTCGCCGCAGCCTTTCCGCTTCGTGATCACCGACCGCGACGGCCATATCGAACCGCTCGAGGTGACCTCGCAGTTCAGTCACCGCTAGCAAGCGTTGCCGCCAGCCACCGGCGAAGAAACAGTAACCGAGCTGCCGGAACTCGCGCGGCACACCGCAAGCGCCTAGCTTGCGTTCACGCAGGAAACGAAGAAAAGCATATGAGCAATCTCGTCATTACCCTCGGCATCGGCAGTGCGGCACTGGCCATCCTGTTCGCCCTGATCTACCGCTTCACGCGGTTCAAGGCCTACAGCACCTCGGCCGTGGTCGTCGCGCTCATGCTGTTCGTGTTTATCCCCTATTCGATCCTGACCTGGCAGGGGGCCGACGTCTTCGCCATTCATCTGGCGCTCTACATCATCGTGCCTTACGGCCTGGGGATCGTGTTCACCCAGAAGGAGGCCGAGGTCGAAAGTGGTGGCAAGGCCAAGATTGGGCGTCTGCACTGGGCCCCGTTGGTATTGGTGGGGTTCTTCACCATGGTCGCCTCGGTGCAGGCAGTCCTGATCACACTCGCCCATAACGGGATGCCGCAGCAGTTCATCGGCTCGATCCTGCCGGAGCCGGAGAACCGGGCCGAGCGGGTGACCTCCGCCTTCCCAGGCACGGTGGCCGGCATGGAGAGCCGCAAGCAGGCGCTCGCCGTGCACCGCGTCTCGGAGCTGCAGGAACAGCGACAGAAGGGCTGGCAGGTGCGACAGGGCTGGGTTGACCGACCCACCGAGGGCGAGACCGCCACCCTGCAGGTCGAGGTGCGGGATGCGGACGGCGAGCCGATCGACGATGCCAGCATCCGCGGCCTTTTCATGTGGCTGGCCGACGAACGTCGCGACCAGGGCTTCGAGATGCAGGCGATGGGCGAGGGCATGTATCAGGTCGAAGTGGCGCTGCCGGCACCGGGGCGCTGGGATCTGCGCTTCCAGGTCCAGCACGATGGGCAGCTTCTGGAGCAACAGGCACGCACCCGCGTGCGTAGCGCCCAGCCCGGTTAGCCCACCGCGCTCCCGCCGTGGCGCTCGCGTCCGACTCGCAGGGCCCGGCAACGCCCGAGGCCGAGGCCCGTTGTTTCCACTGCGGCCTGGAGGTGCCGGTAGGCGCCTGCTACCCGGTGACGTTCGAGGGCCGCGTGGAACCTACCTGCTGCCCCGGCTGCCAGGCCGTGGCCGGCGCGATCATCGAGCGTGGCCTGGGGGCCTATTACCATCACCGTGATGCCCCCCCGGCGGACACCGGCAGCCCCCTGATCCCCGACGAGCTCCGCGAGCTCGAACTGTTCGATCACCCCGGCGTCCAGCAACAGTTCGTCGCGCCCGCCGGCGCAGAGGGCGACCGCCGTGAGGCCGCCCTGATGCTCGAGGGCATCACCTGTGCGGCCTGCGTATGGCTGAACGAGCGTCATGTCCAGGCCCTTCCGGGCGTGGAGAGCTTTCGCGTGAATTACTCCACCCATCGCGCGCAGGTCGTCTGGGACCCCGCGCGCATTGCCCTGTCGGATATCCTCAAGGCGATCCGCGACATCGGGTACCACGCCCATCCCTACGACCCCGGAACCCGCGAGCAGGCGATCGCCCGCGAACGGGGCCTCGCCTTGCGCCGGATCGCCGTTGCCTCCCTGGGGATGATGCAGGTGATGATGCTGGCCGTGGCGCTCTGGCTGGGCGCCGAGGACACCGAGCACGAAGACCTGCTCCAGTTCATGCGCTGGGTGGCGGCGGCGCTGACCACACCGGTCGTCCTGTATTCCGCGATCCCGTTCTATCAAAGCGCCTGGCGCGACCTGCGTCATCGCCAGCTGGGGATGGACGTGCCCGTGAGTCTGGCGATCATCGTGACCTACCTGGCCAGCCTGTACGCGGTCATTCTCGGGACCGGCGAGCACGTCTATTTCGAGTCGGTCGTGATGTTCGTCTTCTTCCTGCTCACCAGCCGCTATGTGGAGCTGATCGCGCGCCAGCACGCCAGCCATGCCATTGACCGCCTGGATCGCCTGGTTCCCGCCATCGCCAACCGTCTGGATGCAGCGGGGCGCGTCGAGGCGGTCCCGGTCGGCGAGCTGGTGCCGGGGGATCGGGTACGTGTGCGCCCGGGCGAGACCATCCCCACGGACGGCGTGGTGTGCGAGGGTGAGTCGACAGTCAATCGTGCCCTGTTGACCGGCGAGCCCGAGCCGCACGCGGTGCGCGTCGGGGATCCCGTGACCGGCGGGACCGTGAACGTCGATGGCCCACTCGCCATCGAGGTCCAGCGCGTCGGCGCCGAGACGACCCTGGCGGCGATCCAGCGCCTGCTCGATCGCGCCCAGACCGGGAAGCCGCGGATGGCCCGGATCGCCGAGGCCGGTACCGGCTGGTTTGTGGGTGCCGTCCTGGTCCTGACGGCGCTGGCGGGTCTGGTCTGGTATGCGTGGATCGATCCGACGCGGGCCCTCTGGGTCATGGTCGCCATGCTGGTCGCCACCTGCCCCTGTGCCCTGGCGCTCGCGACGCCGGTCGCGCTGACAGCCACCACCGGCGCGTTGTCGCGCCTCGGTCTGCTGGTTACGCGCGGCAGTGCCCTGGAGACCTTGCCGCGCGTCGATATGGTCTGTCTCGACAAGACCGGAACCCTGACCGTCGGCATGCCGCGTCTGGTAGCACAATCCGAGCTGCAGCCCACGCCCGAGGGGGCTGACTGGCTGGACTGGGCCGCCGCGCTCGAGGCCCATTCCGAGCACCCCCTGGCACGCGCCCTGGTCGCTCCGGCCACGTCCTCATCGGTGGTCGCCAGCGAGGTTCGCAACCTCCCCGGGCGCGGCCTCGTTGGCCACATAGAGGGCCACCGTGTGGCCATTGGTGGATCGTCGATGTTGCCGCAGCGCGATACGCCCAGCCCGGAGGCACCCCTGGGCTATCCCCTGGCCACCCCGGTCTGGCTGGTGGTCGACGACCAACCGGTCGCGCTGTTCTGGCTGGCCGACACTCCGCGTCCCGGGGCGCGGAACGTGATCGCCGATCTGCAGGGGCGCGGCTTGCGGGTGGTCTTGCTGACCGGGGACCGCCCGCAGGCCGCGCAGGCCTTCGCGGCGGAAATGGGCATCGCCGAAGCCGAGGGTGGCCTGACCCCGGAGGGGAAGCTCGCCTATGTGGACGCTCGCCAGGCAGAGGGCCGGGTGGTCCTGATGGCCGGCGAGGGCATCAACGATGCCCCGGTGCTGGCCGGGGCCGATGTATCGCTGGCGATGGGCGGCGGCACCCAGCTGGCGCAGAATCAGGCCGACCTGGTCCTGCTCTCGGATCGCCTGGAACACCTGCCGCAGGCGCTGGACCAGGCGCGCCACACGCGGCGGGTGATCCGGCAGAACATCGCCTGGGCAATCGGCTACAACCTGGTGGCCCTCCCGGTAGCCGCGGCGGGGCTGCTGACTCCCTGGCTGGCGGCGCTGGGCATGTCGCTCAGCTCGTTGCTGGTGGTTGGCAATGCGCTGCGCCTGCGTCCGGGGCGCGACGTGATGGACACAGGCGCCGAGTCGTCGGTGCCTTCCGGAGAGGGGTCCGTGCGCGATCCGGCGTCACGGCCACCCCCGGTTTAAGCCGTTCGCGCGCCTGGGTACACTGGAAACATGTCAATCCTCTACCTGCTGATCCCGCTGGCCATGCTGTTCGCCCTGGTGGTGGGCGTGGTGCTGTTCTGGGCCATCCGCTCGGGGCAGTACGACGATCTTCAGGGCCCGGCGCATCGCATCCTGATGGACGATGATGACCCGCGTATCCCGACCGGATCCGGCGAGGAGGCCCCTCCCGACGCGACCGGTGGGGGTCGGCAAAAGTCCCAGCGCTGACCTCGGTCGAACTTGCGCCGCGCTCCGGACCCGCTTACCCTTTGCTTATTCTGGTTGAAATTTCCCGAGGGCTTCGAGATGCGCGAGTGGTTTACTTTCCCCAACTTTCCGCTGACGTTCACGGTCGGCCTGATTATCTGGTCCTGGATTAGCTTCTTCTCGGTGATCCTGTTCGGCTGATCGGGCATGGAACCGTGCCGGGTGCCGGGCTTGGTCCCGCTGCACCCGGCAACAAAAAGGCCCCGGCTTGATGCCGGGGCCTTTTTCGTTCGGGGCCCTTGGTTCGCGAGGGTGCGAAAGCGTCAGTCGTCGAAGGCGGCCCGGATGCGCTTGATCGCGCTGTTCTCGATCTGGCGGATGCGCTCGGCCGAAACGCCGTACTCCGCGGCCAGCTCGTGCAGTGTCGCCTTCTGATCGGCCATGTAGCGGCGCATCAGGATGGTGCGCGAACGCTCGTCCAGTTCGCCCAGGGTCTCGCTAAGGCGTTCCTGATAGTGACGGTCCCAGTCCTCGTCCTCGGTCACATTGGCGGGGTCGTCGCTCAGGTCCTCCAGGCTCAGGCGTTCCGACGGGGCCTGGTAGCCGTATTCATCGTCGGCTTCGGGGCCCGGGTCGAAACTCGCATCCTGGCTCGAGAGGCGGCGTTCCATCTCCCAGACGTCCTTTTCGGAGACGCCCAGATCCTGCGCCACGGCGGAGACCTCGGCATTGGACAGCCAGCCGAGACGCTGCTTGGCACTGCGCAGGTTGAAGAACAGCTTGCGCTGGGCCTTGGTGGTCGCGACCTTCACGATGCGCCAGTTGCGCAGGATGAACTCGTGGATCTCGGCGCGAATCCAGTGCACGGCAAAGGACACCAGGCGCACGCCCTGATTCGGGTCGAAACGGCGGACGGCCTTCATCAGGCCCACGTTGCCTTCCTGGATCAGATCCCCCAGGGGCAGGCCATACCCCTTGTAGCCGCGCGCAACGTGGATCACGAAACGCAGGTTGTGCAGGATCAGCTGGCGTGCCGCATCCAGGTCCTGGCGCTCGTGCAGCGCCACGGCCAGTTCACGCTCGTGCTCGGCGTCCAGCACCTCGATGCGGCCAACGGCCTGCATGTAGTGATCAAGGTTGCCCACCGGTACGGGCATGTCGATGCGTGGAGTGGTCAGGGCCTGGTTCATGCGTGGTGTTTCCTCCCGAGTCATGACTCTACATTAGCAGTCTGTGAATTGGAGTGCTAAACCCTGCAAAGGTTCCGGACGTTTCGTCCGGGGCGCGTGCCCCTAGGGGGCATCCCGCAGGGCATGGCCGCTGCCCAGCCGGGCGCCCAGCCAGCCGAGGAGGAGTCCGGCCAGGAGCAGGGCCAGGAGATGGGTGGCCCCGGGCAGGGACAGCCCCAACTCGAGATCGAACGCGGCCGCGGCCTGTTCCAGTGGCGCCCGGCTCAGGCCGATCCCGATGAGCAGCAGGATGCCGGCGAAAATGCCGCCGCCCAGGCCGGTCATCACGCCGCCGTAGAGGGAGGGTCGACGCAGGAACCGGTGGGTAGCCCCGCTGATCCGCGAGATGGCGATCTCTTCCCGGCGTTCGCGCAGCTCCGAGGCAGTCGCCAGGGCCAGGATCAGCAACGCCCCCAGCCCCAGCAGGGCGCCCACCACCGACAGGATGCGCAGCCCCAGCTGGTGCAGGCTGTTCAACTGCCGCACCCAGTCGTCGTCGCTGACCACCGTCGCACCCGGCACGGTGGCCGCAAGCGCCTCGCGCAGCGCCGCAACCGTCTCGGGATCCGCGGTCGCGGGGACCACATCCACCACGTCCGGCAGCGGGTTTTCGTCCAGCCAGTCCAGCAGGCCCGGGTCGGCCAGGCCCTCGCGATAGCGGGCCAGGGCCTCGTCGGCATCGATCCAGATCCAGCGTTCTACCCGGGCATCGGTCTCCAGGTGGCGTTCCAGATCCGCGACCGTGGCCGCCTCCACGCCGTCGAGGTAGAGGGCGATGCGTGGGTCGTGGTCCACGTGGGCGGACAGGGCGCGGGCGTTGTCCAGCAGGACCCAGAGGTAGGCCGGCAGGGCGAGGATGAAGCCCAGCACGGCAATGCTGATCAGGCTCAGAACCGGGGCCTGCAGGCGGCGCTGCAGGCTGCGCCGGGCGGCATCCCGATGGGCCTCCAGCCAGGCCGGCACGGTGTCCTGCAGGCGACGGCCCGGCTTCATGCCGGGGCCCCCGCAGCCGCGCGCGCCTCGATGCGTCCGTCTTCCAGGTGCAGGACCGGCTTGCCCATGCGTTCGACCAGGCCGAGGTCATGGCTGGCGATCAGGGCGGTCATGCCGACCCGGTTGAAGTCGTCGAACAGTTGCAGGATCTCGCGCGACAACGCCGGATCGAGGTTGCCGGTGGGCTCGTCTGCCAGCAGCAGGACCGGCCGGTGGACGATGGCCCGGGCAATGCCGACACGTTGTTGTTCGCCCGCCGACAGGGTGCGCGGGTTGACCCCCTCCTTGTGCAGCAGCCCGACCTTGTCGAGTGCTGCGCGCACGCGTTTGCGCATCTCCGGGCGGCGGTAGGCGAGGATCTCCAGCGGCAGGGCGACGTTGTCGAACACCGGGCGGTCGAACAGCAGGCGATGATCCTGGAACACCAGTCCGATACTGCGGCGAAACCCGGGAATCGCGCGGTTGGAGAGGCGGTCGAGGTCGTGGCCGTTGACCCGGATGCGCCCGCGGGTCGGGCGCTCGAGCCCGGCGATCAGGCGCAGCAGGGTGCTCTTGCCGGCGCCGGAGGGCCCGGTGATGAAGGCCATCGCACCCGGGTCCACGCGCAGGCTGACGTTACTGAGCGCCTCGGACGCGCTGCCGAATCGCTTGGTGACGCGTTGCAGACGAATCATCCGGTGTGCTCGTCAGTCGCTATCGCGGCCGAGCAGGGCGCGCACAAAGGCGCGGGCATCGAAGACCTGTAGATCCTCGGCCTTTTCCCCGACCCCGATGAAGCGCACCGGAATGCCCAGCTGTTCGGCCAGCGCGAACAGCACGCCGCCCTTGGCCGTGCCGTCCAGCTTGGTCACGACGATTCCGGTCAGGCCCAGGGCCTCGTGAAACTGACGGGCCTGGTTCAGGGCGTTCTGGCCGGTGCCGCCGTCGACCACCAGCAGGACCTCGTCCGGGGCGTGTTCGTCCAGCCGGCCCATTACGCGCTTCACCTTGCGGACCTCGTCCATCAGGTTGGTCTGGGTGTGCAGGCGCCCGGCGGTGTCGGCAATCATCACGTCGATGCCGCGCGCCTGCGCGGCCTGCAGGCCGTCGTAGACCACCGAGGCGGAATCCGCCCCGGTGCCCTGGGCGATCACCGGAGCGCCATTGCGCTCGCCCCAGGTCTGCAGTTGTTCCACCGCCGCGGCGCGGAAGGTGTCGCCGGCCGCCAGCAGCACGGAGCGATCGTCCGCCTGCAGGTGGTGGGCCAGCTTGCCGATGGTGGTGGTCTTGCCGGCGCCGTTGATGCCGACGACGAGGATGGAGAAGGGGCGTTCGGCCTCCGGGATCTCCAGGGGGCGCGAGACCGGCTCGAGGATCTCGATCATGGCCGCCTCCAGGGCGTCCATCAGGGCCTCGGCATCATCCAGTTGTCCGCGTTTCACCTCGCGGGTGATACGATCCATGATCCGCTGGGTCGCATCCAGGCCCACGTCCGCGAGGAGCAGGCGTTCTTCCAGCTCCTCGAACAGTTCGTCGTCGATCTTGCGCCGGAGCAGCGACCCCAGGTCGCCGCCCAGGACCTGCCCGGTCTTGGCCAGGCCCTTGCGCAGGCGCTGGAACCAGCCGCCGCGGGCGGGCTTCTCCGGCTCGCTGCCAGGTGCCTCCGCGTCGGGGGTGGCCGGGTCTTCGGACTTCTTTTTGCGGAAACCGAACATGCTCGATGTGGTCAAGTAGAGAGTTCGCCAATGCTAGCACGAGGATTCATGAATCATGCGCGGTAAAAACCTGGTCACAGTGCTCGTTACGGCGTTTGTCTTTGCCTGGCCCGTCGGGGTCCTGGCCGCGACGCCCGAGATCGAATCGAAGGTGGTCGAAACTACGCTGGACAACGGCCTGACGGTCCTGGTGCTGGAGGACCGGCGTGCCCCGGTGGTGGCCAACATGGTCTGGTACCGGGTCGGGTCGGCCGACGAGCACAGCGGCGTGACCGGCATCTCGCACATGCTGGAGCACATGATGTTTCGCGGGACCGAGCAGTATGAGCCCGGCGAGTTTTCGCGCATCGTTTCGCGTCTGGGCGGGCGCGAGAATGCCTTTACCGGCCGTGACTACACGGGTTATTTCCAGATCATCGGGCGTGATCACTGGGAGACCATGATGGCGATGGAGGCGGAGCGCATGCAGCACCTGAAGCTGCAGGAAGACGAGTTCCGTCCGGAATTGAACGTTGTAAAGGAAGAGCGCCGTCTGCGCGTGGAGGACCAGCCCAACTCTCTGGTGCGCGAGCAGTTGATGGCCACCGCTTTCCTCAATCATCCGTATGGCAATCCGGTGATCGGCTGGATGAGCGATATCGAGGCCTACACCCTGGAAGACAATCAGGCGTGGTATGACCGCTATTACCACCCGAACAACGCGGTGGTCGTGGTGGTCGGCGATGTCGATGCCGAGCGGGTCATCGAGGCGGCCCGGGAGCATTTTGGGGACATCCCGGCGGGTGATCTCCCGGAGACGAAGCCGCGCGCCGAGACGCCGCAAAAGGGCGAACGCCGCATCATCGTCGAGGCCCCCGCAGAGCTACCCTACCTGCTGATGGGCTGGAAGGCGCCGGTTCTGAATACCGTGGACGACCCGGTGGATGTCTACGCACTGATGGTGGCGGCCGGGATCCTGGATTCCGGTGAGGCCTCGCGCTTTGCCCGCGAGATCGTACGGGGCGAAGAACTGGCCGGCGCGACCTCGGCCCGCTACAGCCCGTTCAGCCGGCTGGATGACCTGTTCATGATTGCGGCGGTGCCCACGGCTGCCACGGATGTGGAGACGCTGGAGGCGGCCCTGCTGGAGCAGGTGGAGCGGCTGAAGGACGAGCCGGTCAGCGACAGCGAACTGGAACGGGTGCAGGCGCGGGTGATCGCCTCCGAGGTGTATCAGCGTGACTCGGTGCGCTCCCAGGCCTTCCAGCTGGGCATGCTGCAGATCATCGGCGTCGGCTGGCAGGAAGGCGATCGCTTCGTCGAGCGCGTGCGTGCGGTGACTGCCGAGGATGTGCAGCGCGTGGTGCGCGAGTACCTGGTGCCGGAACGACGCACGGTCGGCATTCTCGATCCGCAGCCCCTGGATGGTGACGACCCGCCCGATCCGGGTGCGGTAGAGCCCTATGGCGATACCGCGGGGGGCATGTAATGACGGGAGGCAACATGATGCGAACGGGATTCCTGGTAGCCCTGGTCGGGCTGCTGGCGCTGGCGCTGCCGGTCCAGGCAGTGGAGATCGAGGAGTGGGAGACCGACGAGGGGCTGCGCGTGCTGTATGTGGCGGCGCCGGATTTGCCGATGGTCGACCTGCGCCTTACCTTCGACGGCGGGGCCTCGCGCGACGGCGACCAGAATGGCCTGGCCTCGTTGACCAGCAGCGCCCTGCAGCATGGCACGGCGGAGATGGATGCGGACGCGCTGGCCGAGGGTTTCGAGTCGGTGGGCGCGCAGTTCAGCACCACGGCACTGCGCGACATGGCCATCGTCAGCCTGCGTAGCCTGACCGAGCCGGACTGGATGGACGCGGCGCTGGAGACTATGTCCGCAGTCCTGGCCGAGCCCGCCTTCCCGGAGGCCGATTTCGATCGAGCCCGGCGCCAGGCCCTGCAGGGGCTGCAGCGCGAGCGCCAGGATCCCGGGAGCGTTGCCACCCGGCGTTTCTACGAGCTGATGTATGGCGATCACCCCTACGCCAACTGGCCGGGCGGCGAGCGCGAGACCCTGGAGGCGTTGCAGCCCGCGGATGCCCGCGCGTTCTACGAGCGCCACTACACCACGGCCAACGGCGCCCTGGCGATCACGGGCGGGCTGAGCCGCAGTGAGGCCGAGGCTGCGGCGGCACGCATCTCCGCCGCCCTGCCGCAGGGGCCTGCGGTGGAACCGCTGCCCGCGGTGGAGCCGCGCGAGGACCCGGTCGAGGAACGTATCGACTTCCCTTCCGAGCAGGCCCATATCCACATGGGGGCCCCGACCCTGCGCCGCGGCGAGGATGACCACTATGCCCTGACCCTGGCCAACCATGCCTTCGGCGGGGGCGGCTTTATCTCGCGCCTGTTCCTGGAGATTCGCAGCGCGCGCGGACTGGCCTATTCGATCAGCAGCCGCTTTCAGCCCATGGCGGTCGAGGGTCCCTTCCGTATCGGGATGCAGACCGGGGTCGATCAGGCGGACGAGGCGGTGACCGCGCTGCGCGAGGAACTCGAGCGCTGGCATGCCGAGGGTATCGATGCCGACGAGCTGGAGGCCTCGCGCGAGAACGTGGTCAACAGCTTCCCGCTGTCGTTGGCCTCGAACAGCGACATCGTCGGTCTGCTCGGTATGATCGCCTTCTATGATCTGCCGCTGGATTATCTGGAGCGCTACATCGAACGCATGGAGGCGGTCGAGCTGGATCACCTGAACGCGCGGTTGCGCGAGCGCATCAACCCGGAAGCGATGGTCACGGTGATCGTGGGTGGCCAGGAGTAGGCGCGCCCCCGCCGGACGCCCCGCGCGCATCCGCATCATCGGCGGGGCCTGGCGGCGCCGCTGGTTGCCGGTGCTCGGGGTCGGCGGGTTGCGCCCGACCGCGGACGCCCTGCGCGAGACCCTGTTCAACTGGCTGCAGCCGCGACTCCCGGGCGCGCGCGTGCTCGACCTGTTCGCCGGCACCGGGGCGTTGGGGCTGGAGGCGGCCTCGCGCGGGGCGGACTCGGTACTGCTGGTCGAGCGCGATGCCCGTGCCGCGGCCCAGCTTCAGGCCAACTGCGAGACCCTGGGGGCCGAGCAGGTGAGCGTGCGCCGGGATGACGCCCTGCGCCTGCTGGCCGGGGAACCGCCCGACGGGTTGCCCTTCGATCTGGTGCTGGTGGATCCGCCATTCGGCCAGGGCCGGGTGGCGCCGGTGCTGGAGGCCCTTCGCGCGCACGACTGGCTGCACGCGGACAGCCGGATCTACGTGGAAATCGAGTCCGAGGCGGACCTCGAGTTCCTCGCTGCGGGTGGCTGGGAGATCGAGCGCGAGCGTCAGGGCGGGCAGGCCCGCGCCCTGTTGCTGGCCCGTGCTCCAGTCGCCGAGGCGGCGTAATATGGCCCCGGATATGGCGCAGGATATGACGCCGGGTGCGAAGCCCTTCACGTTTTTGCAGTCGGAGTAGTCTTTCGCTACGGTGGCTTTGTCCCACCTACTGCGGCAACGCCCAACGGGCGTGATCCTGTGCGGCTCCCGGAGCACGTTCGGAGCAAGCCCGCGCCGGCCCGCGTTCGCCACAAGAATACAAGGGGAAACCGAATGGATGAGCAGTCCACCCCCGGTCTGACGCAAACCCGCCTCGGCGGCTTTGGCGTGATCTGCAGCCCGGTCTTCTACACCGCCAGCATCGTGATCGCACTGTTCGTGCTGTTCGGGGCGATCTTCCCGGACACCGCCGAAGCGGTCTTTGCCCAGCTGCAAAGCGGCATCGGGGAGTATCTCGGCTGGTACTACATGCTGGTCGTCACCGTGTTCCTGGTCTTCTCCCTGTACCTGATGTTCAGCCGTTACGGTGGGGTGCGCCTGGGTGATCAGTTCGAGGCCCCGCGCTTTAGCTACACCGCGTGGTTCGCGATGCTGTTCTCCGCGGGTATGGGGATCGGGCTGCTGTTCTGGAGCATCGCCGAGCCGATGTACCACTACCTCAGCCCACCGCACGTCGAGGGCGAGACCGGCGCGGCGGCTGTCGAGGCGATGCGCTATACCTTCTTCCACTGGGGGCTGCATGCCTGGGCGATCTATATTGTCGTCGGCCTGTCGCTGGCGTATTACGCCTACCGCCACAATCTCCCGCTGCTGATCCGTTCCTCGCTGTACCCCTTCATCGGTGACCGGATCTATGGCCCCTGGGGGCATCTGGTGGACGTGGTGGCGCTGTTCGGCACCATGTTTGGCGTGGCGACCTCGCTGGGCCTGGGCGTCATGCAGATCAACTCGGGCCTGAACTTCGTGTTCGGGATCGAGGAATCCACCTCCATGCAGATCGTGCTGGTCGCGATCATTACCCTGATCGCCGTCGGGTCGGTCGCGCTGGGCGTCGACAAGGGCATCAAGCGCCTGTCGAACTTCAATATCGGTCTGGCGGTGATCCTGATCGCGCTGCTGCTGGTCATGGGCCCGACCCTGTTCATCCTGCGCCTCCTGGTGGAGAGCACCGGCGTCTACGTTCAGTTCCTGCCCGAGATGAGCCTGTGGTCCGACACGATCGAGGATTCCGGCTGGGCGACCTCCTGGACCATCTTCTACTGGGGCTGGTGGATCTCCTGGGCCCCGTATGTCGGTATGTTCATTGCGCGGGTCTCGCGTGGCCGCACCATTCGCGAGTTCGTCGCCGGCGTGCTGCTGGCCCCGACCGCCGCGGCCTTCGTCTGGCTGGCCGTGTTCGGCGGCACTGCGATGAGCTACGAGCTCGAGGGTGTGGTCGACCTGACTGGCGCCGTGTCGGAGAACATGTCCACCGCGCTGTTCGTGACCCTCCAGGCCATGCCGCTGTGGGATTGGCTGTCCGTGGCCGTGATGGCGGCGGCGACGGTGCTGATCGTCACCTTCTTCGTGACCTCCTCGGACTCCGGCTCGCTGGTGATCGACACCCTGGCCTCCGGTGACGTGCGCAACCCGACCGTCACCCAGCGCGTGTACTGGGCCATCCTCGAGGGGGTGGTCGCGTCCATCCTGCTGTTGGCGGGCGGTCTGGCCGCGTTGCAGGCGGCCGCGATCAGTGTCGGGCTGCCGTTCTCGGTCATCATGCTGATCATGGTGTTCGGCCTGTGGAAGAGCCTGCATCAGACCGAAGCGGTTACCCCGAGCAAGTACCAGAAGGAGGCCCCGCCGCCGCATACCCTGCTGGGGTATACGGAAGATCTGGACGACAAGATCAAGTAGGGGGTAACGATGGCTGCGTCCCGAGTGGCGCTGCTGGGATGCGGGCTCATGGGGCAACCCATGGGCCTGCGTCTTTTGCAGGCCGGATTTCCCGTGGTGGCCTACAACCGCACGGTCGCGCGCGCAAGCGATCTGGCGGCCGAGGGGGTCTCCGTTCACAGTTCACCCGCCGCGGCCGTCGCGGAGGCGGACGTGCTGGTGCTGATGCTGAGTGATGCCGCGGCCATCCATGCCGTGCTGGATGCCTTGCCGGCCGGCGCGCTGGATGGTCGCTGCGTGATCCAGATGGCGACCATCCTGCCGGCCGAGAGCCGGGCCCTGGCGGAACGGGTGCGGGGCGCCGGCGCCTGCTACCTGGAGGCGCCGGTGCTGGGTTCCATCCCCGAGGCCCGGGATGGCCGTCTGCTGATCATGGCGGGCGCCGACCGCGAGGCCGACTTTGCCCGGGCCCAGCCGGTACTGGCGGCTCTGGGCGAGACACCCCGGCATGTCGGTTCGGTCGGGCAGGGGGCGGCGCTGAAGCTGGCCTTCAACCAGCTGATCGCGAGTCTCACGGCGGCGTTTTCCCTCAGCCTGGGACTGGTGCGGCGCGAGGGGGTGGAGGTGGATACCTTCATGGAGATCCTGCGCGACAGTGCCCTGTATGCCCCGACCTTCGACAAGAAGCTGGACAAAATGCTGTCCGGCGACTTCGGTACCGCCAACTTTCCGGTCAAGCACCTGCTGAAGGATGTGCGCCTGACCGAGCGCGCGGTGGAGGATGCCCATTTGGTGGGGCCGTGGCTGCCGCTGCTGGCGGATCTGCTGGATCAGGCGCGTGAACAGGGCCTGGCCGATGCGGATTATTCGGCCATCTACACCGCGATTGCCCCGAAAGTCAGGGGCTAACGATGGACATACGGCGGCCCTTATGCACAGAGCACGCCGATACCCCGCGGGAAGCGATGGCCCCGGGTCTGGCTGAATGGCCGTCGACTGGGGGGTGGAATTAATGCGGAATAATCAGTGTATTGCGGTTCTGTTTTGCCGAGGCCGGGCATTTCCCACTTGACGTTTTTGGTGGATTCCGTTCCGGGTGCGACAATTCGTCCACAAAGTTATCCACAGGTTGTCCGCGCGGGTAAAACCACCCGGCCATTCAGGCAGTTGTCACCCAGAGTTGAAACGCGCTCTGCAAATGCCGTCGCAACCCGGTCTTGCGCTCGGGCGGGTAGCACCGCTATGCTATCGGACTTTTCGCCAGAACCTGCGTGAGCCGACCATGAAAGCCGACATCCATCCGAACTACCACAACGTCAAGGTTATCTGCAGCTGCGGTACGCAGTTCGAGACCCGCTCCACGCTCTCCGGCGAGGAGATGCACCTGGACGTGTGCTCGCAATGCCATCCGTTCTACACCGGCAAGCAGAAGATCGTTGATACCGCCGGCCAGGTCGACAAGTTCAACCGCCGCTTCGCATTCTGAGGCTGCGGCGCGCCGGATGGCGCGCAATGCGAACGGACACGTGACTGCTGCGGCGGACGTTGTCCGACCCGACGAGGGCGTCCTGCGGGGCGCCCTCGTCTGCGTTGTGGGCTTGGCCCTGGTGCTGCTGGCCACTGCGGCCCGGGCCGAGTGCCGGCTGGCGGATCAGGATCCGCGCGGGCTTCAGGAGGTCGAGGTGGAGCGCGTCCAGGGCTTCGATAGTCTGCGGTTGACCGATGGGCGGACCGTTCAGGTGATTGGTCTGGCCCCGGCCGCGCCGCTGCCGGAGAGGGCCGGCCCGATGCGACCCCTGCATCTTCACGAGGGGCTGCGCGAGGCACTGGCCGCCCGGCTGGACGCGGTCGATCAGCGGCTGATCCTGCGCCCGGGCCGTCCCGCCCGGGACGCCGAAGGGCGCCTGCGCATGCATGCCTGGCTGCCCGGCGGGCCGTTGCTGGCGGCCGAATTGATTGCCGCCGGCGAAGCGATGCCGCGCCCCGGGCCGCAGCCGACCGCCCTGGATACCTGCTTCTACGTGGCCGAGGCCGAAGCACGGGCAGGGCAGCGGGGTCTGTGGTTGGAGCGCCCGGCGGCCCTGCCGGTCCGGATGCTGGACCCGCGTTCCGGTGCCCTGCGCCAGGGCCGGCTGCGGGTGCGAGGCGAGGTGGTGGCGGTGCGCGAGACGTCGCGGCACTGGGTGCTGGAGCTGGACGGGCCGCTGGACGTCCTGATTCGCGGGCGTGACCGCGATCACTGGCCCGATCTCCAGCCCGATACCTTGAACGGCGAGGCGGTGATTGTGCGCGGTCAGGTGTATCCTTGGAGAGACCGACTCCGGATGCGCATACGCCATCCGCTCGATCTAGAGGTACCGGAATAATGCGTGCTCTTTCCAAGTCCTGGCGGACCGCTCGCGGTCGTCTGGCCTCTCTGTTCCTGACGGTTCTGGTCGCCGCCGGCCTGGCCGTGGCGATCCCCGGTTGTACCACCAATCCGGTGACCGGACGCTCGCAGCTGATGCTGGTTTCCGAGAATCAGGCGATCGACGCCTCGCGCAGCGCCTACGTCGAGATGCTGGCTCCGGCGCGCGAGGAGGGTCGCATCAATGCCGATCCTGCGATGACCGCGCGGGTGCAGGGCATCACCGAAAAGGTGGTTGCGCAGGCGGTCAAGTACCGTCCCGAGACCGCGGACTGGGACTGGGAGATCGCGGTGATCGAGGCCCCGGATACCGTCAACGCCTTCGCCATGGCGGGCGGCAAGATGGCGATCTACTCGGGCATCATCGAACAGCTGGAGCTGACCGATGACGAGCTCGCGCAGATCATCGGGCATGAGATTGCCCACGCGCTGTCGGCGCATACGGCGGAAAAGATGTCGGTCGCGCTGGCCAGCAATCTGGCCCTGACGGGGTACGCCCTCTCCGGCGACCGTTCGGATCTGGCCCTGACCGGAGCGGCGCTGGGGGCTGTGCTCGCCGTGCAGCTCCCGCATAGCCGGGGTATGGAATCCGAGGCCGACCGCATCGGTATCGAGCTGGCGGCGCGGGCCGGTTACAACCCGGATGCCGCGGCCACTCTCTGGCGCAAGATGGCTGCCCAGGCCAATGGCGGTCAGCCGGAATTCCTGAGCACTCACCCGGCACCGGCTTCGCGCCAGCGCGAACTCACCCGTCTGGCCGATCAGTACCGCCCGGTGTATGACGAGGCCCGGCGCGGGTCCGTCCCCACCCACCCGGTCAACTGATTTCGTTTCCGGTGCGGGCCTACCGCACCGGGCCTGTACCTGTTTCTGAAGCAACCGTCCGACAAAAGGCCTCGCTACACCATGTCCAAGGATTTCAACCAGCGCGCGCTGGAGTACCACGAGCAGCAGCCGGCCGGGAAGCTGGCGATCCACATCACCAAGCCCACCGCCACCCAGGATGATCTGTCGCTGGCCTACTCGCCGGGCGTCGCTGCACCGGTGCGGGCAATCGCCAAGGACCCGGAGCTGGCCTATCGCTATACCGGCAAGGGCAACCTGGTCGCAGTGATTACCGATGGCACCGCGGTGCTGGGGCTGGGCAACGTGGGTGCGCTCGCGTCCAAACCGGTGATGGAGGGCAAGGGCGTACTGTTCAAGGCCTTCGCCAATATCGACGTCTTCGATATCGAGGTGGACGCCGCGCAGCCGGAGGACTTCATCAACACGGTCGCGCGCATTGCCGGCGGCTTTGGTGGCATCAATCTGGAAGATATTGCCGCGCCGCACTGCTTCGAGATCGAGCGCCGCCTGTCCGAACGCCTGGATATCCCGGTCTTTCATGACGATCAGCACGGCACCGCGATCATCACCGCGGCCGGCCTGGTCAACGCGCTGGAGATCCAGGGCAAGAAACTGAGCGAGGCAAAGATCGTCTGTGTCGGCGCCGGGGCTGCGGGGATCGCGTCCATGCAGCTGCTGGTCCGCCTGGGCGCGGCGAAGAAGAACCTGTTCATGGTGGATCGCAAGGGTGTGATCCACAGCCAGCGCGATGACCTGAACGAATACAAGCAGATCTTCGCGGTGGACACCGACGCGCGCAGCCTGGCCGATGCCTGTGCCGGTGCCGACGTGTTCATTGGGCTGTCCGGCCCGGACCTGCTGACTGCGGAGATGCTGCAGTCCATGGCGCCGAAGCCGATTGTCTTCGCCCTGTCCAACCCGGACCCGGAGATCCGTCCGGAGCTGGCGCACGCAACCCGCGACGACCTGATCATGGCCACCGGGCGCTCGGACTACCCGAACCAGGTGAACAACGTGCTCGGCTTCCCGTTCATCTTCCGCGGCGCGCTGGATGTGCGCGCCCGGACGATCAATGACGAGATGCTGGTGGCCGCGGTACACGCCCTGGCCGGACTGGCTCGCGAGCCCGTCCCGCAGGTGGTGCTGGATGCCTACGGGCTGGAGACGCTCGAATTCGGCCCGAACTACATCCTGCCGACCCCGTTCGATCCGCGTCTGATCGACACGGTGCCGCAGGCGATCAGTCAGGCCGCCCGCGACAGCGGGGTCGCCCGCCTGTAACGCAGTCCTGTAGGAGGAGCAGCGCATGCAGAAGATCGCCATTATCGGCGCCGGACGCGTCGGCGAATCCACCGCCCAGTTTCTGGCCCGCCGCGACATCGCCCGCGACATCGCGCTGCTGGATGTGCGCGAGGGCGCGGCGGCCGGCGCCGCCCTGGATATCCAGGAGACTGCGCCACTGCTGCGTTTCGATACCCGGCTGACCGGCAGCCACGAGGCGTCGGTGATCGCCGGTGCGGAGCTGGTGATCATCACCGCCGGGTTGCCGCGCAAGCCCGGCATGTCGCGCTCCGACGTGCTGGACAAGAACGTCGAAATCCTCGATGTGATCCTGCAGGACATCCTGGTTCATGCCCCGCAGAGCCGGATCCTGGTGGTCTCCAACCCGGTGGATGTGCTGACCTACCGCGCCTGGCAGAAGACCGGCTGGAGCCGCGACCGTATCTTCGGCCAGGCCGGGGTGCTGGATACCTCGCGCATGGCCGCCTTCATCGCGCTGGAGACCGGCCTTTCCACCCATGACATTCAGGCGCTGGTGCTGGGCGGCCACGGCGATGCCATGGTTCCGATGCTGCGCTATTCGTCCATCAACGGTGTGCCGCTGGATCACTTCATGGATCAGGCCACGCTGGACAACATCGTCGAGCGAACCCGGCACGGCGGTGCCGAGATCCTGGCCCTGAAGCAGACCTCCAGCGCCTACGGCGCCCCGGCGGCGGCCATCGCCGAGATGGTCGAGGCGATCGCCTTGGATCGGCGGCGGGTGCTGCCCACGGTGGCCCTGCTGGACGGCGAATACGGCGAGCGCGACGTGGCCATGGGCGTGCCCTGCATCCTCGGTCAGGGCGGGATGGAGCGTGCCATCGAGCTGGAACTGAATGCCGAGGAGCGCGCGGGCTTCGACCAGTCCATCGCTGGCGTGCGGAAGGACCTTGAACGCCTCGCCTGACGCCGGCCCAGTGCCGGATGCGCGGTTGCCGACCCTGACCCTGGTCGACAGCAGCATCTTTGTCTTTCGCGCCTGGTTCGCGCGTGGCCTGGATCCGGATCCGCAGGGCCGGCCGGGCGGTGCGCTGCACGGCCTGGTGCACTCGCTCTGCCAGTGGTTGCCGGCCTGCGCGCCGGGTCCGGTGGCCTTTTGTTTCGACACCGGCCTGCGCCGGGGTTTTCGTCACCGCATTGACCCTGCCTACAAGGCCCATCGCCCGCCGGCCCCGCCGGAGCTGCGCGAGCAGTTCGCGCGCATCCGCGAACTGCTGGGCCGGCTGGGGTTTGCGACTCTGGCCGACGCGGAGTACGAGGCCGACGACCTGATCGCCAGCCTGGCCCGCGCCGGGCGCGTGGCCGGCTATCGCATCGATGTGAAGAGTGCCGACAAGGATCTGACCCAGGTCATCCTAGGCGGGCAGGATCGCCTGCACGACCCGGAGCGCGGGGTCGACATGGATCGTCGCGCCATCGAAAAGCGCTTTCGCATCCGCCCCGAGCAAGTCGCGGACATGCTGGCCCTGGCCGGGGATGCCAGCGACAACATTCCCGGAATCGACGGGGTCGGACCGAAGACGGCCGCGCGTATCCTGCGCCGGTTGCGCGACCTCGACACGGTCCTGGCCGACCCGCCGGCCGTCACCCGCTGCAACATCCGTCGCGCGCCCGCCGTAGCCGCGGCCATCGCCGGGCAGGCCGACCGGCTGCGCCGCTCGCGCCGGCTGACCGGCCTCGCCGACCGTATCCCGGATCTGCCAGCGCCCGGAGAATTGCATCCGACGGGCCCCGATCCGGACGCGTCCGCCTGGCTGCACGACCTGGGTGTTGCCCCCGCCTACCACGCCCGGCTCCTGGCCGCCGCCGGCGCCTGGGGCCTGACGGATACGAGGCAGACGGCATGATGCGCCGCCTGCACATCCTGGGCGGCGTGGTGCTGGCCGCGCTCGTGCTTCTGCCGGCCGGCGTACAGGCGCACCCGCATGCCTGGATCGACCTGCGGATCAGCTTCGAGCGCGACGGCGAGGGGCAGATCACCCATATGCTCCATCACTGGCGCTTCGACCCGACCTACGGGCAGTACCTGTACGACGATGCCCAGGAGCATCAGTCCGGCGATACGCCGGAGGCGCGCCTGCAGGGGCTTGCCACCGAGATCCTCGACAATCTGGACGAGTACCGCTGGTACAGCCACCTGGAGGTGGCTGGAGAGGCGCTCGGGATCGCGGCCGCCGCCGATCCCCAGATGGCCATGGACGCGGGGCTGCTGCACTTCCGCTTCCGGCTGGAGCTGGAGCAACCGGTCGATCCGACCGACGAGCCGCTGGCCTACCGGGTCTACGACCCGACGTATTTCATCGAGATCCTGCATCAGGACCCGCATGGTACGGAGATTCTTGATGCGTCCGGACTGGTGGATGCGACCTGTCAGGCCCGGCTCGAACGGCCGCGCCCGGATCCGGCGCTGGTGGCGCGCGCGCTGGCGCTGGACTATAGCGCCAGCGTGGATTACGACCTCGGCCGGCACTTTGCCGAACGCGTCACCCTGCGCTGCGACTGAGGCACTGGTTATGGCCCGGGTCGTATTGTTCCACAAGCCCTGGGGTGTCCTGCCCCAGTTCACCGACCCCGAGGGTCGTCCGACACTGGCCGACTACATCGCGATCCCCGGGGTCTATCCGGCCGGTCGTCTGGACCGTGACAGCGAGGGCCTGCTGGTCCTGACCGACGATGGGCGTCTGAACGCGCGTCTGACCCAGCCACAGCACAAGACCAGCAAGACCTACTGGGTTCAAGTCGAGGGCGAACCCGACGATGCCGCGTTGCATGCCCTGCGCGAGGGTGTCGAGTTGAAGGATGGCCTGACCCGCCCGGCGCAGGTGGAACGCATGGACCCGCCGGACATCCCGGAGCGCGACCCACCCGTGCGTTTTCGGCGCCATATCCCGACCCGCTGGCTGGCGCTCACCCTGCGCGAGGGGCGCAACCGCCAGGTTCGCCGAATGACCGCGGCGGTGGGTCACCCGACCCTGCGCCTGGTGCGTTACCGGGTCGACTCCTGGACCCTCGATGGTCTCGCGCGGGGCGAGTTTCGCACCCTGGAGACGGGTTAAGGGGCTCTTGAAACCCCGGAATGCCGGAACTGCCGCCCGCGTCGCGCGAAACCGGAGGATTCTCATTGCAAGCGTCCCGGTGCAGGCCGATGATAGGAAACCATTGATACGAGGGCGGGGCATGCTCCAATCCAGGAACGTAATCGCCGGGCTGGCCGGCCTGTTGCTGGTCCTGGCGGCGGCGCTGCCGGCGGCCGCTGGCGAAGAAGACCTTTATGTCTTCGAGCGCAGCCTGTACCTGCTCGCCGAGCGCGCCCTGAACCGCGGCGACATGACGGCCTACCGCGCCGCGCGCAGCACCCTGACCGGCTACCCACTGACCCCTTACCTGGATTACCGCGATCTGGCGCGCAATCTCAATCGCGCCGACCCGGATGCCGTGCGCCGCTTTGTACGCGAGCATGACGACACCCCGCTGGCAGCCCGGCTGCACGGGAGCTATCTGACGCATCTCGCGCGCGAAGAGCAGTGGGGGGCGTATCTCGAATTCCTCGATTCGGACCGTTCGCTGTCCGTCGAGCAGGACTGCAATCGCCGCCAGGCGCTGTTGGAGACGGGAGAACGCGATGCGGCCCTGGAGGACGTGGAGTCCATCTGGCTGCACGGGCAGTCGCGCCCTTCGGCCTGCGACCCGGCCCTGAAGGCCTGGCGCGATGCCGGTGGGCTGACCGGTGAACTCGCCTGGGATCGATTCGTGCTGGCCGTCGAGGCGGGACAGACGGGTCTGGCTCGTTACTTGCGCCGCTACCTTGACCGCGATGACCGCCCGTGGGCGGAGCGCTGGCTGGATCTGGCCAGCCAGCCCGCACGGGTTGTGGAGGCCGACTTCGACGCCGGTGCTCACCGCTCGGCCGAGGCGCTGATGGAGCGGGCCTTCACCCGCTGGATCCGCCAGGACCTGGATGCCGCCCTGGAAGGCTGGGAGAAGGACGGGCGTGATCTCGGACTGTCTTCCGAATCGGCCGGGCGCGTGCAGCATGCCCTGGCCCTGCGCCTCGCGCTGCGCTATCGCCCCGAGGCGCTGGACTTCATGGCGGCCCTGGAGCCCGAGGTGTTCGACACCCAGTTGCGCCAGTGGCAGGTGCGCGCGGCATTGTACGAGCGCGACTGGGAGGTGGTGATGGACGCGATCCGCGCCATGGATCGCGACGTGCGCGACGAGGCGGCGTGGCAGTACTGGTATGCCCGTGCCCTGGAACAGATCGAGTCGCTGGAGGCCGCACGCGGCTTCTACGAGCGCGCGGCCCGCGAACGCAACTTCTACGGCTTCCTGGCGGCCGACCGCCTGGGGCAGCCCTATCGCATCGGGCATCAGCCCCTGGTGCTGGAAGACGGGCAGCGTGCCGCCATGCGCACGCACGCCGGCATGCAGCGCATGCGCGAACTGGTCCGCCTGGACCGTAACGCCGAGGCCCGCCGCGAATGGACGCACGCCGTGGCCGACATGGATACTGCAGAGCTGGAGGCGGCGGCGCGCACCTTCGCCGACTGGGGCTGGCACGACCGCGCGATCTTCACCGCGGCGCGCGCCCGCAACTGGGACGACATCGAGCTGCGCTTCCCGCTCGCCTTTGATGACCTGATCGTGGCCGGCGCCCGTGAACAGGGTATCGACCCGGCCTGGGCCATGGCGATCGCACGCCAGGAGAGTGCCTTCCTCTACGACGTCCGTTCCGGTGCCGGGGCGCTGGGTATCATGCAGGTCATGCCCGCGACGGGTCGGTCGATCGCCTCGGCGGCGGGTGTGCGCGTGAACTCCGACTGGGACATCCTCGACCCGGCGACCAATGCCCGGCTTGGCACCTACTACCTGCGGCGCAATCTCGACCGTTTCGGAGGCCACAGCATGCTGTCCTCCGCGGCCTACAATGCCGGCGCCCACCGCGTGAGTTCCTGGCTGCCGGAGGACCGCGCGATGGATCCGGATATCTGGGCCGAACTGATCCCGTTCTCCGAGACCCGCGACTACATCCGCCGTGTGTTTGCCTACCGCATCCTGTACGCGGTCCGCCTGGGGCAGGAGCCGCCGTCGCTGGCCACCCTGCTGTATCCGGTCACGCCGCAGGATGGCCTCGCCGCGAGCCGCGAACGCCACCTGGCCACACTGCCTGGCGAGGCGGGCATCACCCTCAGCCGTGCCTTCTGCGACGCCCCGGGTTATACCGACAACGCCTGCTAGTCTGCCCGCCGCGAAGCGCACAAAGCCACGAAGAAGGCCAAGGGCGGTTTGCAACCGGAAGGCTTGAAGAGCAGCAGGCGCTCGATCGCCCGGAGGCCTGAGGCCTCTGCCGACCCCTGGCGCGACGGCCTGTCAGGAGCCGATTTGGTGACGGACATCCGCCACGGGCCCTCGCCGCAGGGCATCGCCAACGGCGACCGCAAAGGCTCCAGGCACGGGGCTCGCCCGTCGCCACGCCACAATGCTCCCGGCTTCCTCTGAACGGTGCTTGACCTGGACGTGGCCCTTCTTCGTGCCTTGGTGTGTTTCGTGGTCCAACAAAGGCGGGTCAGCCGCGGATGATGTCCTCGCGCATGCGACTGGCGATGCCGTCGGCCAATTGCTGCCATTCGGCCGCCAGAGGTGGCTCCAGGTGCTCCTCGGTCGTGGCCTTGAAGTGGCGCATCCAGACGGCCAGGTCGGCCTCGGTCAGGTTCAGCGGTGCGTGCTTGCCGACCATGTCGATGGTCGGCGGCTCTTCCAGGCGCCCGCCCAGGTTCATGTACCAGAAATCGGCGATGCGTTTCACGTGATCCGGAAAATCCTGGATGCGCGCGAAGTGATGGCCGATCTGGGGGTCGGCCGACAGGCGGCGGTAAAAGTCGTCGATCACCGCGCGGATGCGCTCGGCGCCGATCTTGTCGCACAGAGGTTCGAGCTTGCGAAAGGCCATGGGGGTCTCCTGACGGATCCTGCGACAGCCGGTAACCTGCACACTGACATGGAACCCGGATGCCAAGGATGAACCAATTCGATTCAACGGGCCCCGATGCCGTGACGGCGGCGGTGGCCCAGTGTATTGCCGACCATACCGGAATGCCCTTCGAGCCAACAGGAAGCCAGGCCTGTTCCGGGGGCTCCATCAATCAGGCGCAGCGTTTCACCGGAAGCGACGGGCGGGCGTTCTTCGTCAAGCTGAGTGGGGGCGAGGGCGCTGCGATGTTCGCGGCCGAGGCGCGCGGCCTGGAAGAACTCGCGCGCTGCGAACGCCTGAAAATCCCCGCTGTCGTCGGCACCGGATCGGCGGGTGGCACGCACTTTCTGGTGCTGGAGAACCTGGCGCTGGGCGGCCCCCGCGACGGGGTGGCTCTGGGGCACGGGATTGCCGACATGCACCAGAAGACCCGTCCGCGCTTCGGGCTGGATCACGACAATTTCATTGGCAGTACGCCGCAACCGAATACCGAGCACGACGACTGGGCGGCGTTCTATCGTGATGAACGTCTGGGCTTCCAGCGTCGGCTGGCGCGGGAGCGTGGGGCGGCGGGATCGCTACTGGGGGCGCTGGAGGAACTGGAGTCCTCGCTGGGCGGCTTCTTTAGCGACTATCAGCCGGAACCCTCCCTGCTGCACGGCGACCTGTGGAGCGGCAACTGGGGGTTCCTGGCGGATGGCAGCGTGACGATCTTCGATCCGGCGGTGTACTACGGCGACCGCGAGGCCGACCTGGCGATGATGGAGCTGTTCGGTCACCCGGGCCAGGACTTCGTCGCCGCCTACGAGGAGATTCTGCCCATCGACCCCGGCTATGGCGTGCGGCGCACACTCTACAACCTCTACCACATCCTCAACCACGACCACCTGTTCGGCGGCGGCTATGGCCCCCAGGCCGAGCGCATGATCCGCCAGTTGTTGGCAGAACTGCGCTGATTGCCCCACCACCAACCGCTCTTGACCGGGCCCTCCTTCGTGCGTTTCGTGGTGACTCAGGGTTTCAGCGGCCGAGTTCGCGCGAGCGTTCGGCGGCTGCGGTCATGGCGCGGCGCATCAGGTCGCGCAGGTCGCCGTCCTCCAGGACCTGCAGGGCGCGTTCGGTGGTGCCGCCCGGGGAGGTGACGCGATGGCGCAGCTCCGCGGCGCTCTCGTCGCCCTCTGCGGCCAGACGGGTGGCCCCGGCCAGGGTGCCCAGGGTCAGTTCCAGTGCGGTATCCGCCGGCAGCCCCAGTGACTTCGCGGCCTCCTGCATCGCCTCGATCATCAGGAACACGTAGGCCGGTCCGCTGCCGGAGGTGGCGGTCACGGCGTGCATCTGCTCCTCGTCCTCCACCCAGATCGCGCGGCCCACCGCCTCCAGCAGCCGGGTGGCCGTGGCGCGATCCTCGGGGCTTGCGGTGGGGGCGGCGTAGAGTCCGGTGACCCCGGCGCCGACCAGGGCCGGGGTGTTCGGCATCGCGCGGACCAGGCGCGTGGCGTCGCCCAGCCACCCGGCCAACTGGGTGGTGGTGGTGCCCGCGGCTACCGAGATCACCAGAGGTTGACCCTGCTGCACCGCATCGCGCAGCGTCGGGGCGAGCTCCGGCAGGGTCTGTGGCTTCACCGCAAGCACCAGGGTGGCGCTCTGGGCCGCCAGTTCGGTGGCGCTACCACTGGCGAGCCCCGGGTAACGCGCCTGCAGATCGCGTACGCGCTCGGCGCCCTTGTCGGCGATGGCGATGCGTTCGGCGGCATGGCCGGACTGGACCAGCCCCTGAAGCAGGGCCTCGCCCATGTTGCCGGCCCCGACGAAGCCGACCTCGAAGCGGTGTTCCGTCATGTGGATTCCTTGCATTTGGGTTGGCGCGGGCCGAACAGGGCGGTGCCGATGCGCACGATGGTTGCCCCCTCGAGAATGGCGGCCTCGAGATCGCCCGACATCCCCATGGACAGTGTATCCAGCGAATGGCCCCCTGCGTTCAGGGTATCGAGCAGGGCGCGCAGGCGCGCGAAGGGTTCCCGCTGTAGCGGGATGTCGGCGGCGGTGGCCGGAATGGCCATCAGTCCGCGCAACGCGAGGCCGGGCAGGTCCTGCACTGCGGCGGCCAGGGCGGCGACCTCCCCGGGTGCGACGCCGGCCTTTTGCGGTTCCTCGCTGATGTTGACCTGCAGGCATACCTGCAGCGGCGGCATGCCCTCCGGACGCTGATCCGACAGGCGCCGGGCGATACGCTCGCGGTCGACGGTATGCACCCAGGCGGCGCGTTCGGCCACCGCGCGGGTCTTGTTGCCTTGCAGCGCGCCGATGAAGTGCCACTCGAGGCCGAGCGGCGCGGGTGCGGCCTCCAGGGTGTCGTACTTGTCCACCAGCTCCGGGGCGTAATTCTCGCCGAAGGCGGACTGTCCCAGAGCATGCAGGGCACGGATCTCGTCCGCACCGCGGGTCTTGCTGACGGCCAATAGACGGACCGAATCCGGGTCGCGTCCGGCCTCGCGGCAGGCGGCCTCGATACGGGCTCGAACGGTGCTCAGGGCATGGTCTGGTGTGGTCATTTCCCTATGATATAGTCCGGAAGAACACAAGGTCACCGCGGATTTTCGCGCGGGCCTTCATAAGCGACAGGGGGTGGTGGTCGTGGCTGCCACCAGGGCGTTGGCGCGGGTCGGCGTTACGCCCGACAACAGGGGGATGCATGGATATCACGCAGTTGCTGGCCTTTTCGGTCAAGAACGGGGCCTCGGACCTGCACATCTCCGCGGGCATGCCGCCGATGGTACGTATCGACGGCGACATGCGCCGGGTGAACGTGCCGGTCATGGACCACAAGGAGGTCCAGGGCCTGATCTACGACATCATGAACGACCGCCAGCGCAAGGACTACGAAGAGTTCCTGGAGACAGACTTTTCGTTCGAAATCTCGGGGCTGGCGCGTTTTCGTGTCAACGCCTTTAACCAGGATCGAGGCGCAGCGGCGGTCTTCCGTACCATCCCCTCCAAGGTCCTGACGCTGGAAGAGTTGGGTGCCCCGCGCATCTTCGAGGAGATCTCGGACTACCCGCGCGGTATCGTGCTGGTGACCGGCCCGACCGGTTCGGGCAAGTCCACCACGCTGGCGGGCATGGTCAACCACCGCAACGAAAACGACTACGGGCATATTCTCACCATCGAGGACCCGATCGAGTTCGTGCACGAATCGAAGAAGTCCCTGATCAACCAGCGCGAGGTACACCGCGACACCCACGGCTTCAGCGAGGCCCTGCGCTCGGCCCTGCGCGAGGACCCGGACACCATCCTGGTCGGCGAACTGCGTGATCTCGAGACCATTCGCCTGGCCCTGACCGCGGCCGAAACCGGCCACCTGGTGTTCGGCACCCTGCACACCAGTTCGGCGGCCAAGACGATCGACCGCATCGTCGACGTGTTCCCGGCGGCCGAGAAGGATATGGTGCGGGCCATGCTGTCGGAGTCGCTGCGTGCGGTCATCGCGCAGACCCTGATGAAGAAGATTGGCGGCGGGCGCGTCGCGGCGCACGAGATCATGCTCGGCACGCCGGCGATCCGGAACCTCATCCGCGAAAACAAGATCGCGCAGATGTACTCGACCATCCAGACCAGTTCCGGCTCCGGCATGCAGACGCTGGATCAGTGCCTGAAGGACATGCTCGCGCAGGGCGTGATCAGCCGCGAGGACGCCCGCCGCAAGGCCAGCAACCCGGATTCCATCTGACCACCACGCCGCCGATGCGCTTGACCGTCGGACCGGGTACCAAGGGAGAATGCCATGGATCGTGACAAGGCGATCAAGTACATGCACGACCTGCTACGGGCCCTGGTGGACCGGGACGGGTCGGATCTGTTCATCACGGTGGGCATGCCGCCGGCGGCGAAGATCGACGGCCGCGTGGTGCGGATGACCGAACAGAACCTGACGGCCTCGCATACCCAGGCGCTGGTTCGCTCGATGATGAACGACAAGCAGTCGGCCGAGTTCGAGCGCCACCAGGAGTGCAACTTCGCGATTGGCTTGCAGGGCGTGTCGCGTTTTCGCGTAAACGTCTTCACCCAGCGTGGCAGCCCGGGCATGGTGCTGCGAACCATCAATTCCGTGATCCCGAAGTTCGAGGACATCCAGATGCCGCCGCAGCTGGAGAAGATTACCCAGGAGCGTCGTGGCCTGGTGATCTTTGTCGGCGGCACCGGCTCGGGCAAGTCGACCTCGCTGGCGGCCATGATCGGCTATCGCAACCGCACGACAGCCGACCACATCGTCACCATCGAGGACCCCATCGAGTTCGTTCACGAGCATGCGATGAGCATCATCACTCAGCGTGAAGTCGGGGTGGACACCGAGAGCTACGAGATCGCGCTGAAGAACACCTTGCGCCAGGCGCCGGACGTGATCCTGATCGGCGAGATCCGCGACCGCGAGACCATGGACTACGGCGTTGCCTTCGCGGAGACTGGGCATCTGTGCCTGTCGACGCTGCACGCGAACAGCACCAACCAGGCACTGGACCGCATCATTAACTTCTTCCCCGAGGACCGGCGCGAACAGCTCCTGATGGACCTGTCGCTGAACCTGAAGGCCGTGATTTCGCAACGCCTGGTACGCAAGGAAGGCGGCGAGGGCCGGGTGCCGGCGGTGGAGATCCTGATCAACACCCCGCTGATGGCCGACCTGATCCTGAAGGGCCAGGTGCACGAGATCAAGGAGCTGATGTCCCGGTCCCGCGAGCAGGGCATGCAGACCTTCGACCAGGCCCTGTTCGACCTCTACGAGCATCGCCACATCAGTTATGACGAGGCCCTGCGCAACGCCGACTCGGTGAACGACCTGCGCCTGCGCATCAAGCTCGACAGCCAGCGAGCCCAGGACGACGGGGCCCCCGCCGTAACGGATGAGGGCGAAGGCCTGTCCGTGGACGAGCGCGCCGAGGACTTCAACCTGCGCTAGTCGTTGGGGAAACAGAAAACATGAGCCAGTTGCAGATCGAGCCCTACCTGAAGTTGATGGCCCAGAAGGCCGCCTCGGACCTGTTTTTTCTGACCGGCGCGCCGGCCAGTATCAAGGTCGACGGCGCGCTGCAGCCGATCTCGCGCAAGGCGCTGGCGCCCGGTCAGGCCGAGAGCATTGCGCGGGAGCTGATGAGCGAACATCAGGCGGAGACCTTCGACCGCGAGACGGCCGTCAACTTCGGCCTGTCGCGCGAGGGCCTGGGGCGCTTTCGTGTGAATGTCTATCGCCAGCGCGGCGAGGTCGCGATGGTCATCCGCTTCATCCGGGTCGCCATCCCGACCATCGAGCAGCTCGGGCTGCCCGAGGTGCTCAAGCAGTTTGTGGCCTACAACGACGGGCTGATCCTGATTGTCGGGGCCACCGGCACCGGGAAGTCGACCACCCTGGCGTCGATGATCGATCACCGCAACACGAACCAGAGTGGGCATATCCTGACGGTCGAGGATCCGATCGAGTTTCTGTTCAGCCACAAGCGCTCCATCGTCGGCCAGCGCGAGGTGGGCATCGATACCCCCAGCTTCGATCACGCCCTGCAGGAGGGCATGCGCGAGGCCCCGGACGTGATCATGGTCGGCGAGGTCCGCTCGCGCGAGACCATGCGCGCGGCGCTGACCTATGCCGATACCGGGCACCTGGTCCTGACCACCCTGCACGCGACCAATGCCACCCAGGCCCTGGATCGAGTGATCAACCTGTTCCCCGAGGACAACCGCCCGCAGATCCTGTCGGACCTGTCACTGAACCTGCGTGCGATCGTCGCCCAGCGCCTGCTGCAGACCAAGGACGGGCGACGCGTTGCCGCGCTGGAAATTCTGGTCAACACGCCTTACATCTCCGAGCTGATCCGCGACGAGAAGATCAGCGAGATCAAGGAGATCATGGCCAAGGGGAGCTCCGTGGGCATGCAGACCTTCGATCAGGCGATCGTCAAGCTGTTCAAGACCGGCGACGTCATGCTGGACGAGGCCCTGAACAAGGCGGATTCGCGCGCCGATCTCGAGTGGCGCCTGAACTTCGGGGGCGGGGTGGCCTCCGCCGACGAGACCGAGGAAGAGCTGAAGCTCCCCGACCGGTAGGAGATTCTATGTCTCTCCA
>NZ_MVAR01000008.1 GCF_001999325.1 Thioalkalivibrio versutus
GGGTTCTTCATCCGGCGCGCGACCCCGCGGGCGTAGGTATCCAGCCAGCCCTCGACCATGCGCTGCGGCCCCAGGCAGGCCGCCAGCGCCTGTTCCTCGGCCGCGTGCGTGAAGCCTTCCAGCTCGCCGTCATTATCGCGCGGGCCGAGCATGATGAACGGCTGCCCACCGGTGTGGAACGAGTGCAGATCCAGCAGCACATCATGCGCCGCCAGCAGCGGGCACAGCACGTTGGCGATGCGGTCCTCGAAGTCCTGTGGGTCGTCGGTCACGCGCAGATTGCGGTTCAGGTTGCGCTCGCCCATGCGGCTTTCCAGCTGATAGGCCAGCGGGTTGGTGCGCGGCACCAGCGTCAGTTGTCCGCGCAGCAAACGCCGCTGCCCCGACTCCAGCTCCGCGTGCAGGCGTTCGGTGGCCTGGGTGCCACAGGTCTCGTTGCCGTGCACCGCCCCCAGCACGATCAGACGCGGCCCCGGCTCCAGGCCGTGAAAGGTGATCGAACGCAAGGCAGTGGGACGGGACGGATCGGACATCGGGGCAGCTCCGGGCAAGAGACGGGCCTAAAGGCTACCGGAGCGGCCCAGGGGATGCCATGCGGGCATGCCTGACGACACTGACCAGCGGGCCCCCTCAGGGTGTCGGCAGGCCGGCATGCTTCGTCATCCAGGCATCCAGCGCCTCGATCTCCAGCGGCCGACTGTAGAGATACCCCTGACCCAGGGCACAGCCGCGCTCCTGCAGGAAGGCCGCCTGCTCCGCCGTCTCCACGCCTTCGGCGATCACCTGCATGTTCAGGTTGCGGCCCATCGCGATGATGGTGGCGGCGATCTCGCGGTCGGCGCTCTCGCTGGCAACACCATCCACGAAACTGCGGTCGATCTTCAGGACATCCAGCGGATAGGTCCTCAAGGCCGCCAGCGAGGAATACCCGGTCCCGAAGTCGTCGATGGCCAGCTTCACCCCCAGCGCCTTCAGCGCCACCAACCGTGCAATCGCCTGATCGCCCTGCTGCATGATCGCGGTCTCGGTGATCTCCAGCTCCAGCTGGGCGGCCGGGAAGCCGGTCAGCGCCAGGATCTCCGCCACGCGATTGACGAAGTCGCTGCGCTGCAGCTGCACCGGGGACAGATTGACCGCCAGACCGAAATCTCCGGCGCCGCGGTCCAGCAATCGGCGCCCGGCGTCGCAGGCCTCGCGCAATACCCACTCGCCCAGCGCAACGATCAACCCGGTGTCCTCGGCGATCGGGATAAAGCGATCCGGCGGGATCATCTCCCCCTGTGCCGGCTGCCAGCGCAGCAGCGCCTCCATGCCGAAGGGTTGCCCGTCCTCCAGCCGCACCTGTGGCTGGAAATGCAGCCGCAACTCGCCGTTGTCGTCCTGCAGGGCCTGGCGCAGTCGGTTCTCCAGCTCCAGGCGCTCGTCGGCCGCGCGTGTCAGGGCCTGGGTATAGACACTCCAGGTCTGGCGCCCGGATGCCTTGGCCTGGTACATCGCCGCATCCGCGTGCTGGATCAGCGCGGTCACGGTGTCGCCATGATCGGGGTAGAGACTGATACCGATGCTGCCATTCAGATAGACCGAACGCCCGTCCTCCAGCGTAAAGGGGCGCTCGAAGCTTGCCAGCAAACTGCGGGCGCAGCGCGCGATCTCGTCGTCGCTGTCCGGGTTCTCCGCCACAATCAGGAATTCATCGCCGCCCAGCCGACCCAGCACATGGGTTGGCCCCAGCACCCCGCGCAGACGCCGCGCGACCTCCACCAGCACCTGATCGCCCGCCGGGTGCCCCATGGAATCGTTCACGTTCTTGAACCGGTCCAGATCGAGATTCAGCACCGCAATCCGGTGCCCATGCATGCGGGCACGCTCCAGCGCCTGCCCCAGCATCACCTGCAGCTGGCTGCGATTGGGCAGGTCGGTCAGGGCGTCGTTCTGAGCCAGGTACTGCAACTCTTCCTCCGAGCGGCGCAACTCGGACATATCGGTCAGCACCCCGGAGTAGTGCAGGGCCTGACCCTGTTCGTCGTAAACGGTGTTCAGGCTCAGCCACTGCGGGGCCACCTCACCATTGTGCCGGCGGTTCCAGATCTCGCCCTGCCAGTGACCCTCGCGCTGCAGGCTGTCCCACATGTGCTTGAAGAACTCTCCGTCATGGCGCCCGGACTGCAGAAAGCTCGGGTTGCGCCCCAGGGCCTCGCCCTCGGAAAAACCGGTGATGTCGACGAAGGCCGGATTCACCGCGACGATCCGCGGGGTCAGGTCGGTGATGATGATGCCGTCACGGGTACTCTCGAATACCGCCGCCATGCGCCGCAGGCCCAGCAAGGCCTGGCGCCGTTCCAGCGCCGCCCCCAGACTGGAGGCGACGATGCGCGCCAGGCTCTGGTCCGCATCGGTCCAGCGCTGCGCGCGCCGCACCCGGTCGAGCGCGAGGAACCCGCGGTACTCGCCCTCCACGTACAGGGGTACCAGCAGCACAGCCTGGCTTTGCGAGGCCTCCAGGATCGCGCGTTCCTCATCCGGCAGCTCGCGGGTCAGCACATCGATCGCACCGCCGCCCTGCAGGATCTCGTGCCAGCGCGGCAGGACCGATTCCAGGCTCAGGTTGCGCAGCGGCGGCGGGCGGATCATCTCCTCGGCATCCGAACGCACCCAGTAGTAGCGGTGGATATCCAGGGCCTCGCGCACCGCGTGGTCCAGTTCGGCCACCAGCACATAGGCCCGGTCGGCGCCAGCCTCCTGCCCCAGTTCGGCCAGCAGCCGGTGGATCACGCTGGCGGGGTTGTCCTCGCGCAACAGTTCCACGGTCAGCTCGGCGGCAGTGCGCAGCGCGCGCTCGCGCTCGCCGAGTGCCTGCGAGACGCGCAGCTTCTGCGCCGCCAGCCCCGCGATCTGGGTGAACTCGTCGATCAGCACCCGTTCGCCAGGGTAGGGTCCGCGTGACGCGCCGAGATAAATACCCAGGGTGCCCAGCACGCCACCGTCGGCATCCCGGAAGGGGAACGACCAGCAAGCGCCAAAGCCCGCCCCACGCACGAGATCGCAGAACCCGGCCCAGTTCGGGTGCGTCCCGCAGTCCTCGATGATCATCGGCTCGCCACTCCAGGCGGCCTCGCCGCAGGAGGCCACCCCCTGGGCAGCGCGGATCCGGCGGGTCGCACTGCGCAGCGGGTCCGGCAGCCGCGGAGCCGCCACGCCGTAGAGTTCCTGACTGTCGGCATCCAGCAGCATGATGCAGCCGTGCAGGTCAGGCGCCAGCGATTCCAGGCCCTTGACCACATCCTCCAGCAGGCGTGGATCGCGCTCCCCCGTGGCCAGGCGTGCCAGTACGTTCCCGCGTACCTCCTGAACGCGCTGGTCCAGCACCCGCCGGGTCACGTCCACCAGACTCCCGGACAGGCCCGTGGCCCGGCCCGCGGCATCCAGATTGACCTGGCCGCGCAGCTCCAGCCAGCACAGCGAGCCGTCGGCTGCGCGCAGACGAATCTCGGCCTCCAGCCGGCCGTCGTCGGCCTCCACGGCGCGCGTCAGCAGTCGCGCGGCCAAACCGCGATCCTCCAGCGGCATGAACGACAACATCTCCTCGCCAATCGACAATTCCACCGAATGGCCGGTGATGGCCGTCCAGGCCGGATTGAGGAAACGCCAGCAACCGGCGGCATCGGTCTCGAAGACGATATCGCCGGCGCGTTCGATCACCTCGCGGTAGCGCCGTTCGGAGGCCGCCAGCGCCGCACGTTCCCGGCGCAGCCGCACGCGGGCATACACCTGGTCCAGCAGCATCGGCAGGGTCTTCAGATAGCCCTCGTGCTTGACCGTGTAATCCTCCACGCCCATACGCAGGGCACGCGCGGCGAGGTCCTCGGTGCCTTGCCCGGTCACCAGGATGGTCGGCAGGTCCAGTCCGCGGTCCTCGCGCACCAGGCGCGCCAGCTCGAGGCCGTCGATCCCGGGCAACCGGTAGTCCACCAACAACAAGTCAAAGCCCAGCTCCCCGGCGGCACTTTCCGGTAGCGCCGCCAGGGCCTCCTCGGCGGTGTGCATCGTCGCCAGCTGCACATGTGGGGCCGTGCGCGCCAGTTCGCGACAGGTCAGGCCGACATCGAATTCGCTGTGCTCGACATACAGTACCCGCAGCGGCTCACGCGCCTCGATCACCCGCAGCTCGCGCCGGGCGCAAGCATCCACCACCCGCCCCGGAAGGCGCTCCAGGTAGCCATCGGCCTTGGTCAGATAGTCATCGGCACCCGCGCGAAACGCCGCCACCACGGTTTCCTGTTCGCCGTGCCCGGTGAGCACCAGCACGGCCTCGCCGCGTCCCGCGGCGTGCAGCTCGCTGATCAAGTCGAGACCGCTGCCATCCGGCAGGCGCAGATCCACCACCACACAGTCGAAGCCATCCGCCCCGGTCAGCGCCGCGCGCGCCTCGGCCAGAGACCCCGCCGGGGACACGTCGGCGCCCGGCACCTGACGTTCCAGGACGCGGCGCTGCAGATCGGCATCTGCCGAGTTATCTTCTACGAGCAGGATTCGCATGGGGTCTCGGGTTGCAAGGGGGCCGCGGCTTCAGACCGGCGGGTGGTTAAGCAGGCACCAGTAGAGCTCGACCTGCTCGGCGACCTGCACGAACTGGGCGAAATCCACTGGTTTGACGATGTAGGAGTTGGCGCCGCAGTCATAGGCAGTGGCGATGTCACGGTCCTCATTGGAGGAGGTCAGCATCACCACCGGAATGCGCCGGAAGCGTTCGTGCGCACGGATACGCCGAAGCACCTCCAGTCCGTCCACCTTGGGCAGCTTGATATCCAGCAGGATCACCGCCGGCGGCGCGAGTTCGCCGCGCTCCCAGCGATCGAGAAACTCCAGCGCCTCCACCCCATCGCGCGCGGTCTCCAGCGGGTTGGAGAGGTTTCTCCGCTTGAAGGCGCGCTGCATCAGATCGATATCCACCGGGTTGTCCTCCACCACCAGGATGGAGGGCTGACGTCCGGCGTGGCTCATCGCGGGAACTCCACGTGGAAGGCGGCCCCCTCGCCCGGCGTGCCCTCGGCGCGGATCTCGCCGCGCAGCCGGTGGACTGCACGGCGCACCAGGGCCAGGCCGACGCCGGTCCCCGGATAAGCCTCGGCTCGGTTCAGGCGCTGGAAGATATCGAAGATACGATCCCGAAACGCCATGTCAAAACCGATCCCGTTATCCCGCACCGTGATCCCGAGTGTAGCGCTGCGGGATTCGGCCTGCACCGTTACCTGCGGGGCCTCGCGCTCGGCACTGAACTTGAACGCGTTCTCCAGCAGGTTGCGCAGGATCAGGGCGACGCCATCCGGGTCGCTTACAAAGCAGAGATCAGGGTCGATCTCGATACTCACCTCGGCGCGCTCACGGAGTCCCGGATCCACCGACTCCAGCACCTCCTCCACCAGCGCGCGCACGCGGACGGTGCGCTCCTCCAGCGGCCGACGCTCCATGCGCGAGTAGGCCAGAAGATCCGAAATCAGTTCGTTCATCTGCGCCACGCCATTGCGGATATTGCTGAGGAAGACGCGACCCTCACCCTCCAGCTGCTCGCCGTAGTCCGCCTCCAGCAACTGGCTGTAGCCCTCGATTCCGCGCAGGGGTGCCTTCAGGTCGTGGGAGACGGCATAGGAAAACGATTCCAGTTCCTGGTTGAGCGCCTGCAGGGCCGCCGTGCGTTCCGCCACCCGCTGTTCGAGCGTGGCGTTCAGATTGCGCAGTTCCAGTTCGTTACGCTTGAGCTCGGTCACCTCCAGCACCGTGCCCTGTACGTAATGCAGGCCGTCGGCGCGCTCGATCGGCGCCTCCATGGTGAGACTGAACCAGGCCTCCTCGCGCGCCTCGGGCCGGGCCTTCAGGAGCAACCGCTGGGGCCCGGGCCGGCCGCCGGCGATCAGGGTCTCCATCGCCGCGGAGAAGCTCGCCCCGTCCGCGGACTCGAGGTCGAAGAAATTGCGGGCAAACGACTCCAGCGTCGGCTTGCCGTAGTGGGCATCACAGCCCAGCAGCGCATACAACCGATCGGACCACCACAGCTCGCGGCTCTCCAGCAGGTACTCCCAGCTGCCCAGGCCGGCGTGGCGCTCGGCCTGGCTCAAGCGATCCACCTGGCGTGCCAGGGCGGCCTCCGCCTGCTTGCGCGCCTCGATATTGCGCAGCGTCACCAGCAGCAGCTTCTCTCCGGCGATCTCGGTGACCTGCAGGTTGGCCTCCACCCAGAACCCGTGGCCGTCACGGTGCCGGGCGCGCCACTCGAACACCAACTGTTCGCCACGCCGGGCGCGCTCCATCAGGGCCTTCTGGCGCTGAACGTCGAATCCGGTCTCGTCCGCGCTAAGGTCGTCCACGTTGCAGGCCAGCAGCTCGGCACGGCTGTAGCCGTACATCTTCTCGGCCGCAGCGTTAATCCCGATCAGGGCCTCGGTATCCAGGTCTTGCAGCAGGATCGCCTCCTGCACGTTGTCGAAGATCGCGCGGAAGCGGGTCTCGGAATCACGCAGGTCCTGCTCGGCGCGCCGGCGTTCGGTCACGTCCACCAGCAGACCATTGATACGGATGACCTGCCCGGACTCGTCACGGGTCAGCCAGGTCCGGTCTTCCAGCCAGACCCAGCCGCCCGGTCCGTCCCGCAGACGATACAACTGGGTGTAACGGTCCGGGCCGCGCTCGATGTGCGCGGCGACCTCGGCCACGATGCGGTCGATATCGTCGGGATGAATCAGGTCGGCATAGTGCACCTCGCCGCGCAGCAGGGCATCGCGGGCAATGCCCCAGCGCTCGATATTCGGGGAGACAAAGGTGACCGGCCAGCCGGGGGTGGTAGCCCACTCAATGGCAACCACTGGGGAACGTTCAACAATCCCGGTGAGCCGGCGCGCCTCGCGCGAGGCGCGGTCACGATCCTTCAGGGGGAAATACACCAGCAGGAACAGGAGGATGGCTGTGACCACCACGTAGCCCCAGCCCTTGAGGGTCTGCAACTGCCCCAGCAGCTCCAGATCGTCGACCATCAGCAGCAGGGCCCGGTCGGACAGGGCGATCCAGAGCAGCCCGACGATCAGATACAGCACGGCGACGAGTAACGCGGTGCGCCCCGCGCTGGGTCTCCAGCTTCCCTTGTTGCCTCCCGCCATGCCATTCCTCCGACCGCCACGGAGACGCGGCCGGCATTCCCTGCCCGCCAGCTGTCCTGTCTCGAGCATCGACCACCCGTGGCCCAAGCGCAACCCAGGGCAGGCGGGGCCAGTTCGCGGGCTTCGGAGCGCGGTTCGAAAATGGTATTCTTCGCCGCTCCCGCAAGCGGACGCAGCGATGTTCAAGCAACTCGAAGGCGAGTCCCGTGGCGAGCGCCACCCGACCCCAGCGGTCCTGGATCGCCTGAAGCTCAATGCCGGCGGTTTGATCCCCGCCATTGCCCAGCAGCACGACACCGGCGAGGTCCTGATGCTGGCGTGGATGAACCGCGAGGCCCTGGACGAGACCCTGGCGACCGGACGCGTCTGCTACTACTCGCGCTCGCGCCAGGCGTTGTGGCGCAAGGGCGAGCAGTCCGGGCAGGTGCAGCAGCTGCATTCGCTGCACCTGGACTGCGACGGCGACACCCTGCTGCTGAAGGTCGACCAGACCGGCCCGGCCTGCCATACCGGGCGGCGCAGCTGCTTCTACCTGCAGGTCGGACAGGACACCGTCGTGGTGACCAGCGATCCCGAGATCGCCCCCGAGACGCTGTACGGCAAGGACACCGGGCAATGAGCGCGGCCCGGACCCTCACCCTGCACAACACCCTGGGCGGGCGCGACGAGCCGTTCGTGCCCCAGGACCCGGAGCGGGTGACGCTCTACGTCTGCGGCCCCACCGTGTACAACCGCGTGCACATCGGCAATGGCCGGCCGGTGGTCGTGTTCGACGTGCTGTTCCGCGTGTTGCGCGAGCTCTACGGCCCGGATCACGTGGTCTACGCCCGCAACATCACCGACGTCGACGACAAGATCAACAAGGCCGCCGCCGACAACGGCGAGCCCATCGCCGCGCTGACCGAACGCTTCACCCGGGCCTTCCACGAGGACATCGCCGAACTCGGCACGCTCAAGCCGACCCTCGAGCCGCGCGCGACCGAACACATCCAGCCGATGATCGAGCTGATCGAACGCCTGATCGAACGCGGCCATGCCTACGTGGCCGACGACCACGTGCTGTTCGACGTGACCTCCTACCCGGACTACGGCGCCCTGTCCGGGCGCTCGCTGGCGGACATGCAGGCCGGCGCCCGGGTCGAGGTCGCCGACTACAAGCGCCACCCCGGCGACTTCGTGCTGTGGAAGCCGGCCGCGGCGGGCGAGCCCGGCTGGGAGAGCCCCTGGGGCACGGGCCGCCCCGGCTGGCACCTGGAATGCACGGCAATGATCCGCAGCCACCTGGGCCCGATGATCGACATCCACGGCGGCGGCCACGACCTGGTCTTCCCGCACCACGAAAACGAGATCGCCCAGGGCTGCGCGGCCGAGGGCTGCCACGAACACGGCACCCACTACGCCCGTTACTGGGTGCACAACGGACACCTGACCATCGACGGCGAGAAGATGTCCAAGTCACTGGGCAATTTTCAGCTGCTGCACGACCTGCTGCAGCACTACCCCGGCGAGGTCCTGCGCCTGGCGCTGCTGTCGCGCCACTACCGCGCCCCGCTGAACTTCTCGGAAGAGACCCTGACCCAGTCGCGCAACAGCCTGAATGGCCTGTACCGCGTACTGCGCGATGTGGCCGACATCGAGGCCGACGACATTGCTGCCTCCAACACGGCAGTGTTCACGGCGCTGCTGGATGACCTGAACACCCCCGCCGCGATCACCGCGCTGCACCGCATGACCGACGCCCTGGCAACAGCATCCGACGATGCCGAACGGGCCCGCCGCAAGGGTGAACTGCTGGCGGGCGCCGCCCTGCTGGGTCTGCTGCAACAGGACCCAGCCACGTGGTTTCAGGGCGACGCCGGGGACGATGACCTGGCCGCCTGGGTGGAGGAGCGCATCGCCGCACGCAAGGCCGCGCGCCAGGGCCGCGACTTCGCCAAGGCGGATGCCATCCGCGACGAACTCGTCGCGCGCGGCATCGAGCTGGAAGACACGCCGGATGGCACGCGCTGGCAGCGCGCCACCTGAAGCCGATGCATCTGCGCCCCTGGCTCATGCGATTGACGCTGGTTCTGGGTCTGCTCCTGCCGGCCGGCGCGCTCGCCCACCCGCATGCGTGGATCGACCTGCGCATGGGGCTGGTCTTCGACGATGCCGGCAACCTGGCGAGCATGGAGCAATCCTGGCGCATCGACCCGACCTACAGCCACATGCTGCTGGAAGACCTGACCCGGGACCTCGACGGTGCCACCGGCATCGATGCGGCGCTGGAACACGCCGCCGAACGCATGCTCGGAAACCTGGCTGCCTATGACTACTTCACCGAACTGAACCTGGGCGACGAGCGCCTGGACGTGCCGCAGGCCCGCAACGCGCGCCTGACCCTGGAGGACCGGCGCCTGCACCTGCGTTTCGAGCTGCCGCTGGACGAACACGACATCACCGCCGGTGACGCCTTCACCTACCGCGTCTTCGATCCGGAATACTGGATCGAGATCCGGCACGATCCGGACGACATCGTCTTCGTGGAGAATCGACCCGGTTGCGAGGTCGCCGTCACCGAGCCCCGACCGGACCCGCAGCTGATCCGCTACGCCGCCACCCTGGAACGTTCGGACCGCAGCCCGGTCAACGACCTGGGCCGTCACTTCGCGGAAACCGCCACGCTGGAATGCGACTGAGCCCGGTGCTGCCGCGCGATCGGACGCCACGCACACCACACCGCAGACTGAGTGTTATACAGTAACGCCATGCGCACCGACCAAGACCTGTTCCGAGGCCCTTCCCTCAACCTGCTACTTCTGTTGCTGGCCCTGCTGTTTGGCGGCTCCGGACTCGTGCAGGCCGAGACCGGCCACCCGCTGGGCGCCCCCACCGGGGCGCCCGCCGAACGCGACGCGCCCGCCAGCGGCAATCAGGCGCCAACCCCACTGGTTGAGCCCCCGAGCCACCTGGAACGCCTGACCGGCTGGATGCTGCAGACCCAGCGGCAGTTGCACCGCAGCCTGACCGAGGGCCTGCACGCCCTGCGCGACGGTCCGACCACACAAACCGCCGGGGCGCTCATCCTGGTCAGCCTGCTCTACGGGATCTTCCACGCCGCCGGCCCCGGCCACGGCAAGGCGGTGATCAGCGCCTACCTGCTGACCCAGCCGCAGAACCTGCGGCGCGGCATCTTGCTATCCACCGCCTCCGCGCTGGCGCAGGGCGTCACCGCCATCGCCCTGGTCGGTGTGTTGATCGGCCTGTTCGGTTGGCTGGCCCGCGACACCCTGGGTCAGGTACGCACCCTGGAAATCGCCAGCTTCGCCCTTGTCGCGCTGCTCGGGCTGTGGCTGATGGTTCGTGCCCTGCGCCATGCCTGGCGGCTGCATCGCGCCCACCGCGCTCAAGCCCACGATCACGATCATGCGCACGAACACGACGCGCACTGCGGCTGCGGCACCCCGCACCACGTGGATCCCAACCAGCGTGGTACCTGGTGGGGCACAGTGCTGGCCGTCGGCATTCGCCCCTGTTCCGGCGCGGTGCTGATCATGGCGGTCTCCACCGCCCTGGGCCTGGCCTGGGCTGGCGTGGCCGCCGTGCTGGCGATGTCACTGGGCACGGCGGCGACGGTCTCGGTGCTGGCGACCCTCGCCGTCTCCGCACGTGACTGGACCCGTCGCTGGCTGGGCCCGACGCGCCTGGGCCGGCTCACCTACATTGGGCCGTCCCTGGGCCTGGCCGGGGGCGGCGTGATCGCCCTGATCGGTCTCAGCCTGGTCCTCGGCGCCATCGCCTACCAACCCGTCGCTCACCCGCTGGGGATTCGCTAGGCAGACGACGCCTCCACGGGGCCGAGCTTGCCCCGGATGGACACCTCCTCTAACGTCCGGGTCATCGGACCCCAGCGCGCGAGGCCCTCATGTCGTCGACCACCATCACCCCGGAGCAGGCCCCCACCCTGCCGGCGCTGTTCCGCACCCGGGTCTCCATGAGTCGGGATGCCCCGGCCTATCGCCACTTCAGCGCCGACGACCAGACCTGGAAGCAGACCACCTGGGGCGAAATGGCCGCGATGGTGGATCGCTGGCAGGCTGCGCTGGCGCGCGAAGGTTTCAAGCCCGGGGAACGCGTTGCGCTGATGCTCGGCAACTCGCGCGAGTGGGTCGCCCTCGACCAGGCCGCCAGCGAACTGGGGCTGATTACCGTGCCGCTGTACACCGACGACCGCCCCGACAACGTCGCCTACATCATTGGCCAGACTCAGGCCCGCCTGCTCTTGCTGGGCGAGAGCATGCACAACCGGCGCCTGTCCGAACACTTCGAAAACATGCCCTCGCTCAAGCGCATCGTGTGTCTGGGCCAATCCGAGGGTGAGCCCGATGACTCGCGGGTGATGCACCTCGACCGCTGGCTGGAACGCGGCGACCCCGACCAAGTGCGTCGCCCGGACCTGGACCCCCTGGGCCTGGCGACCATCGTGTTCACCTCCGGCACCACGGGGCGACCCAAAGGCGTGATGCTGTCGCATCGCAATATTCTCGACAATGCCCAGGCCTCTTCCACCGCCGGACCGCTGTCGGATACCGACCGCTTCCTCTCCTTCCTGCCCTTGTCCCACATGCTGGAACGTACCGGCGGCTATTACATGCCCATGCTGATCGGCGCCGAGGTCGCTTTCGCGCGCTCTATCCAGGGTCTGGGCGAGGATCTGATGTCCGTGCAGCCCACCGTGCTGATCTCGGTCCCGCGCATCTACGAACGTGTGCATGGCCGCATCCAGGCCGGCCTGAAGGAGAAATCCGCGATCGGCCGTGGCCTGTTCAAGGCCACGGTGGCCATTGGCTGGCGCCGCTTCGAATACCAGCAGGGCCGTGCATCCTGGTCCCCGGGCCTGCTGCTGTGGCCCCTGCTGGAACGAATCGTGGCGCACAAGGTGCTGAATCGCCTGGGCGGCAAGCTGCGCTTCGCCGTGTGCGGCGGCGCGCCGCTACCGCCACCGATTGCCCGCTTCTTCATCGGCCTCGGCCTCCCGGTACTGCATGGCTACGGCATGACCGAATCCAGCCCGGTGGTCAGCGTCAACACCCCGGACGACAACCTGCCCGCCTCCATCGGCAAGCCCCTTCCGGGTATCGAAGTAAAGATCGGCGAAATGGACGAGCTGCTTACCCGTTCCAGCAGCGTCATGCTTGGCTACTGGAAGAACGAAGAGGCCACCGCCTCCACGATCGACCAGGATCACTGGCTGCACAGCGGGGATCAGGCACGAATCGACGACGATGGCCGCATCTTCATCACCGGACGCCTGAAGGACATCCTCGTGCTGACCAATGGCGAGAAGGTCCCACCGGCGGACATGGAGATGGCCATCGCCCTGGACGCCCTGTTCGATCAGGTCATGGTGGTCGGCGACGGCCACTCCTTCCTGAGCGCCCTGGTCGTCCCCGAACCCGAGGCCTGGGCGACCTTCGCCGAGGACCACGACCTCGACCCCAGTGCCGCCGGACGCCTGTCGCGTGCTACCGAGCGCGCCCTGCTCCAGCGCATGCAGTACCAGCTACGCGACTTTCCCGGCTACGCCAGGATCCGCCACGTCCACGTGGTGCACGAACCCTGGTCAGTGGACAACGGCATGCTGACCCCGACCATGAAGCTCAAGCGCCCGGTCATTACCAAGCACTACGCCAAAGCCATCGAGGCCATGTACGCCGGCCACGACTGATCTTTTCTCTTTTGATCCACCACGAAGCGCCCCAAAAACGAAAAAGGCCCCGCAGCGCAACGCCGCGGGGCCTTGATGGGCGCGCCAGGCGCGCCGCCGGTTCAGATGAACAGGCAGATATCGGACTCGCCGGCGAACTCGAAGAACGCGGCGGCCCCGGCGTATTCCACGCCGTCGATGAATTCACTGGTGTCCATGTCGAACAGGTCCACCGTCATCTGGCAGGCAATCATGCGTACCTCGGCCTCCAGGCACAGCTCGCGCAGGTCGCCCAGATCGGAGACGCCCTTCGCCGCCATCTTTTTCTTCATCATCACGGTCATCATCTTCTGCATGCCCGGCAGGGCCTGCAGAAGCACCGGCATCGGCATCGGCATCGGCATGCCCGGATTGCCCAGCGAGGTCACCTGCAGATCCAGTTTCTTGCGCAGCAGTTGCAGGCCATAGAAGGTAAAGAACACTTCGCAGTCGTAGCCCAGAGCGGCCGCCGTGGAAGCGAGGATGAAGGGCGGATAACCCCAGTCCAGGCTACCCTTCGTCGCAATGATGGCCATCTTCTTTTGATCACTCATTTCTACTTTCTCCTCCAGTGGTAACAGGAATCGGATCCGCCACAGCCCCCTGCGCACGATCCGTCCCCAGTTGGTTAAAGCCCGTGGGTGTCGGGGCGGGACAGCCTACTGCTCCGACGCCTGACGCCCCCTGCGCCAGTCGCGGATCAGTGCACACCCGGCACAAACCCCCAGCGCTGCCATGCTGGCCCATACCGAGATGGGCACCAGGATCATGGCCAGCGCGAACATAAGCCACGCCAGTATGGTCATCGTTCTCCTCCTGCACAACATTAGCGGCCGGTAACCGCGCCCGCTGGTCGTGCTGCTTGCTGCGAGCCGGCGCAGGAGGAGGCATCATGCCTGCCCCTACCCCTAGCGCCTCTCCGGCGCCTCCGGCTCGGCGTAATCGCGGGGCGCATCCGTGCCCGGCGTCGGGTCGGGGACCGGGGCTTCCGGCTCCTTCGGGTTGTAGACATCGCTGGCCGAGGCCCGCCCGCCCTGGCGCGAGACCGGACTGGCATCCACAAACTGGTTGTTCAGGCGCTGGATGTAGGCCTCGGCGCGGTCGCGCAACTGATGCAGGCGGCCGATCATCCGCCGCCCCAGACCCAGCGGTGCACGCCCCATCATCGGGCGCCAGGGACGCGTGTTCTTCTCGAAGGCCGCGCGCCAGTTACCGGCGGGGGTCTCGGTCGGCAGCGTCCGCGCGATGCGGCGCGCCAGCCAGCGGCGATTGAAGAAGTGAATCCCGCCGAGCACGATGGCCAGCACCACGATGCCAAAGACAGTCAGCAACGGGCGCTCGCCCATGGACTGCCAGACGCTGCCATCGGTCCACGGGGCCACGCCACCGGTCCACTGATAGCCAATCAGACCCAGGATCACCGCGACCACCGCGAACATCCCGGCGTCGAACTGCACGACACGGCGGCGCCAGCGCGCGAGCGCACGTTGCAGCGCCGGCATGACGTCCATCTCGATGGATTCGGCGATCGCCTGCAGCGAGCCAAGGATCCGGTAGGAACGCGAGGAACTGATCTCCTGGATCTTGGCGTGGATCTCCTGACGGTCGCGCCGGGATTTCTCCTCGTAGCGCTCGCGCACCTGAGGATCGCCGATCTCGACCGCCGCACTCTCGTTGTACAGGCAGTAGAAGCGCCCGGTGGCATTGCCCTGGCGCACCACGGCGCGCTGCCAGGCGGAAACGACCTCTTCCAGGTTGTCCTCGCGCCAGGTGGTGTCGATCTGGTTAAGGATAAACACCAGTTTGGTGAAATCATTGCGCTCGGCGACGCGATTGACCAGGTGCTCCAGGGTGTCGCGCATCGCGCCAGGTTCCGGGTGGCGGGCATCGAAGAACACCAGCACCAGGTCCGACAGATCGATGATGTGGTCGGTCAGCTGCAGGATCGTCGCGCGCTGCTCGTCGGCATCGAACCCGGGAGAGTCGATGATGATGCGCCCGCGCAGATGCTCCGCGCGCGCGGTCTTCATCGCCAGAAAATGATCCACCGTACGCCCGCCGCCGTCGGTGATGCGCTCGATCTCGTCGGATACGCGATAGAACGGGAAACGCGGATCGCCGTCCAGCGCGAGCCCCGGCAGCTCCTGCACGTGCTCGCTTCCGCCGTAGCTGATCACGGTGAACTTGTCGTCCACCGCCTGCGAACCGCTGCGCTGCACGGTGGTGCCCACGTATTCGTTGATGAAGGTGGACTTGCCGGCCGAGAACGTCCCCAGCATGGCGATCATCGGCCACCAGGAGATGGTGAAGGCGTAGGAGTCTTCGGTGGGATCCAGCAGACCGGCCGCATAGCCGACCCGGTCCAGATCACGGAAGGGGTCGACCACCCCTTTCAGGACCGGATTCTCTTCGGCAAGGCGGTCGCTGAGCAGCTTGAGCTGCTTGCGTACCCGAGGGCCAGGACGATTGAACATGCGGACTCCGTCAGTCGAAACGCGTGATCAGCGCGGGTAATACGGCCCCGGCGAACCCCGGACCGGACCGCTCTGATCGGTGAATGGGTTGAACATGTTCATCATACCCATGGGCGCCCCCACATTGCGATTCAGACTCCACATATCCTGTTGCATGCCCGTGATCGCGCCCGCCATCACGCTGGTATCCCGCGTCATCGAGCCGATATTGGCATCCATCGAGCGCGTATTGCCCGCGATCACCGCCACTTCCTCGTTCATTACCCGCATGGTGTTGTTGATGTCCGTCATCTGGTGGTCCATCGAGGCCATGTGCCCGGCGATAGTGGACATGTCGCGATCGACCACCTGGGTCATCTGGGCGATCTCCTGGGTCAACTGGCTGACATCCCGGGTCAGGCTGGTGATCAGCCAGAACCCGTAGATGGCCAGGACCACGAAGGCCAGCAAGGCGGCGTACACAATCAGCTCCACACGCCGGGAGCGGGCATCCGCCTTGTCCGCCTCGTCGCGGACCCTGTTGAAATCACTGTTGCTCTCGTCGCTCATTGAACGCCCTTGGTCGATGCACGGAAACGGATTCGCTACCCCCGTCAGAAGGCGCCGACGGCGGCGCGGTCAATGATTTCCTCCAGTGATTCCTTCACAAAAATGGCCTGCTCGCGCAGATCCTCGGGCAGCGGGCGCCCTCCGTGGATCATCGGCTCCAGATCCAGCGTCATCAGCCACAGATTGCCCTCGGCATCTTCCTGCAGCACGATCCGGCACGGCAGATACGCAGCCATCGCCGGGCTGTGGCGAACCATCTGCGCGGCAATCGCCACATCACAGAACATATAGATCTTCAGGAACGGAAAGTCCTCCCCGGTAACGCTTCGTACCTCCTCCCCCATCGGCAATTCGCCGACGTTGCGGATATTCAGCTCGTTGGCCACCAGGCGCAGAATATCCTCGACCTCTTCGACCGCCAGGCCCGCGTCCACCTTGCGCTTGTAGACCATGGCCTCCGCGGCGTCGCCGGTCTCCAGCACCGTGCGGGCCATCTGCGAATAGACCTTGGGCGCCTGGGAATCCAGCGAGCGGACCTGACCGAGGTAGGGCTCGAAAGCAAAAATGGCATACCCCACCCCAATCAGTGCCAGCAATCCGATCACGACCAACGCATTGCGTATGAAGCGCATGAAGCTCTCCTGCTCGGTGCCCGCCGTCCGGTGATCACCGGACGCGACACATTATTGTTTCTTGCGGCGGTTGCGCCCGAACAGGGCTACAGCCAGGGCGTCCAGCTCGGCGGCGGCCTTGCCGCGGGGCTCCAGTTCGCGCACCGAGAGCCCTTCGCTGAAGGAACGGCGAAAGGCCATGCGCTGCTTCAGCCGCGGCTTCAGCAAGCGGACCCCCTCGATCTGCTGCAGCGCCTCGTGCGTCTCGTCGGTCTCGCGCACGGCCTGGTGCGTATCGGCACGATTGATGAATGCCAGGATCTCGGGACGATCACAAGACCCCCGTTGCTCCTGAATGCGCTGAACGAAGCGATAAGTCGACCAGACGTCCGCCTGGCTGGGCGGCACCGGGATCAGCACACGGTCGGCACCCTCCACCGCAGTCATCAGGGAGGCCATGTCCGACGCACCGACATCGATCAGCACCTCGTCGTAATCGCCCGTGCGGGAGCGGACGGCATCGAGATCACTGACCCCGTCCAGCGCGGGTTCGTAGCCTTCCTCGTGGCGCACCTCCAGCACATCGCTGAGGGTTCGCTGCGGATCCAGATCCACGGTCAGGGCGCGACGACGCCCCTCCAGCAACCACAGGGCCAGGTTAAAGGCCACGGTACTCTTGCCGGTACCACCTTTCAGATTGGCGACGACGGTCTGCATGGCGTCTCCTTCGAGCATTGCGGATTGGCGGCTACGCGCAACCCACCAATCCGCACGGCTCCGAAAAAAAGGGGCCTGCCCGACACCGGGCAGGCCCGAACAGCGACGGGCTTAGTTGCCTTGGCCCTGCTGCTGCGGCATCTGACCCTGCGGGCCATAGCCCTGAGGACCGTAGCCCTGCGGACCGTAACCCGGACCGTAGCCGTAGCCCGGGCCGTAGCCATAACCCGGGTGGCCGTAACCCTGACCATAACCCCGGCCGTAGCCATCCCCATAGCCCTGACCGTAACCGTGGCCGCGACCACGACCACTGGCGGAGAAGTCAAAGTTACCGTCACCCATCATGTCGCCCATCATGTCGCCCATGCCGTAATTACGACCGGAGCCGTAACCGGGGCCACCGAAGAACGGCATGCTCGGGCCATAGCCGTAGCCCGGGCCATAGGCGCCGGGGCCATACCCGTAGCCGGGGCCGCCCCACTGGGCGGAGGCCATCATCGGGGCGGCCAGGCCACCCAGGGAAACGGCGAGAACTGCTGCTTTGACCAACTTGTTCATGGTGCTACCTCCTGAAGGAGTCATGCCCTCAATTTGAATGCGTGCACGCGGGGAGGGCTTCTCGAATGCACGCCTTACTGGTCAGGGGAACGGGAAACCGCCCATCCCCCAGGGGAAGACCGAAGACGGCCCGCCCATGCCCGGGTAACCGGACTGCCCCGGATACCCGTATGGATAGCCCCCCGGCATCCCGCCAGGGGTGTGGAACGACGGAGCAGCCGGTGTGCCGTACGGGTGTTGCGGCCCGTAACCGCGGGACGCCGGAGCGTGCTGCGGCGGGCCTGGCGCATCCCGCGATTCACCCCGCCGTGACGGGTCGTAATCGCGGTCCGGAAAACGCCCGCGCGGGCGTTCCGGGGCCGACCGCTGCACCTCCGGCGTACCGGAGGCCCAGGGGTTGTGGCGATCACTCGCCGCCAGGTCAGCGGCCGGCAACAGAAACCCCGTGGCCAGCAATACCCCGAGTATCGGGGCGTTTCTGACCCGCCTGCGTTTCAGTTGACCGGACTGCCTGCCCTGCATGGCGAACTGCCTCCGTCTGACTTCCACTCCGACGGGCACCAGCGCCCGTCGGCATGCGATCACCGATCCGCAGATCAGTTGCCGCCCTCTTCCTGCATGGATTCACGACGCTCCTGCATCATCTCCATGCGGCGCTCACGCTGGCGCTCCATCTCTTCCTCGTACGCCGCACGCCCGGCTTCCATCGCCTTCTGACGCGCTTCCCGCATGGCTTCCATCTCTTCCATGCGCTCCTGGCGCTCGGCGTGCTGGGCCTGGATGCGCTCACGCATCTCTTCCGGCATGTCTTCCGGCAGGTTGTCCGGATCGAACTGCTGCATCTGGCCGTAGCCCTGACGCTGCTGCATGCCATAGCCCGGCTGCATCATGCCCGGATGGCCGAAACCACCCTGCTGCGGACCGGGGCCATACCCCGGGCCGTAGCCCGGACCGTAGCCCTGATGGCCGCGGCCATAGCCCTGGCCGTACCCATCACCGTGGCCGCGCCCGTAGCCCTGCCCCTGACTGCGCCCGGACATGCCGAAGCTGAAGTCACCGGAGCCTTCACGCTGCTGCATCATCCCGCCACCGGGATATGCGCCCATGCCGGAGCCGTACGGGGCGTGCCCGTAGGGGCCGGGCACCGGGCCCTGCTGGCCCATCGCCGGACCCTGGCCGTAACCCTGATCCTGTTCCTGGGCCTGGGCGACGCCCAGGGCCAGTACGGATGCCACGGCGGCACTGGCCAGCGCGGTACCAATCATTCGGGAATTGAAACGCTTCTTCATTGCGAACCTCCTCGAGGTCTTGCTTGCATGTTCACTTGAGTCGAATCCCACGCCGGGTGCGGCCCTTGCCGGATGTGCCCGGTTTGCCGCTCCCCTTGGGGGTGCTGCCGCTGTCCTTGCGGCCGGTCTTGCTGCTCGTGGTGCCGGTCTTGCTTGTCCCGCCGGCCTTCTTGTTGGATGCCGTCAACGCGCGCTTGTTCGCGCTCGCGCTGCCCGTTTTCCGGGTTCCGGTGCTCTTGATGGTGCTGCTTGCGCGTCCTTGCGTGGCGTCACCGGACACGGACGTGTCGCCGGAGGTCTTGCTCGCGGCTGCGGTGGGCTTGTCCTTCGCGCTTACCGAGGTGCCCGCTGGCGACTTCTTCGGAGTGTTCGTCCCGGCGGCATCGCCAGCACCCCGCGTGGAGGTCGCCTGCGCGGCACGGGACGCGGTCTTGGAAGGGGCCGGCTCTTTCGCGGTCCCCGCGGCGGAGTCGGGCTTCACAGCCTGGGTGCGGCTGGACGGCGCGGCACCGGCGTCCTGGGCTCCGGCATTCGCGGTGGCCGGTGTGGAGGCCACGCGCTCTGGGGTGCCGGTCGCCTCAGGTGCCTGCGCAACAGGGCCCGACGGCTTCGAGTCAGCCGACGGGTTTTCCGAACGGGGCTGCGGAGTCGCCGCAGTCCCGCCGGAACCCGTGCCCGACGCGCCACCGCTCCCCGGGGCACCGCCCGTCGGCCCGCCAGGCCCGGCGGAGGGACCGCCCGATCCGCCGCTGGGCGGCGGGGGGCCGCCATCGCCATTGCGGCGGCGTTCAATGAAAGACCGAATCAGGCGCCCCAGGGCGAGCGCCAGATCGCGCAGGCCCTCGATGAAAGCCACGACCAGGCACTTGAGATAAAGCCCCGCGTATTGCACGACCTGGGTGACCGGCCCGCCCTCGCGCGGGCCGAACAGGTCATTCCCCTCGCCGGATGCCCCCGGAGACGCACCCTGGGTCGCGCTGGCCGTCACACCGGCATGCACAGCATGGCCATTGCCATTGCCACAGCCCGCCGTGGCCGCACCGTCCTCGTCCAGGCTGGTCGGGCAGAAGGCACGGCGGCCGGAGATGCAGCCCAGCGGGATCACCACCAAGGTCAGCAGGGTGGCCACCACCGTGCCGAACATCAGCGAGATCGCCATGCCCTGGAAGATCGGATCGAACAGGATCACGCTGGAGCCGGCCAGCAGGGCCAGCGCGGTGATGATGATCGGACGGGTACGCGCCTGGCAGGCCAGGATCATCGCGTCGCGCACGTCGTGGCCCTCGTCCACCGCCTGGCGACCGAAGTCCACCAGCAGGATCGAGTTGCGGACAATAATCCCCGCGAGCGCGATAAAGCCGATCATCGAGGTCGCGGTGAATTCGGCGTTCATCAGCCAGTGGCCGGGAATAATGCCGATCAGGGTCAGCGGGATCGGGGCCATGATGATGCCCGGCAACACGAAGTTGCCGAACTCCCAGACCACCAGCATGTAGATCAGGATCAGCGCGATCGCGAAGGCGATCCCCATGTCGCGGAAGGTCACGTACGTCACCGTCCACTCGCCGGCCCATTCGAAGGCGGTCGACCCATCATTGGGCGGCGGCCCCAGCCAGTGCGGCTGTACCTGGCTGCCATCCGGAAGACGGTAGTCCTCCAGCTGTTCCTGGACCTCCAGCATGCCGTACACCGGCGCGGCCAGACGCCCGACCACCTCGCCGGTCACGTACTCCACCGGACGCAGGTTCTTGTGGTAAATCGGCTCGTCCTGCGGGCGCTGGACGAATTCGCCCAGCTCGGCCAGCGGGATCGACCCGCCCTGCCGGGTGGAGATCGGCAGCATCTCCAGCTGCCGGATGTCATTGCGCGTTGCCATCGGCAGACGCATCTCGATCAAATGCGGCTCGACCAGCGACTGCGCCTTTACATCGCCCAGGATCTGCCCGCCGATCGCGGTCTCCAGGGTTCGATTGATGGTGTCCACGGTCACACCGCGGCGCAGCGCCTTGTCGCGATCCACATCGAAGTGCCAGACGTTGTGTGGCGCCTGCAGGAAGCTGTCCACATCGGCCACGTGCTCGGCACCGGCGAACATGCCCTCGAGATCGCGGGCTACAACGCGGCGGGTGGCAGCATCAGGGCCGTAGATCTCGGCGACAATCGACTGCAGCACCGGCGGACCCGGCGGCATCTCGACCACCTGGATGCGCGCGCCGGCCGCCTCGGCCAGCGGGGTCAGGCGTTCGCGCGCCTCGGTGGCAATATCGTGCGAGGTCCGGCTGCGGTCGCCCTTGTCCACCAGCTGTACCTGGATGTCCCCCTGCCAGGGTTCGTTGCGCAGGTAGTAGTGCCGCACCAGGCCGTTGAAATTGAACGGCGACGCGGTCCCGACGTAGGACTGCAGAGCCACCACCTCGTCCATCTCGCGCAGGGCGCTGGCCATGTCGTGGCTCAGCGTCGCGGTCTCGGTCAGGGCCGTGCCCTCGGGGAAGTTCACCATCACCTGGAACTCGGGCTTGTTATCCAGGGGCAGCATCTTCACGCGGACGTCCGTGGTCATGAACAGGCTGACCATCAGGAAGAAGATCACGATGACCGCGATCAGAAAGGCGTAGCCGCGCACCCGGTTGTCGGCCAGCCCCGGGATTACCGTACGGTAGAACCGCCCCAGCTTTTCCGCCTGGCGATGTTCCTTGTCGGTGGCCTTCTCCAGATACGCCATGCTCGGGCGCAGGCGCTGGGTGAGCCACGGGGTGAATACAAACGCCGCCACCAACGAGAACAGCATGGCCACGGACCCCAGCACCGGGATCGGCTGCATGTACGGGCCCATCATCCCGGAGACGAAACCCATCGGCAGCAGGGCCGCGATGACCGTGAAGGTGGCCAGGATGGTCGGGTTGCCGACCTCGCGCACCGCATCCACCGTGGTCTCGGTATCGATGCCGCGCTTCATCAGCCAGCGTCGGTAAATATTCTCCACCACCACGATGGCGTCATCGACCAGGATGCCAATGGAGAAGATCAGCGCAAACAGGCTGACGCGATCGATGGTGTAGCCCAGCAGCCACGCGCTGAACACAGTGAACAGGATCACCACCGGGATCACGATCAGCACCACGACCGCGGCACGAACCCCCAGGAACAGGCCCACCAGGATGGTCACCGCGAAGGTGGCGATGAACAGCTTGAAGAGCAGCTCGTTGACCTTCTCGTTGGCGGACTTGCCGTAGTTGCGCGAAACCGCCACCTCGACATTATCCGGGATCACGCTGCCCTTCAGACGCTCCAGGCGCTCGAGCACGTCGTTGGCGACGGTCACCCCGTTGCTGCCGGGCTTCTTGGCAATGGCCAGCGTGACCGCCGCGGCGCCTTCCGGTGCCGCATCCGGTTGGGGGGCTGCCGGACCGGAGTAGTGGCGCACGAACCGCTCCAGCTCGCCCGGGCCGTACGTCACCTCGGCCACATCGCGCAGATAGACCGGCTGGCCGTCGCTGACCGCAACCAGGAGTTGCTCGAGATCGGCGGCGCCGGTGAAGAAACGCCCGGTGTACACCGCAGTACTCAGCCCCCCGCTCTCGATGCGTCCTGCCGCGCCCTCGACATTCGCGGACTGCACGGCCTGGGCGATCTGATCCAGGCTGATGTCGTAGCCCGCGAGGCGTTCCGGCAACACCTCGATGCGCAGGCGCTCCTCGCGTCCACTGACCACGAAGCTCTGGTTGGTGTCGGGGACCTCGTTCAGCTGCTGCTGTGCATCCAGTGCGATCTGGCGCAACAGGGCGTCGTCCACCTCATGCGACCAGAAGGTCAGGTTGAGCACCGGCACGTCGTCCGCGCCCTTGACCTTGACCATGGGCTCGCTGACGCCGGGCGGCATCAGGTCGCGATTGGCGATCAGCTTGTCGTGCACCTTGACGATGGACGACTCCATGTCCTCGCCAACGTCGAACTGCACGGTCACCATCGCCTCGCCTCGATGCGACGCGGAGTAGACGTTGTCCACCCCGGACAACTCGCTCATCAGCCGCTCCAGCGGCCGTGCCGCGAGGCTCGCCACCTGCTCGGAGGGCACGCCGGGGTAGGACACCATGATGTCCACCATCGGCACGGAGATCTGCGGGTCCTCCTGGCGCGGGGTGACCATCAGGCCGAGAATGCCGATCGCGATACTGGCGATCAGCAGCAGCGACGACAGCGGCGAATGAATAAAGGCCGCCGCCATGCGCCCGGCAATGCCGGGGTCGCCGTGTTTCTGCCGGAAACCGGTATCGGATTGTTTGTCGTCTTCGGCCATCGAGCTTGAACAGTCCTGTTGTCAGTCTGGCGTCCCGAGCACCGGTTCGGCCGGCGCGTCGCCACCGGTGCACCTGCCAGGGGGCAGCAACCGGCGCTGATATTCCCGGCCTGCGGCCGGATATGGATCCCTACATACGGCTCCAGGGGTCCGTGACACCGTCGCGGCGTCCGACGCCCGAATCCGGGGAACCGCGCCCCACGGGCTGGCCGGAACGCACACCCGCGCCCGGTCGGGCCAGGATCTGCATGCCCGGCTCCAGCCCGGAGGTCACCACCACCTGGTCGCCGCGTCCGCCACCCAGGCGCACCATGCGCACGCGGACGTGGCCCTCGCCATCAAGCACGGCCACGCGCGGCAAGGCACCGCCCGGGATCAATGCCGAACGCGGAATCACGACCCGGTTACCGGAAAGCTCGCCCTGCGGCAGATGCACCGCCGCATGCATGCCCGGGCCACCGCGCACGCCCTGCGGCAGGTCGAACTTGACCGTGACGGTGTGGCGCTGCGGGTCGGCCAGGGGGAAGATCCGGGCGACCCGGGCCTCCACTTCGTCACCGGTATCCAGCCGCACCTGTACGTAGTCGTCTTCCTGCAGGCTGCTCACCAGCCGCACCGGCACCTGCGCCTCGACGCGCAGGAATTCGACATGGCCGAAGCTCACCAGCGGCTGACCGGGCTGGACGGTATCGCCCTCTTCCACGTGCTTGTGCATCACCAGGCCATCGAAGGGCGCCTCGGACCGGGTGTCGCGGATGGCCGCGTCCAGTTCGGTGACCCGGGCCCGGGCCTGCTCCCAGCGCGCCTGCGCCTGATCCACGCCGATGTAGCGGGAATAGAGATCCGTACGCCGGTCCAGCGCGGGATCGCCCATGCCCATGACCTGGCCCATCGGCTGGGTGAACATCTGGTCGAACATCGACGGCACGCCCATGCCCGGCATCTGGCCAATACTGCGCGACTGCGGCGAGACCATCTCGCGGCCGTACTGCATCTGGGCCTCGCGGATCGCGGCCTCGGCGGTGCGCATCTCGGCCTCGGCCGCCTGGCGCTGGGCGCGCAGCCGGTCGTCGCTAATCGCGACCAGCACCGCCCCCTGTTCGAAGCGATCGCCCTCGGCGCCCGCCACATCCACCACGCGTCCCGCGGACTGCGCGGTCAGGGTGACTTCGCGATAGGGGACCACGGTGCCACTAACGGTCTGGGTGGCAGCCTGATCCGGCTCCACCGTGAGGATCAGACCAGCGGCGTGGGCCGCCGAGATGCCGAACAGCGGCAGGGCCAGTGCGGTACCCAGGAGGGTGCGGGCCAGGAGGCGTCGGGAAACTCGCGCAAACATGATCGTCCTACCTCGCGCCGAATGTCGCGATGAAAGAGGGCGCCCGCACCCGGCGCACCTGCGCGCACGGGACCGAGGGCAGGGAATGGACCGCACTCGACCGGACGCCAGGGAAACTGGCGGCGAGGCCCGTCCGGCGACCCGGGTGAGCCGGCTGAAAACCGCAGTGGGTATCCATTACCCAGTATGTAGATGAACTCATGCCCGACTACAAGCAACGTATATGCCAATATATCGACATTCTTATAAAACAATCAGTTAATTAGGATTTCCTGATATTCAAGCAATGACTGTTGCAACACCCCCGTTTCGCGCTATAACCGAGACAGGGATTGGCGAAACGGGCCATACCGGGGGTGCTGCAGGCGGCCCCGGGTGTTGCAACACTGCACCGTTTCCGCCGGGCCCTCCAACAAGAAAAGGAGGCGGGATGACCACAACCGAACTGGCCGAGATCTGCATCCGACACAGTCGCGACCCACACCTCATCAGCGACACCCGGGGCCGTGTCCTGTTCGCCAACCCGGCCTTTCACCAGACGCTGCAAATCCCCTCCGATGCCCGCCTCACCCTGGCGAACCTCGGACCACTGAATCTCGAACAACACCTGCAAGAGGCCGCCATTGCCGCCGGTGAGCACGATGCCGACGCCAACAGCACGCCGCACGCCCTGCACTTCTCGCTAATGGCGGAACTGGACGACGAGACCCTCCCGCTGGAGGTGATCAGCCAGCCACTGCGCCTGAACGATGACCAGCGCGCGCTGCGTCTGATCACCCTGCAACCGCAGCGCCGGCGAACAACCGCGGTGGAAACCGTCAGCGAGGACGGACAGGACGGGCTCGAGGACAGCCACTTCCATTCCCACGACGCCAGCTGCCGGCCCACGCTGCAGTTCGCACGGCGCGTGGCCGCCAGCGACGTGCGCGTGATGCTCATGGGCGAATCCGGCACCGGCAAGACGCGCCTGGCCCGGGCCATCCACCAGTCCAGCCGCCGCATCCGTGCCCCGTTCGTCGAGATCAACTGCGCGGCGATCCCCGAGGAGCTGCTGGAATCCGAACTCTTCGGCCACGCCCGCGGGGCCTTCTCCGGGGCGGTCAGCGACCGGGTCGGGCGCTTCGAGGCGGCCGACGGCGGCACCTTGTTCCTCGACGAGATCGGAGAGATGAGCCCGCGCCTGCAGGCCAAGCTGCTACGCGCGGTCCAGGATGGCGCCTTCGAACGCGTCGGCGAGAACACCACCCGGCAAGTGGATGTGCGCATCCTTTCCGCGTCCAATCAGAACCTGCGCAGCCGCGTCGAGGCCGGCGCGTTCCGCACCGACCTGTTCTACCGCCTCGCGGTCGCCACGGTGGAAATCCCGCCGCTGCGCGAGCGTCCCCGGGATCTGGAAGCCACCCTGCAGGCCTACGAGGTGCACCACGGCATCCGCATCGCGCCGCATCTGAAGGAACGGCTGCAGGAGCACCCCTGGCCAGGCAACTTCCGCGAGCTGGAGAACGTCTTCGAGTGTCTGACCCTGCACGCCCGCAACGGTCAGGTGGACGACTTTCCCCTGCCCCAGCCGATCCGGATGGATGCCGATGCGGCGGACACGATCCATGCGCCGCGCACCAACCGCCATGACCCGGCCCACGTTCCCGACGGCCAACCGAACAACCGGGCGGGCCACCCGACCCGCGACGGCCAGCCCAGCGAGCATCCGGAGGCCCGGCGCCTGCGCGAGGCACTGGTCGCCCATGCCGGAAACCGCTCGCAGACCGCCCGCGCCCTGGGCATGGATCGCAGCACCCTGTGGCGCAAGCTGCACCGCTACCAGCTAGTCTGAACCTGCGGCTGGCAGACGACCGCCCCCACAAGAAAAGGCCCCGGAGGTGTACACCCCCGGGGCCTTTTCGGTTGCCCTGCCCGCGCCTTCCGCCGGCGCGAAAAGACCTAGCGGTACTGTCGCAGGTGGCGGGCGCCATCGCGGTGGTGGCGGTCATACACTGGCGCCAGGCGCTCGATCATCGAACGCCGCTCGCTCGTCGGCAACAGCCCCAGGGCGCTGTCCCAGGCCCGCATCGCGCCCGCGGCATCGTCAGCGGCATACAGGGCGTTGCCCAGCTCGCCGTAGAGGTCGGCACGCTGCGCCGAGGTGGCCGGAATGTCTTCCAGTGCCGTGCGCAGCACCTCGACCGCCTCCTCGGGTCCGCCCCGCCAGTAGGCGACACGCCCGGCCTCCAGCGCCTCCTGCACCTGCCGCGCGACCTCTTCTTCGCTCATCGGCTCGCCGGTGGCCCGGAGCTGCGCCTGTTGCTGCGGGTCCGGAATCGGGCGCTGTGCGCTGCCCTCGTCCTCACGCTCGTAGGCCTCGCCCGTCATCGGGTCCATGTCGCCCTCCGACAAACGCCCCTCACGCGGCGCTGTTTCGTCCGCTGGGGCCGGGGCATCCTCGGCGACCGCAACGGCCTCGACATCCGTGTCCTCCGGCACCGCATCGGCGCTGGGGGCCAGTACATCGCGCGCCGACCAGGCGATCAGCCACAGCACGATCACGATCAGGATCCAGTAGCGATTAACGAAACTTCTCTGCTTGTTGTCTGCCTGTTCCATGCCTCACCTTTTCCGGTTTTTCCATTGGCGGAGCGACTCGGGCAACACGGATGAATGCATTCATCAGCGCTACTCCGGGGTCTCCGTCAAGCGTTCATTCCATTACCTATTTCTATCCTGCACCGAAACGCCTTCCAGAGCGAACAGGATAATGGACAGCACATCGGCGCCAATTCTCCCTTGTAAGGGGATGCTGATTAAAACACCCGGGCGGCGTGGGTCAGCGCAAACCGAGCACATCCTGATGCCCGACGGTCAGCTCGACCTCGCCGCGCGCGAGCGCCACGGCGCGCGCCTCGCCCCAGGCACGCAGATCCGCCGCCCGGCCCGGGTCGATCGCGCTGGCCGCGGCCACCCAGCCGTCGATCAGGGCCGCACCCAGCCCCGCCCGATGCGCGTCAATCCGCCAGTCACTGGCGCAGGTTTGCACCCGGTACCCCAGCCCCTCGAGCCGCGCCGCACAGGCCGGCGCGGCGGTCGGCCCCAGGGCCGGGCCGAACCCCTTGTCCGAGCGCTGGTGGCGATTGACCGCGTCCTCCAACTCGGCATCCAGGGCATGCGGCTGCGACCAGCGAATCCGTCCGTCATAACTCAGTGCGAACAACACCGCGGCGCCCTGTTCGGCGCAGGCCGCAAGCAACCGGTCCAGCCAGTCCTCCGAAACCAGATCCAGCAGCGCCGAACCCGTCACCAGCGACGATCCGCCCGCGAGGGCCGCAGCCGGATCGTCGGCCAGGTCGCTCACCCACCGCTCGAGCTCAATCCCGGCGCCGGGAGCGACGGCGCGGCCCAGCAGCCCGGTATCGTGATCCACCAGCCGCCAGTGTTGCGGGGACGGCAATCGCGGCGCGAGGTAGCGCAGGTTGGAGCCGGTGCCGCTGCCCAGATCCGTCACCTCAAGGGGGCCGGCGACACGACGCCCAGCCAGATGCGCACGCAGGGATTCGACCAGGGCCTCCGGCCGGGCGGCATGATCGGCTGCCTCGCGCAGGGCCAGCCAGTCGGCGTCGAAGGATTCCGTCATTGCAGCCACGCCTCCAGCGTCTGTTCCAGTGCGGCCACCGCACCATCCCAGTCCGAACGTTCCGCCATCGCGTCGCGCGCCACCCGTCCCATCCGGTAGCGCGCTCCAGCATCGACCAACAAGGCGTCAATGGCCTCGGCAAGCGCCCCGATATCTCCCGGCGGCACCAGCCGACCAGCCGCCTCCGGCACGGTCGCAGGGATCGCCCCACCAGTGGTACCGATCACCGGCAAGCCGCGCGCCATCGCCTCGGTATAGGCCATGCCGAAGCCCTCGTAAGCGCTGGGCAGGACAAACAGCGAGGCCCGCCCGTACCAGCCCTCCAGCGCCGCATCATCGCATTCGCCGGCCCACTCGATCCGGTCTCCAAGCCCGGCCTCGGTGATCGCCGCCTCCACCCGCTGCACATAGGCCGCGCCCCGCCCCCGCGACCCCACCAAGCCCGCCCGCCAGTCCGTGGTCCGTATGCACGCCAGGGCCTGCACCAGTTCCAGCTGGCCCTTGCGCGGCACGACCGAGCCCACACAGAGCAGCAGCGGCCGCTCGCCGGGACCGGGCCCCAACGCCTGCGGCCGCGGCTCGATCCCCGGCGGTATCGCCTGGAGCCGCCCGGAAGACACCCCCCAAGTGGCCACCTGCCCGGCGGTGAAGGCACTGGTGGCCAGCACGCCCTCGACCTGCCCCACGGCGGCGCGTTCACGCGCCAGCAGGTCATCGGCCCGCGCCGGTTCCAGCCCGGTCTCCAGACCCAGCGGGTGATGCAGCAGATAGATCAGATGCAGGCGCTCGGCGTGGCGGGCCAGCACCCCGGGAAAGGCACCCGCCGCCAGGCCATCCAGCAGCACGGCCCGCCTATCGGGAAAGCCCGCAAGCGCGGCGTCCAGGGCCGACTCGGCCGCCGGATTCGGCCCGGGGAATGCTCCCTCCAGCTCGCGCACCGTCACCGTCCAGCCGCGCACCCTCAAGCCCGCGACCATGCGCGCATCGTAGCGATACCCGCCGGTGCGCTGCTCCAGCGACCCCGGCACCACCAGGCCGAGCTCACGCATTCGGCTCAGGGTGCCGCCTCGTAGCTGGCCCAGGCCACGTGCGACTCGTTCAGCGTCACGCACACCGCGTCCAGCTCGCGGGCCGATTCGCCCAGCTCACCGTCATGGATGGCGCGCGCCACGCGCTGATGCAACGCATGGGCGAGGAACTCGGTGGTGGTGTTCTGGCCGCGAAACTCCTCGCGCTCGTCCAGGTTCTGGTAGTTCAGATCGGCCAGGAGGGCCTTGACCACCTCGCTGGCGCGGCCGATATCCACCACCAGCCCGTCGGCATCCAGTGCCTTGCGGCGGAAGGTCACGTCGACCACGTAGGTCGCGCCGTGGAGCTTCTGGGCCGGGCCAAAGGTCTCGCCGGAAAAGCTGTGGGCGATCATGAAATGATCACGGACGTTCAGGCTGTACATCGGGCAATTCCCCGCAGGTCGCGTTAATCGGAAAAGGGTCAATAACGGATACGGTGGCAGAGCGTGCGTTCGGCCTCGGGCCCGGAGACACGCTGCATCGCCGTCGGCAGGTCGGCGAACGCATCCTCGCCACTGATCAGGGCATCCAGCGCCGGATCGGTCAGCAGCGACAGCGCCAGCGCCAGGCGGCGGCGATAGTCCCAGCGCGCCGCGCGCTCCGGCGGGATGCGTCCGACCTGCGAGCTGCGCAACGTCAGCCGCCGCGAGTGAAAGGCCTCGCCCAACGGCGCCGGCACCGGCTGATCGCCGTACCAGCTCATCTCCACCACCCGGGCCTCGACCCCGGCGAGCGCCAGCGCCTGCTCCAGCCCGGCCGGGTTGCCGCTGGCATGCACGACCCCGTCCAGGCCCTGCAGGTCCGGATTCGCTTGCGCCGCGTCCGGGGTGCAAAGGCTCAACCCCAGCCGGACCGCCGCGTCCTCGCGCTGGGGGTTGGGGTCGATCAACGTCACCTCGGTGCCGGGGATCGCCCGCAGAAGCCAGGCCACCAGCAGCCCGACCACCCCCGCCCCGATTACGGCGATGCGATCCCCCGGACCGGAGTGCGCATCCCAGACCGCGTTGATCGCCGTCTCCATGTTGGCCGCCAGCACCGCGCGCTCCGCGGGCACCGCATCCGGGATCGGGACCACCGCGGCCGCGGGAACGACGTAGGCGCTCTGGTGCGGATACAGACAGAACACCCGCTGCCCCAGCGGCGCATCCCCTTCGCCCCCCGCCTCGACCATTCCGACGCTGATGTATCCGTACTTGACCGGCCCGGGGAACTCGCCCGCCTGGAACGGCGCGCGCATCGCCTGATGCTGGCTCGCGGGGACCCGGCCATGAAAGACCAGCGCCTCGGTCCCGCGACTGATCGCGGAAAACTGCGTGCGCACCCGCACCTCCCCCGACACCGGCTCCGCCAGTGCCTCCGGACGCAGTTCGCCCGTGCCGGGACCGACGACCCAGAAGGCCTGTTCGGGAGCCGGCGTGGTCACCGGAGGCACTGCAAGGTCGGCATGCAAGGCGGCGTCATCATCCGCGCAGTGTGGGCGAAGCGCATTCCAAGCGGCAACTCCCGGCGCGCGGCGTGGTCGCAAGGCAAGGCCCCGGAGACCTCCCACGGAGGGCTACAATCCCCCCCATGGAATCATCCACCGCCAAACGTCGCTCCGCGGCACGGATACGGACCGGTCTCCGCGTCTGGGCGGCCGACGGGCTCGTCGCCGGCCTGCTGGGCCTGGTCGTCACGGCGGCGCTGATGCTGCACGCCGAACTGGGACCGCACGCAATCCTCGGCTTTGTCGTGCTCTGGTTCGTGCTCGGCGCCCTGCTCGCCACCACCACCCCCCCGGACGGACTGGCCCGGGACGGGCGTGGCCCCGGCCCGGCCAACCGGGTCACGCTCCTGCGCGCCGCCCTGACCGCACCCCTGGGGGCCCTGGTATTCGTCCCCCCTGCCACGGGTGACCCATTGCTGGCCCTCTGGGTGATTGCGCTGGCGGGCCTGGCCCTGCTGCTGGACGGGCTCGACGGGGCCGTCGCGCGGCGAACCGACAGCGCCACCGCATTCGGGGCCCGCTTCGACATGGAACTGGACGCAGCGATGATCCTGGCTTTGTCCGTGCTCGCCTGGCAGATGACCGCAGTCGGCCCCTGGGTGATCCTGATCGGGCTGATGCGCTATGCCTTCGTGCTGGCCGCCCGCCCCTGGCCCTGGCTGGCCGGGGCGCTGCCACCCAGCCGCCGCCGCCAGACCGTCTGCGTGCTGCAGACCGTGGTGCTGCTTCTGGTGCTGATCCCCGGCCTGCCCGCCATTGCCGCCATCACCATCGCCCTGGCCGGGCTACTGGCCCTCGGCCTGTCCTTTGCCGTGGATATCCACTGGCTGTACCGCCACCGACCGGAGGTGTGTCATGACTGACGCCCGCAACCACCGCTTTTCCAGCCGCCTGCGCTCCGCGCTCCTGACCTGCCTGCTGACCGCGACCTTCGCCCTGCCCGCTGCCGCCCTGGCCGATGCCGACCGCTGGGTCATCGACCCCGACCACTTCGCAGTCGGTTTCCTGGTCGATCACGCCGGCTACGCCAAGGTCATGGGCATGTTCCTGGAGGCCGAGGGCGAGTTCACCTTCGACCCGGACTCGGGCGAGCTGGAGGGCGGCTTCTTCGTCGTGCAAACGGACAGCGTGTTCACCAACCACGCCGAGCGCGACGACCACCTGCGCAACGAGGACTTCCTGCACGTCGAGGCGTACCCGGAGATGCGCTTCACCGCCACGCGCTACCAGCCCACCGGCGACAACACCGGGCGCCTGAGCGGCGGCCTGGAGCTGCTGGGCGAGACCCGCACCATCCATCTCGACGTGACCATCAACAAGGTCGGGCGCTACCCGTTCCCGCTGGGTGGCCTGTTCGGCCGCCCGTACGTGCTGGGGGCGTCGATGCGTGGCAGCTTCGATCGTTCCGATTTCGGCATGACCTACGGCCTGACCCGCGACATCGTTGGCGACGAGGTCGAACTGATGATCGAGTTCGAGGCGCAGCGGCAGTAACGGACGGCCGTCTGAAAGGATTCACCACGAAGCACACGAAGAGACGAAGGAAACACCGGGGCGTGTAACCACAGAGGGCACCCAAGGCACGGTGCATGGAAAGCTCCCGGCCTGCCGCGCAGGGCGCGACGGCTACGGCCGGAAGACCGCGTGATCGCGTGATCGCGGGGTCCGGGGCATCCGGACGCAGCGGATCCGACACCCGGGACTAGAACACTTCCGCGTCATCCCGGCCGTAGCGCAGAGCCGGGATCTCCAGCCCATGACACCCACGCCGCCGCGCACCCCCGCGAGATCCCGGATCACCGCTTCGCGGTTTCCGGGACGACGCGGGTCGAGATCGCTCCCGAGTGCGATTCGATGGCAAAACGAAAAGGCCCCGGGCAGTAACGCGCCGGGGCCTTGCAGGGCGAAAGGACTGGGGGGGGGCGTCAGGCGGTCGTGTTGATGTTGGTGCCCACGTTTGCCGGCAGACCCTGTGTGGCGGCCTGCATATCGCCAATGTCGGGCAGTGCCTCCAGCATCGACTGAGCGGCCATCTCCTGCGACTCCATCGCCTTCTTCTGCAGGGCCACATCTTTCTGCATGGCCAGCTGCTGCTGGCTTTGCTGGGTGGCCATTGCGGCAATCGCGCTTGCGTCCATCCTGGTACTCCCGAACTCTGAATGTACAGGCCCTCCTGCGCTCAGGACGACGGACCTGCCCCCGGTGACGGCCGCATCCCGCAAGACTTGAGCCTCCATGCACGATTTTTTCGCACGCGGGAGAATGTTCAACGCACAACCGCACGAACGGCGATTAGCACCGGAACCCTCGTCCCTAATCCCTTCCCTTCTCCGTGCCCTCTATGTCCGCTGTGGCGCAACCCGCCCTTAGCCTTCTTCGCACCTGCATGCACTTCGTGGTGAACAAGGTCCTCGACCTTCAATCAGTCTTCCCGGCGTTGTGTCCGGCAGGACCTTCGGGCGCTCGGCAGACCCGCGCGGCAAAGCGCCGCATCACGCCACGGGCCACGCGATCCTCGGGTTCGATACAGAACCCGGCCTGCTCCACCGCGGCCTCAGTATCGCGATTCGGATGGCAACCGCCAGTGACGCAGGTCCAGGCCGGCTGCACCCGGTCCTGGGCCCGTCCCAGCAGCGGGCGGGTGTGGCGCACATGCTCCAGCATGCGCAACGCGCCGCCGTCCGCCAGCACCCGGCGCACCTCGCCCAGGGCCCGCGGCGGGTCCTGGACGCTGCAGAAAACCAGGCCGGAGACCACGCTATCGAACACCCCATCCGCAAATGGCAGCGCCTCGGCCTTCGCCACCACCAGCGGGACCGCCGGCGCACGGCGTCGCGCCCACCGCAGCGCGGCCAGGTCCGGATCCATGCCGATCACTTGCGTCGGATCCGCGTACAGCGGCAGATCGCGCCCGGTCCCGCAGCCGACCTCCAGCACCCGGCCTTCGGCGCCCTCCACCAGGCGCCGCCGCCAGCGGCGCAGCCCCAGAAGATCGGCACCAGCCATCAGGCCGTCATACAGCCAGGGGATCTGTTCAAGACCGCGCATCGCGACTCCGTGGGTGCCAGGGGGAGAAATGTGACGCATGCCACATTCTTGCGGCGGGTGGCAGGAACCTGTTTCCACAGTCCCTGTCCACTTATACAAGTTGCGGAAATCATCGGCTCGTGGCAACGGCAGCCGGTGATCCGCCGTTCGGACGCAAACCCTCCATCACACGGGTGTCCGAATGATCTTTGGCCCGGCGTCTTCGCCGGGCCATTTTTTTGCGTGGCCGCTCCGACCGGTACAGGCTGACGCGTTCGCGCCAGCACAGCGTCTCCCTCAGTTGCCGGTACGGCCGATCAGATTGAGGAATTCGCGCCGGGTGCGCCCGTCCTCGCGGAAGGCGCCCAGCATCACCGAGGTCGCCATCGAGGAGTGCTGCTTCTCCACCCCGCGCATGGTCATGCACATGTGCTTGGCATCCACCACCACGCCAACCCCCTTGGCCCCCGTCACCTGCATCAGCGCCTCGGCAATCTCGCGGGTCAGGCTCTCCTGGATCTGCAGCCGCGCGGCGAACATGTCCACGATGCGGGCAATCTTCGACAGGCCGATCACCTTGCCATCCGGCAGGTAGGCGACATGCACCTTGCCGATAATCGGCAGCAGGTGATGCTCGCACAGGGAGTACAGCTCGATATCGCGCAGCAGGACCATCTCGTCGTTATCGGACGAGAACAGCGCATCATTCACGATGGTGTCCAGGTCCTGCTGGTAGCCACGCGTCAGATACTGCATCGCCTTGGCCGCGCGCATCGGCGTGTCCCGCAGGCCCTCGCGTTGCGGATTCTCGCCGAGCCCGGCGAGAATCTCGCGGTAGTGCTCGGCGAGTTGTTCCGGGGCGGCCAGCGGCTGGCCCGAGGCAGGGGTGGCCGTCGGCTCGTCGGCCATGCGGGCATCTGCGTTCATCGATGGTTCCTTGTTCTCGTTCATTCTCGCGTTCTTCCTCTTTCCTGCTCAGGCCGCGATGGTGACCGCGAGGCCGGAGGCCAGGGCCAGCATCGCGCCCACGGTCAGCACCAGGCGCAGACCGAGATAGCCACGGGGCAACGCCCGCCGCTGCAGGCTCAGCCGGTCCACCCACCACACCCCAAGAAACAGCACGGCCAACGTCATCAAGGCCTGCGGCAGCGGCTGCAGCACCGCCAGCCAGGCCAGGACGGACGGCACCACCGCCCACACCGGCGCCGAGAGCGGACCCACCCGGTGCTGCCGATCCGCCAGATAGATTCCCCAGTGGACCGCCCCCAGGAACGACAGGATCACCGCACCATAGAGCGCCAGGGCCTCCAGCGCGAAAACCTGCCATTCGGGCTGGGCCATCCAGGCGCCGATGCCGAAGAACGCGAAGGGTAGCAGCCCGGCATACCCGAGCACCTGCAATGCAGGTGCCGGGGTATCCGGGCGCGCACCCTCGCCGCGCGCCTGCAGGGCCCGGTGGCCCAGGTACTCGCGCAGTTCAGGGAGGCCGCCGATCACCCCTTCGCGCGTCACAAACAGCGGCAGCACCGCGGCGCCGGTGGCCTGTTGCAACGCATGGAACTGCTCGCGGTTATGGGCCGAACCCATGCCCCACTCCAGCCGCTGCCAGCGCCCCGGGGCCGTCGCCTTCAGAAGCGCCTCGGCATCCCGGAAATCCGACAGCCCGGAGGTGATGCCCACGATCTCGTGGGTCGTCAGTGCATCGCGCACCTCTGCCGGCCACTCGGGGGCGCCCGCTTGCGCCTGGTTATCTGTGTTCACGATCCGCGTCTCCCGCTGCACCTGTTTCGCGGTATACCGCCCTCCTATTGGAAGCCGGGGAACTTTTTACCGCCACCATTTACAAAGATTGTACAGTTATTGTATAAGATGTACATCGCCCTGCGGCCCGGAGATCCACCACCATGCAACGCTCGCGCATCGCCGTCATCGGCGGAGGCATCGCCGGCCTGTCCGCTGCCTGGATTCTGCAGACCCGGCACCAGGTCCAACTGTTCGAAGCGGAACCGGAGCTCGGCGGCCATGCCCATACGGTGGAGGTACCCGATCCGCAGGGCCACACGGCCATCGATACCGGCTTCGTGGTCTACAACGAGCGCAACTACCCCCTGCTCACCCGCCTGTTCACGGAACTCGACGTCCCCACCCAGGATACGGACATGTCCTTCGGCTATTCGCGCCAGCCCGCGGGCGTCGAGTATGCCGGCTCCGATCTGAACACCCTGTTCGCACAGCGCCGCAACCTGGTGCGCCCGACTTTCCTGCGCATGGCGCGCGATATCCTGCGCTTCAACCGCCTGGGCAAGGGCCTGTTCGAGCGTGGCGAAAGCCCGGAGGGCACGCTCGGCGCGTTCCTCGCCCGACACCGACTGGGCCGCGGCTTCACCGAGGACTACCTGCTGCCGATGGCGGCCGCGATCTGGTCCTGCCCGCCCGAGGAGATCCGCGAGTTCCCGGCCGCCAGTTTCCTGCAGTTCTTCCACAACCACGGCCTGCTGGATCTGCGTGATCGCCCGCAGTGGCGCACGGTGGTCGGCGGCAGCCGCGAATACGTCCAGCGGCTCGCGGGGCGCCTGGAACCCGGCAGCGTGGTTCACCAACCGGTGCGCGCAGTGATCCCCGAGGCCGACCGGTGGCGGGTCCTGACCCACGATCAGGCAGCGGGGTTCGACGCGGTCGTGTTCGCCTGCCACGCCAACACCGCGCGCTGGCTGCTGAACAAGGCCGACCCGGCCCGCGAGCGTCTGCTCGCCGCCTGCCGCTTCCAGCCCAACCGCGCGGTACTGCACACCGACCCGGCGCTGATGCCCCGCTCGCGCCGCGTGTGGTCCTCCTGGAACTATCTCTCCGGGCGCTCCACCCAGGCGCGCGACAGCGTCTCGGTCTCCTACTGGATGAACCGCCTGCATCGCCTGGAACGGCGCCAGGACTACATCATCAGCCTGAACCCCTGGCGCGAGCCGCACCCGAACACCGTGCTCGGCGAACAGCACTGGGAACACCCGGTCATGGACACCGCGGCGGAGAAGGCGCGTCAGCGCCTCGCGGCCACCCAGGGCGAGAACAACCTGTACTTCGCCGGTGCGTGGATGGGCTACGGCTTCCACGAGGATGGACTGCGCTCGGCCGTTTCCATCGGGCGATCGCTGGGCATCGAACCGCCCTGGTCCTGCCCTGCGCACCCCCCCATGCAGAGCGCCCGCCAACCGGGCTCCGCCATTCACGGCGGCGTAGCAGCACCGGCGCACGCGCCGCCTGCGCAATCCCGGAGCGCGTGAATGGACGCCGCCCTGGTCCATGGCACGGTGCTGCACCAGCGGTTCTTTCCGCAGCAATATCGCTTTCGCTACCCGGTAACCAGCGCGTTGTTCGATATCGATCGCCTGGCGGAGACCACCCGGCGCTGCCGTCTGTTCTCGCTGAATCGCTTCAACCTGTTCAGCCTGCGCACCCGCGACCACGGCCCGCGCGACGGCCGCCCCTGGCGCCCGTGGATCGAGGCCCACCTGGCCGAACACGCCATCGACCTGGCCGGTGGCCCGATTCACCTGCTGACCATGCCGCGCGTCCTCGGGCACGCCTTCAACCCGCTCAGTGTCTGGTACGCCCGGCATGCCGACGGCGACCTGCGCGCCATCCTGCTGGAGGTGCGCAATACCTTCGGCGAGCACCACCACTACCTGCTGCACGAGAACGGCGCCCCCATGGCCCTCCCCGTGCGCCAGGAAAAGAACAAGGCCTTCCACGTCTCACCGTTCATCGACATGCACGCGCGCTACGCCTTCACCCTGACGCCGCCGCGCCTGCAGTCCGGCGCATCGCTGCGCATCGCGATCAACGAATACCAGGACCAGGACCTGATGCTGGTGGCCTCGCAACACGGCCGCCTGCGCCCGTTCAGCGACCGCGCACTGCTGGCCGCCTTCCTGAAGAAACCCTGGATGACCCTCAAGATCCTGCCGCTGATCCACTGGCAGGCTCTCAGAATCTGGTGGCGCGGCGGGCGCTATCACCCACGGCCCGCACCCCCCGCACAGGAGATCGACTAATGGCCCTCGACCACATCGACACCCCGCAGGAAGGCACGGCCCGGCGCGACTGGGCCCTGCGCCTGGTCGCCCGCGCCCTGAAAGACATCGACACCGGGCAGATCACCCTGATCGGTCCGTCCGGCGACCGCATCACCTTGCGCGGGCGCAAGGCCGGCGTCGAGGCGGTATGGCACTTCCGCCGCCCGTGGCGGGCCATCCTGCGCCTGCTGCGGCACGGCGATATCGGCTTCGCCGAAGGCTTCATCAGTGGCGACTGGATCACCCCCGACCTGCAGACGCTGCTGCGCTTCGCCACCGACAACGAGCAGGCCCTGGCGCCGATGGCCGAGCGCCCGACATGGCAGCGTGCCATCGACCGCATGCGCCACTGGATGCACCGCAACAGTCGCCGCGGAAGCCGCGCCAATATTCGCTTCCACTACGATCTCGGCAACGACTTCTACAACCTGTGGCTGGACCGCACGATGAGCTATTCATCGGCACTTTTCACCCGCGGCGACGAGGCCCTGGAACAGGCCCAGGCGCAGAAGTACACCCGCCTGCTGGATCAGCTGAACGCCGAGCCCGGCGCACACATCCTCGAGATCGGCTGCGGCTGGGGCGGCTTTGCCGAGATGGCCGCGCAACGCGGCTACCGCGTCACCGGCGTGACACTCTCGCAGGAGCAACTCGACTATGCCCGCGCGCGCATCGAACGCGCCGGCCTGAGCGACCGCGTGGAACTGCGTCTGCAGGACTATCGCGACCTGCAGGGCACCTTTGATCACGTGGTCTCGATCGAGATGTTCGAGGCCGTGGGCGAACACTGGTGGCCGACCTTCTTCGCCAAGGTCCGCAGCTGCCTGCGCCCCGGCGGCCGCGCGGCGCTGCAGGTCATCACCATCGCGGAGGAGGCCTTCGAGCACTACCGCCGCAACGCCGACTTCATCCAGCTCTACATCTTCCCCGGTGGCATGCTGCCCTCGGTCCCGCGCTTCAACGCGGAGGCCGAACGCGCCGGGCTCGCAGTCAAGGACCAGGCCCTGTTCGGCGAAGACTACGCGCGCACGTTGCGCCACTGGCACCGGGAGGTCCGCCAGGCGGAGCCGGTCATCGAGGCGCTGGGCTACTCGCAGTCGTTCCTGCGCATGTGGCGCTACTACCTCGCCTATTGCGAGGTCGGCTTCGACACCGCCCGCGTGAACCTGATGCAGGCGGTTCTGCAAAGCCCGGTCCAGTCCGCCGCGCCGGGCCGCGACCCCGCGAACCAATGAGGTGAGCACCCTTCGCTGGCCGCGGCTGTTCGCCTACGGCGGCCTGGGCATGCCCCTGGCCGTCCTCGGCCTGCCGCTGTATGTCTTCCTGCCCGCGCACTACGCCGAGCACACCGGCCTGGGCGTCACCCTGGTCGGGGTATTCCTGTTGCTGGCACGGCTGCTCGATGTCGTCACCGACCCGCTGATCGGCCATCTCTCCGACCGCATCCCCGGCGCCTGGCGACGGCGCGCGGTCATGCTGGCGGGCGTCCCGTTGCTGCTGATCGCCGCGCCCTTCCTGTTCCGCCCACCGGCGGATGCCGGCGCCTGGTATCTGCTGCTCTTCAGCACCCTGGTCTACCTCGGCTGGACACTGGTCGCCCTGCCCTATGCCGCCTGGGGCGCCGAGCTCTCCGGCGACTACCACGAGCGCTCGCGCATCACCGCCACGCGCGAGGGCTTCGTCGTCCTGGGCACGGTGACGGCCGCCGCGCTCCCCGCGGTCCTGGGCCTGCAGGACGATGCCGGCGCGGCGCTGGCCACCCTTGCAGTCCTGCTGTGGGTGCTGCTGCCGATCGCCTTCGTCGTCCTGCTCTGGCGAGTGCCGGAGCGCCCGGGGCGCCTGGAACCGGTGCCCTGGCGCACCGGCTGGACCCTGCTGCGGTCCAACCAGCCGTTCCGCCGCCTGGTCCTCGCCTGGGTCCTGAACGGTACGGCCAACGCCATCCCGGCCACCCTGTTCCTGTTGTTCATCACCCACGTGCTGGAGGCTCCCGGACACGCCGGGCCACTGCTGCTGGTCTACTTCGCCACCGGCATCCTCGCGCTGCCCCTGTGGCTGCGCCTCGCCCGCCGGCTGCCCAAGCACCGGGTGTGGACGCTGTCGATGCTGCTCGCCTCGGCCTTCTTTATCTGGGTTCCGTTCCTCGGTTCCGGCGACGTGCTCGCGTTCTACGCCATCACCGTATTGACCGGGCTCAGCCTCGGTGTGGACCTGGCGCTGCCGGCCGCGATGCAGGCCGACGTGATCGACCAGGACACCGCCGACGGCGGCGGCGAGCGCGCCGGACTCTTCTTCGGGCTGTGGGGCATGGCTACCAAGCTGGCCCTGGCCCTTGCGGTGGGTCTTAGCTTCCCGCTGCTGGGCCTGGCCGGCTTCTCCGCCGCCGGCGACAACGGTTCCACCGCCCTGCTCGTGCTGGCGCTGGCCTACGCCGGCCTCCCGGTGCTGTTCAAGCTCGCGGCGATGGCCCTGATCTGGCGCTTCCCCATCGACGCCGACGCCCAGCACGCCCTGCGCGAACGCATCCACGCGCGCGAACGCGCCGCGCCTTCAGCCCAGCCCGGAGGAACCACCCCATGAATAGCCAAGCCACCCGCCGCGGGACCCTGCTCGCATCCTTGCTGCTGCTTGCACTGTTCCTGACCGTCGCACCCGCCAGCGCCACGACCGAGATCGACGGCGTCCGCTTTGCCGACGCGGTCACGATCGACGACACGACCGTCCCGCTGCGCGCCGGGCGGCTCTATCGCTACACCATCTTTCGGGTCTACGTCGGCGCGCTCTACGTCCCGGAAAACGTCGCTCCGGACGATGTGCTGACGGCCGACGTGCCCAAGCGCCTGGAACTGGAGTACCTGCGCGCCATCAGCGCCGACGACTTCCGCAAGAGCGGCAACCGCCTGCTGGAAGACCAGCAGACCCCGGAAACCCTTGCGGCCCTGTCCGACCGACTCGAGACCTTCAACGCCGCCTACCGCGACATGGAGGCCGGCGACCGCTACGCCCTGGAATACCGCCCGGGCCACGGCACCCGCCTGCTGCAAAACGGCACACCGCTGGTCGAGGTCCCCGGCCACGACTTCGCCACGGCCTACTTCGGCATCTGGCTGCACCCGGAAGAGCCCCTGTCCGGTCGCTTCCGCGACACCCTGATCGGCCAACGCTGAATCCGTCGCATCCCGGTTGCCCGCAGTTGCATTCGCGCAAGTGCATCGCAGGCTCAAACCAGGCGCCAAACGTTCACCGGTCATCGCGAGGCGCGAAGCGCCGTGGCGATCGCCCCGCCCTGCCACCCGCACGCGCCCATGGATGGCCGCGCGGCGCGCACAACGACAAAAGGCACCTCCGGTTCATGCACAGTGATTGGTTCGCGCGGCTCACGATCCGCTAACTGACTCACAGGAAGATTGCCCCAACGTAGACTAAACTTTTCCGTTCGGGACCCAGGGCCAGGAAGGCCGGGGAGCCATTCATCCACCCGTCCGCTCGCGTACGGATCGGGGCTCTCCCTCACAGCGTTCCGACGGAGGATTGCCATGCAACACCGCATCGCCTTCCGGGAGGCCACCTGGCCTGCCGACGCCGAGGCACTGTCCCAAGTTCGCTGCGAGGTCTTCGTCGAGGAACAGGGCGTGCCCGAACCACTGGAGTTCGACGGCCTGGACGCCGCCGCCCTGCACTGGCTGGCCACCGGGCCAGGGGACGAACCGGTCGGCACCCTGCGCATGCTGCCTTCCGGCCAGATCGGCCGCATGGCCGTGCGCGAACCCTGGCGCGGACACGGCATCGGCTCGCGCCTGCTGGACTGCGCCGTCCACGCCGCCGCCCGCCACGGCTGGCGCGAGGTGTGGCTAAACGCCCAGAGCACCCGCATCGGCTTCTACGCCCGCCACGACTTCTTCGTCATCAGCGACACCTTCGAAGACGCCGGCATCCCCCACCGCCGCATGCTCCACCGCGTCCACTCCCCGATCGCACGACCCAGCCAACCCTGGAGCCACCCGAACCACGGCCTCGCCGCGCATCCGCTATAGCTCATTCCGGGGCCACGCTCCCCGTGATGCGATTCGCTGCGCTCATCCGCATCCTACGAGGGTCCTTGTGGGCGCCGACTCACCCGCGCGAATCGGCAGCACCCCCACCCCGCAACGCCCACAAACGTAGGGTGCGTTGAGCCCTGCGAAACGCACCACTCACGGGGCGCGGGGGCATCCACCCCCCACGATGCGATTCGCTGCGCTCTTCGGCATCCTACGAGGCATTCTGTGGGAGCGTGCCTGCACGCGAATCCCCGCCCCGAAACCAACGAATCCAGCCGGCCCCCGACGCCGCGCGAAACCACCACCGAACCCAGAGATGCGAACACACCCGCACTCGCCTATGCTGAGAGGAGCACCCAGCACGCGAGCGACACGCCGATGACCACCCCCGAACGCGACCCGACCCTGATCGACGCCGAGGCCCTGCTGGCCGAACTCCTGGCCGCCACCCGCCGGCGCCTCTGGCTGCATGCCCGCGTCGCGCTCCTGGCCGAGATCGCGGGTGCCGACCTCGGCGCCGAGCTGGCCGGCATCGCGCGCCGCAATCGCCACACCGATATCCGCCTGCTGGTGGACGACGATCTCGCCCTGAAAGAACAACTCCCGAGCCTGGTCGAGAGCATCAAGCGTCTGCCCAGCGCCGTCTCGGTGCGCCGGCTGGCGGCCGCGGAGGAAAGCCCGCTCACCGTCACCGCCATCGCCGATCACAGCGGCTGGATGCAGCTCACCCAGGCCGGCGGCCGCCGCATCCTGCGCGGCGACGTCGAGGACCGGCCCGGCACCCAGCGCGCAGCCCAGGACTTCGAGGCCAACTGGAGTCTCAGCGATGAAGCCGTCGAGCTCCGCCGCCTCCTCGTCTGACATGCCCCGCATGGTGGATCGGCGCCGCTGGCTACGGGGCGCCCTCGCATTAGCCGCCGGCACGCTCCTGCCCGGGGCCGCGCTCGCGCGTGAACCCCACACTGAGGTCGCCGTTCTGCCGCTGCAGAACCGCCCGGCCCACAGCCTGCTGCCCGAGCTCCAGGCCCTGTTCGGCGACACCGCCACCCTGCGCGGCGACGGCTTCCGCCTGCTGGTGCGCGCCGACGCCCACACCCTCCAGCAGATCCGCGAGGTCGTCGCCGAACTTGACGCCCCGACCCAGGACCTCATCCTCTCCGTGCGCCGCCACAGCGACGCACCGCGAACCGAACGCGGCAGCGGTTTCGAGTTCGAGAGCGGCCCGGAAGGCACCGAAGGGCGTATCACTACCCAGCGCCTGCGCACCACGCGCCGCGACGACCAGACCCAGCACCTGCGCCTGCGCGAAGGCACCGATGCGATCATCCTGGTGGGCGAGACCCGCACCGCCGGCTTCCGCATCATCCACGGCCGCGCCGGCGTCGGCGTCGAACCCCTGCTACAGGACACCGCCCGCGGCTTCCGCGTACGCCCCCAGGTGCAACCCGACGGCCGCGTGCGCGTCGCCATTGCCCACCTCCACGAACGCCCGCTCGCGCGCGGCGCCGTGGACCGCGACGCCGTGGATACCCAACTCACCCTGGAGCCGGGCGCCTGGCATACCCTCGGCGGTGCCCACAGCAAGAGCGCCGCCGAGCAGCGCGGCCTCGCCTCCCGCCGAACCACCCGCGACCGCGACACCCTCACCCTCGAAATCCGCGTCGATCCCGTCCGCTGAACCGCCCGCTTTCGGCCGCCCTGCGCTCCGACGGGACCCGGCGCCGATCGCCATACCCCCCCCAAAAAACGCAAAAAGGCCCCAACGGGGCCCGGTCTCGCATAAAAAACGGGGCCCCTGGGGGCCCCGCAAAACAAGCTACAAACTTGTTGATATACCGCTTGGTAGCAGTGTCCGTTCTTAGAAGGACACCCGCATGCCGCCACCGACACCGGTGAACGACAGGCTGCCGGTATCAGCAATGACTTCGCCCTCAGTGTTCAGGGTGGAGTCATCGGTGCTGTTGTAGCCAACGCCCGCAAATGCCATCACACGGTTGCTGAAGTTGTGCTTCACAGCGATAGCAGCGTAATCGGTGTTGGGACGGTCGTCCCGACGGGTATGGCCCAGATTCAGCACGAAGTCATTGCGACCCATGGTGTAGGTGCCCGACAGGAAGTAGGTATTACCCTTGTTTTCCGGGTTCGCCTGGTTCAGACGCTCCCACTTGAAGTCTTCCACTTCGCCCACCACACGGAACGGGCCGGAACGCCAGTCCGCACCGACCTTGGTGGAACGGTATTCACCCAGGTCATCCCACGTCGGACCGTCCAGGTTCGAAACGTCGCTATTGACACCAGCATCATCAGCGTTGATGTGAGCGACGTAGAGATCGACCGGGCCCAGATCGAAGTTCAGGCGGCCGGCGAAGATCGTGTCGCTATCGTCGGCGTTATCAACAAACGCGGCGACATTCACGGACACCATTCCAAAGCTGTTGGAGTAGGCCAAACCATTGTTCAGGTAGCTACCATTCGCCAGACCACGATTCGGGCCCAGACGACCGCCGTTGGAACGGCCCTGCATGAAGGTCGCATTCAGCGGATCCTTGCCGGCGGTGCTGTAAGGGGTGCCCATGCGGCCCAGGGTCACACGACCGAAATTGCCATCCAGGCCAACGTACACGTCACGCGCTCCAGAATTGAAACCATCGCCGCTCGTGACGTTCTGCTCGATCTTGGCCAGACCGGTCAGGCCATTGCCGAGATCGTGATTGACCATCACGCCGATGCGGTTCGGGTTGGCACTGTCGCTAAAGTCGCCAGCACCACCCGCGTCGTGAACTCGGAAGCCGCTGTTGAAGTTATCACTGTCGCCAGAAGCGTTGTGATGGACAATCTGCGTCTGCAGCTGACCGAACAGGGTGACGTCGGTGTCGGCGGCGGCGAAGGCCGGGACTGCGAAGGCGCCGGCAACGGCGACGGCAAGAATCTGTTTTTTCATGGTGCGTATCTCCCAGGAGAGGTGTGTTGTTCGTTTCTTACGCCGCATCCACGGTCGATGCCGCGAATGACAGGTGTTTTATATACACCACGGTGTCTCGTTTCAACCCCTGGGCGAGAAAAAATTGCCACAGTTGGGTGGTAAACGTGACGCAGGATGGGTTTCGGAAGATCAAACACTTGCGGGAACAGGCTACAGAAAGGTGCGAGATATCCGGCAACTTGCTGAATCGAGGGGAGCATTAGGATCGGCTTACCTGCCTGGAGCAGAGCGAACGGGTGGCTTGATCAGGTTTTTCTTATTTTTTCGGGATTTGCTTCGTGAGGGGGTTTTGCAACGCTCGCAAGGCGGGTCAACGCGATGCAACGCCCGTTGTTTTTTTGCAACGAGGTCGTTTTCGGGTGACGGCGAGGAGGGTGTGTTGTGGAAATGCGACATGTCCTTGGGCCGTCGAAGCGTTGGCGGGAGGCGACACGTTTGCGCTGATCAGGCTTTGGCAGGGGCTTCGCGGCCGAGGCCGCTCCTACAGGGGCATGGTGGGCGGTTGAAGCGCGGGGGTTCATCCGGAGATCCCGGCTCTTCGCTTCGCTGCGGCCGGGATGAGGGGGTGCAGGACTCGTCTCGGTCTCTCTTCGAACAAGACCTCGGCCACCCGCCGCCGTCATCCCGGAAACCGCGCAGCGGTTATCCGGGATCTCGCACGTTCGGGGAGCCCCAATCCCTTGAGGTCGCGGCCCGGCCCTTCGCTTCGCTCCGGCCGATGACGGGTGGGGTGGACGCGTGGGCGGTATGCCGGGGGTTCGACGAACGGTCGGGGTGACCGGGCGTGGCGGATGGGCGGCATCGCGGGGACATGGCAGCGTGCCAGGGATCGATGAGGAGGGGTTCCCGAGGCCATGATGCGGTTCGCTGCGCTCAGCGCATCCTACGGGATACCACGGCCCCGCCATGCACAGGGTCCAGGGAGCGCTGCCGCACCCGATCCCGGCTCGGACTGCGGTTTAAAGCACTCGTAGGATGTGATGAGCGAAGCGAATCGCATCACCCCGGGCCGAACAGCCTGGGTCGCCTTAATCGAGCCCGAAGGCTCGGAGCGCGAGGCGGCGCTTGAGGGGGGTGGCCTGGTCGACCAGGCGAATGCCGAGACCGCGCAGTTCCGGGAGGCCCGCAGCGTGGGTGCCGAAGACGAGGCGAAAGCCGTCCATGGCGCGCTGCATGAAGGCGTTTTCGCTGCGGCGGTCACGGGTGTAGGCGCGCAGGACGGTCTCGGCACCCGGGTCGCGGCGGGCGGGGCCGTGCAGGCGTTCGACCAGGGCGCGGGCGTCGGCCAGGCCGAGGTTCAGGCCCTGCCCGGCCAGCGGGTGGATGGTGTGGGCGGCATCCCCGGCCAGGGCGACGCGGCCGGCGTGGTAGTCGCGGGCGTGGCGGGCTACCAGCGGGAAGCTGGCGCGCTTCGATGTGGCGGTGATCGCTCCCAGTCGGTGGTCGATCACGGCCTCCAGGGCCCGGCAGAAGCCGGCATCGTCCAGCGCGAGCGTGTCGTCCGCCTGGTGTTCGGGCTGGGACCAGACGATCGAGCTGCGTCCGTCCGCCAGCGGAAGGAACGCGATGATCTGGTCGTCGACGAAGCGCTGCCAGGCGGTGTCCTCGTGCGGGCGCTCGGTGGTCACGGTCGCGACCACGCCGCGGGCGTGATAGTCCTGTTCGCGCACCGGGATGCCCATGCGGGAGCGCAGGGGCGATTGCGCGCCGTCGGCCGCGACCACCAGACGGGCGGAGGCCAGCGGCGCATGTTGCGGGCCATAGACATCCACCCGATCCGGGCGGGTGTCAAGGCTCTTCCATTCGGTTTCCGGCCACAGGGCCACGCCGGCGGCCTCCAGCTCGGTCCACAGCACGGCCTCCAGGGCGGCGTGCTCCACGGTCCAGCCGAGCGCCGGCACGCCCAGCTCGTCGGCATCAAAGCGGATATGCCCGGGGCCGCGGCCATCCCATACGGCCATGCCGGAGAAGGCATGGGCGCGGCGCGCCTCGAGGGCGTCCTGCACCCCCAGACGGGCCAGGAACTCCATGGAGGCGATGTTGAGCGTGGCGACGCGCGTCACCGGGGTCGCGTCGCTGAAGGTAGGCGCAGCATTGCGCTCCAGCAGCCCGACGCGCAGGCCCTGGCGGGCCGCGCCCAGCGCGATGGCACCACCAACCGCGCCGGCGCCCACCACCAGCAGATCCAGCACGTCGCGGGAACCGGACGCGCTCATGCCCCGCCCCCTGCGTCCGGCCGCGCGAGATGGCGTGCGGTATGGCGCGGCAGCGGGCCAAGGCCCATCGCCGCCTGTGCCAGGCGATCGCGCGCCGGACGCAGGCGGTCGACCGCCATCATCCCGCTGCCCAGCGCATGCCCGCGCAGACCTGCCGCATGCAGCATGCCGCGGGCAAGGAAGTCGGTCGCGGCGACCACGCCGTTCACGTCACCGCGCCGGGCCCGGGCATAGGCGGCAAGGGTTGCGGGTGCGCCAGGGTCGGCGACAAAGCCGGGCGCCCCGCCCTGCCCGCGCCCCTCGCGCAGCGCGCCCAGCAGGGTCGCCACGTCGCGCAGGGCGAGGTTCAGCCCCTGCCCGGCCACCGGGTGCACCGCATGCGCGGCATTGCCCAGCAGCAGCGCGCGGTCCGCGACCGACTCCGGGGCATGCACCCGCTCCAGCGGGAAGCGCACCACGCGGCCCGCCGGGCGCAGCCGCCCCAGGGTCCAGCCGAAGCGGGCCTGCAGCTCGCGCAGGCGTTCGGCCTCGTCCAGTTCCAGGCGGCGCTCGCAGGTCTCCGGCGGGGCCACCCAGACCACGTTCATCCGGCCATCCGCCTGCGGCAGCAGCGCCAGCGGGCCCTCGTCGGTGAAGCGTTCGAAGGCCTGGCCGTTGTGCGGCCGCGCGGGCTGCACGTCAAAAACCAGGGCATCCGCCGCGTAACGCAGGCGGTTCACCGGCAGGCCCAGGGCCTTGCGGGTGGGCGACTGGATGCCGTCGGCGGCCAGGACCAGACGCGCGGCCCAAGTGCTCTCGCCTTCGGCGCCGTGGATGCGCAGTGCGCGCTGGCCGTCCGTCACCTCGCCGACGCCGGCCAGCGTCGAGTGGTGGCGCACGTCCACGCCGGCGTCCCGGCAGGCCGCGTCCAGCCTCGGCTCCAGCGCAACGGCCGGCACTACCTGGCCGAGGGCGTGGCGGCCGTGATCGGCCGCGTTCAGGTGGACGCGCCCCAGGCCACCGCGGCGGCTGACGACGATGGAACGGATCGCAGTGGCCCGTTCGGCCAGCGGCGCCCAGTAGCCCAGATCGTCCAGGAACTGCACGGAGCCGGCCGCCAGCGCATAGCCGCGGNNGCTGGCGGCGCACCGCGCTCGAACAGCGTGACCGCGTAGCCCGCCCGCGCCAGGGTGCAGGCGGCGAGGCCACCTACCGGCCCGCCACCGACGATGGCGATATCGGATCGTTGTTCGGTCATGTCAGCCAATTACCCCGTCGTTGCGAGGCCCCGCAGGGGCCGTGGCAACCTCTGGATGCCTGCACATTGGCGGGATCGGGTGGCAACGGAAGGCGATCGCCACGGCGCTGCGCGCCTCGCGATGACGGGAGTGGTGGGTTGGCGTCCATTTGTAGCGATGGCCATGCCGGCCGAAAAACACGCAGGCTCCTGATGGACCGTTGGCAAAATACCGCTGCGCAGGATGCGGATGAGCGCAGCGAATCGCATCACGGGGCGCGTGGCTCCGTGGTGAGCGGTGCGTTTCGCAGAGCTCAACGCACCCTACGGTTCCTGACGGACGGAGCGGGATTGTCGCTCCCCCATTCGCCTGCAAGCAGGCGCCTACGGAGGTTCGTGCATCCTTCCCCCTGTAGGAGCCTGCTTGCAGGCGAAGAGCGCCGGACCGAATCCCCGGCCTTTCATTGCGACGGGCGGTGTGGCGGGCGGGCATGGTCAGTTCCAGCCCGGGAGGTCGCCGGCCATGCAGGCCTCGATGTCGGCGACGGTCTTGGGGCAGTCGGCGGTCAGGACCTCGTGGCCGTCGCGGGTGACAGCCACGTCGTCCTCGATGCGTACGCCGATACCGCGCAGCTCCTTCGGTGCCTCGCTGTAGGGCCCGAAGTAGAGCCCGGGCTCCACGGTCATCACCATGCCCGGCTCGAGCTGGCGCCAGGCGTCGCCGACGCGATAGTCGCCGACGTCGTGCACGTCCAGCCCCAGCCAGTGGCCGGTACGGTGCATGTAGAACGGACGGTAGGCCTGGTCGCGGATCAGCTTGTCCAGGCGGCCCTTGAGCACGCCCAGCTCCTTGAGCCCGCGGGTCAGCTCGCGTACGGCGGTTACATGCGGGGTGTCCCAGTCGTTGCCGGGGCGGACCTGCTCGATCGCGGCAAGCTGGGCGGCCAGCACGCACTCGTAGACCTCGCGCTGACGCTCGCCGAAGCGCCCGGAGACCGGGAAGGTACGGGTGATATCCGAGGCGTAGCCCTGCACCTCGCAGCCGGCGTCGATCAGGAGCAGGTCGCCGTCATTCAGCGCGGCGCGGTTCTCGATGTAGTGCAGGATGCAGCCGTTTTCGCCACCGCCGACGATGGAGGGGTACGCGGTCTCGGTCCCGTAGCGGTGGAACTCGTGCAGCAGCTCCGCCTCCACCGCGAACTCGGTCAGGCCCGGCCGGCAGGCCTGCATCGCGCGCACATGCGCCTGGGTAGAGATGGCCGCGGCGTGGCGCATCAGCTTCAGCTCCGGTGCCTTCTTGAACAGCCGCTGCTCGTGCAGGTGGTGCTCCACCGCAACGAACTCGTGCGGCGCGCGCACGCCGTTGCGGGCCTTGGCCCGGACCTGGTTGACCCAGCCGAACAGGCGCTGGTCCAGGGGCTCGTCGCGTCCGAACGGCGCGGCCAGCACCGCGCGGTTCTCCATCAGCCCCGGCAGGATCTCGTCGATATCCTCGATCGGGAAGGCGCACTCGGCCCCGTACGTCTCCATCGCGCCGTCCGGCCCCGCGCGCCGCCCTTGCCAGGTCTCCTGGGTGGGGTCGCGGTCGCGGCAGAACAGGATGTACTCGCCCGCCGGGCGCCCCGGCACCAGAACCGCCACCGCATCCGCCTCGGGAAAGCCGGTCAGGTAGAGGAAGTCGCTGTCCTGACGGAAGGGATATTCGACGTCCCGGTTGCGGGTGCGCTCGTGGGCGGCCGGAACGACGATGATCGAGTCCGGCCCGATCGCCCGCATCAACCGCTGGCGGCGCCGGGCAAACTCGCCCTGCGGGATCTCCGGCATCCGGCCCGGCCGGGGGGCTTGTCGCGTTCGCGTCATTGCATCGGGATCCGTTTCGGGTCGTCCGGGGCCAGCTCGTCGGCAATCAGCAGCACGCCCACGCGCACGTATTCGTTGAGTTCTTCGAAGGCCGCCGCGTTGTCCTCGTCATCGTCCGGCTCCAGCTCGATGCGAGCAATCTCGGCGAAGTCGCGCAGGATCTCGCTGGCCTCGGCCGAGGGCTTGAGCTTGGCCAGCCGCGGCGTCTGCCCGAGCCCGGCGATGAAGCCGTCCACCCACTCCGACAGGGCCTGAGCCTGCGCCTCGATGGCGTCGTCCTCCGGCAACAGCGGACCGAAACCCAGCTCCACGTCGTAGAGCTGCGCCAGCAGCGCGCGGCGGATCGCCTCCACGGTCTTGTCGAAGCGCTCTCCTGCGCCTTCGGTCAGCGGCAGCGCCTCGCCCAGGCTGCCTTCCAGGGCATCCACATCGGAACCCGGATCGGCTACCAGGCATCCGGTGAACAGCCCGTGGGCCGAGGCCGGCGTCTGCGCATAGCCCATGCTGCGCAGCCCGTGTTCGAGCTGCGCGCGCAGGGCCTCGGGGTCGCGCTCCAGGCCGTCCAGGGACTTGGCGTTTCCGGTGCCCGGTGAATGCGTCATCAGAAGGACTCCAGCCGCGCTTCGTAGGGGAACAGCAGGAAGCGGTAGAGATCGTCCCCCACCTGCAGATGGGTGAACTGCGGCTCGCCCAGCTTGATCGCGCTGGAGCCGGTGGAGGACAGCATGTTGAGACCGAAGCGCTTGTCCTCGATCAAGGCGTTCAACAGCTGCTCCAGCTCCGGACGCGGCACAGTGCCCGTATTGTCGACAATCCGGCACGGCTTTCCGTTATGGGCCGTACCCTCGATCACGGTAGCGTCGGGGCCGGGTTCGGGTGGCTGGGTCATGGGCGACAACACTTGATGGCTTAGGGATTCCACGTATTGTGGCCAGCGCGGGTGCCAGGCCGCAACAAACCCCGGAATGCCTGGTGCACGAACGCGTACATTGACCGGCGTCTCCCTGTGAGTCACGCAAGTTGACGCTTCGCTCGAACGCCTCCTAGACTCCAGAGATTCATCGACTCGCGGCGAAAGCCGCACCTGCCACGCGGGGCCCGAGGCCATGCAGCCGAACGACGATTCAGCGATCGACCCGACCGAACGCCTGGAGGCCGCGATCACGCGCCTTCTGGAAGAGCATGCGGCCCTGCGCGAGGAGAACCACCTGTTGCAGGAGCAGATCCGCCAGCTCAAGGGCGAACGCGCGACCTTCAAGGAACGCAACGAACAGGCCCGCCACCGGGTCGAGAACATGATCGCGCGCCTGCGCTCGATGGAGCACAGCGAATGAGCCAGTCCGAACCCGTCCGCGTCTCCATCATGGGCAAGGAGTACCAGATCGCCTGCCCACCGGAGGAACGCGCCGACCTGTTTGCCTCGGCGTCGCTGATCGACGAGCGCATGCGCGAGTTGCGCGATGGCGGGCGCATTGTGGGCGCCGAGCGCATCGCGGTGATGGTGGCGCTCAACCTGGCGCACGAGATGCTGGAGTGCCGGCAGCAGAAGGCCGGCGCGGACACCTCCGGAAGCTCGGAACGCCTGGTCGCCCTCGCCGACCGCATCGAGAAAAGCCTCGGCTCGTCGCGCTAACGCGCCTGGCGGCGTCCCGCCGTCTTTTCCCTCCTGCATTCCGCAATACCCGGGTGCGGCCAACCACCCTGATGGCTAGCCCCAGTTCAACATCCGATGTTTACGGTGCCTTCGGTCCGCCGCCTGCCTGGCTGTGGCTGGCCTTGGTTCGTCCTCCGGTGTTTACGGTGGCCTCGGTCTGCTTACTGCCAGGCGCTGACTCGCCAGCGCGCCCCGAGGTCCTTTCTTGCTTGTCCAAGAAAGGACCCAAAGAAGGACACCCGGATTCCGCCCGGGAA
>NZ_MVAR01000009.1:0-15056 GCF_001999325.1 Thioalkalivibrio versutus
GCGCGTCCGGAGCGAGGTTCCCGGGCGGAATCCGGGTGCCCTTCTTTGGGTACTTTCTTGGGCAAGCAAGAAAGTACCTCGCGGTGCGCTCGCGAGAGAGCGCGTGGCAGGCGGCCGGACGAAGGCACGTAAACACTGGATGCCGAACCAGGGCTAGCCACAACCGGGCAGGCAGCGGGTCGTAGGCATCGTAACCGCGGTTGGCCAACCCGGCCCGGCCAACACCTGACGGGCGGCAGGCGCTACAGGGCGTCGAGGACTTCCGAGAGGCGCGATACGGGGATGACCTCCATTCCCTTGATCGGCTTGCGCGGGGCGTTGGCGGCCGGCGCGATGGCGCGGGTGTAGCCATGCTTGGCCGCTTCGCGCAGGCGTTCCTCGCCGTTCGGGACCGGGCGGATCTCGCCGGCCAGGCCGACCTCGCCGAACGCCAGCAGCTCCTGCGGCAGGGCGCGATCACGGAAGCTGGAGAGCGCGGCCGCCAGCATCGGCAGGTCGGCGGCAGTCTCGGTTACGCGCACGCCGCCTACCACGTTGATGAAGACGTCCTGGTCGAACAGGGCCACGCCGCCGTGGCGATGCAGTACGGCCAGGAGCATGGTCAGGCGGTTCTGCTCCAGCCCGACGGTGATCCGCCGCGGCTGCGAGGCATGGCTCTCGGCGACCAGCGCCTGCACCTCGACCAGCAACGGGCGCGTGCCCTCGCGGGTAACCATGACGACGCTGCCGGGCACCGGCCCCTGGTGACGTGACAGGAAGATCGCGGACGGGTTGGAGACGGCCTTCAAGCCGTTCTCCAGCATGGCGAACACGCCCAGCTCATTCACCGCGCCGAAGCGGTTCTTCACCGCGCGCAGCATGCGATAGCGCCCGTCCGGGTCGCCCTCGAAATAGAGCACCGTATCGACCATGTGTTCCAGCACGCGTGGCCCGGCGAGCTGGCCGTCCTTGGTCACGTGCCCGACCAGGATCACGGTGATGCCGCGCTGCTTGGCCATGCGCACCAGGGCCGCGGCGCTTTCGCGCACCTGGCCGACCGAGCCGGGGGCGGACTGCAGCGCAGCGGTGTAGAGCGTCTGGATGGAGTCGATTACCAGTACGCGCGGGCGCTCGCGTTCGCAGGTGGCGATCACGTTCTCGACCTGGGTCTCGGTCAGCAGGCGCAGCCCGTCGACCTCCAGGCCCAGGCGCCGGGCGCGCATGCCGATCTGCTGGGCCGATTCCTCGCCGGTCACGTAGAGCGTGTCGCCGATGGGCAGCATGGCCAGGGTCTGCAGCAGCAGGGTGGACTTGCCGATGCCCGGGTCGCCGCCCAGCAGCACCACCGACCCGTGGACCAGGCCGCCCCCCAGGGCGCGATCCAGCTCCGACAACCCGGTGCTGGTGCGCGGTACCTCGGCCAGCTCGACCTCGCCCAGGCGGGTAATGCCGGCGACCGCGCCGGCGTACCCGCCGCGCGGGCCGGCGCTGGCCGCCGGAGCGGCCTCCTCCAGGGTGTTCCAGGCGCCGCAGTCGCCGCACTGGCCGGCCCACTTGGGGCTGATCGCGCCGCAGGACTGGCATACGTACTGGGTCTTGCTCTTTGCCATCAGGGGGCCTTCTGCGGTGGGGCTTCCGGCAGGTCGGGCGCGACCACGCGCACGGTGCGGATGGTGTTGTTCTTGATCTGGGCGATGTCCATCACCACGCCGTTGATTTTCACGCTCACGGGCGCTTCGGGGATGCTCTCCAGGTGTTCGACGATCAGGCCGCTGAGGGTCTTCGGGCCGTCCTGTGGCAGGTCCAGGCCCAGGGCCCGGTTCAGTTCACGCAGATGAATGCCGCCGTCGACCATGACCGAGCCGTCGTCCTGACGCAGGAGGTCGTCGCTCATCGCCGGGGAGTCGGTGGTGAACTCGCCGACGATCTCCTCCAGCAGGTCCTCCAGCGTGATCAGCCCCTCGATATCACCGTACTCGTCCACCACCAGGCCGATCCGCTTCTTCTGTTGCTGGAAGTTGATCAGCTGGCGGTTGAGCGCCGTACCTTCGGGAATGAAGTAGGGCGGGGTCAGGACCTGACGCAGGTCGTCGGGGCCGAACGCGTCACGTTCGACCAGTGGCAGGACGTCGCGGCGATGGACGAAGCCGACGATGTGGTCCAGCTCGCCCTCCACCACCGGCAGGCGGGTGAAGCTGCCGTGGATCAGTTGGTCCTCGACCTCGTTCCAGGGTTCGTTCAGGTCGATCACCACAATCTCGTTGCGCGGGATCATGATGTCCTCGACCGTGGTGCGCTCCAGATCCAGCAGGTTCAGCAGCATGCGCTGGTGGTTGGCCGGGATCAGCGCGCCGGCCTCGGAGACCACGCTGCGGAGTTCATCGGTGTTCAGTGCGGCGCGCTGGTCGGCATTCATATGGACGCCAAATAGGCGCAGCACGCCGTTCGCCATCAGGTTGATCATCCAGACCACCGGCCACATCACCCTGATCAGTCCAGAGTAGACCCAGGCGGCGGGGTAGGCCACGCGTTCGCTGTGCAGCGCGGCGAGGGTCTTCGGTGCGGTCTCGGCGAAGATCAGCAGGGTCAGGGTCAGCACGCCGGTGGCGATGGCCACGCCGGTATCGCCGAACAGGCGCCACCCGATGAAGGTGGCGATCTGCGCGATCATGATGTTGACGAAATTATTGCCCAGCAGGATCAGTCCGATCAGTCGATCCGGTTTCTCCAGCAGCCGCGCGGCGCGCTGGGCGCCGCGATGGCCGGTCTGCGCGCGGTGGCGCATGCGATAGCGGTTCAACGCCATCAACGCCGTCTCCGAGCCGGAGAAGAACGCCGACAGCAGGAACAGCACCACCAGGGCGCCGAACAGGACGTACAGCGGGATCTCTTGCAAGGGTGCGGCCTGCGGTCAGGGGTGGGCGGACGGGCGGGGCTGCATGCTCGGGATCATTTCAGGCAAGGCCCGCGGGGGTGTCAAGCCGTGGTTACCGCGTTCAGATGCGTCCGAGGATGACTTCCAGCACCAGCTTGGAGCCGAAATAGGCCAGCACCAGCACGACAAAGCCGCCGGTGGTCCAGGCCAGCGCGCGGGTGCCGCGCCAGCCGAGACGCCAGCGGCCAATCAGCAGGGTGGAGAAGATCAGCCAGGCCAGGATCGACAGTGTGGTCTTGTGGACCAGGTGCTGGGCAAACAGGTTGTCCACGAACAGCAACCCGGACAGCAGGCTGAGCCCGAGGAACAGCCAGCCGATGAAGATCATCCGGAACAGCCACACCTCCATCGAGAACAACGGCGGCAGGGCACGCACGAAGCCCGAGGCGTGATGGTTGTGCAGGGCCCGGTGCTGGGCGGCCATCACCGCCGCCTGTGCGGTGGACAGCGCGAGGAACGCCCAGCCCAGTGCCGAGAACAGGATGTGCAGGTCGATCCCGGCCGAGGTGGTATAGCGCGTATCGCCGTCACACAGGAGAGCGGTGAGGGCGGCCAGCGCGGTCAGCGGCAGGATCACGACCCCGAGGATGGCCAGGGGATGGCGCCAGCTCGTCAGCCACAGCAGTGCGGCCACCAGCCACAGCGAGGCCGACAGCGCATTGCCCAGGCACAGGTTGAGTCCCGTATCGGTCAGCACCATCGGCAGCAGAGCGCCCAGGTGGGCGAGCAGCGCGAGCCCCCACAGGGCCAGGGGCCCCCGCGGCTGGCCCTGTGTCAGCGGCTGCCGGCGGGCGGTGACAACCAGGTAGCCCGCGGTGACGAGATACAGCGCGACGGCGAGGAGTCCGATGGCAATGATCATGACGCCGGATTATCGCCGCTCCGCGGGCGGATTGCACATGGTGGCGGCCGTTCCGGCGCCAGTTCGGGTGCCCCGCTGTGATCTCTCGACCGGTTGCCCGGCGGTGGGCCTGCATCCCGGAGCGCGAGAGCGGTATACTGTGCGGTCCCGTGGTCGGTGGATGTGCGCCGACCACCGCTGATTTAGACGAGGACGCGTGATGTTCGACGGCCTTTCCAGCCGCCTGCAGGAGACCATGAAGCGCCTGAAGGGTCAGGCGCGGCTCACGGAGGACAATGTCCAGGACGCCCTGCGCGAGGTGCGCATGGCGCTGCTGGAGGCCGACGTGGCCCTGCCGGTGGTGCGCGAGTTCATCAAGGACGTCAAGGAAAAGGCGCTGGGCAAGGAGGTCATCGGCAGCCTGACCCCCGGCCAGGCCCTGATCAAGGTCGTCCATGACGAACTGATCGCGACCATGGGTGGCGAGAATGCCACGCTGAACCTGGCGCAGCAGCCGCCCGCCGTAGTGCTGGTGGCCGGCCTCCAGGGTGCCGGCAAGACCACCAGTATCGGCAAGCTCGCGCGCCTGTTGCGCGAGCGCGAGAAGAAAAAGGTCGCAGTGGTCAGCTGTGACGTCTATCGCCCGGCGGCAATCCAGCAGTTGGAGACCCTGGCCGGCCAGGTCGAAGTCACGTTCTATCCCAGTGACACCAGCCAGAAGCCCGAGGCGATCGCCAGGGATGCGGTCGCCCGCGCCCGCCGCGAGGGCATCGAGGTCCTGCTGGTGGATACCGCGGGCCGCCTGCATGTCGACGAGGACATGATGGCCGAGGTCCAGGCCCTGCATCAGGCGATCGACCCGATCGAGACCCTGTTCGTGGTCGATTCCATGACCGGGCAGGATGCGGCGAACACCGCACGCGCCTTCGGCGAGGCGCTGCCGCTGACCGGCGTGGTGCTGACCAAGGCGGACGGCGATGCCCGTGGGGGTGCGGCCCTCTCGGTGCGCCAGATCACCGGCGTGCCGATCAAGTTTATTGGCATGGGCGAGCGCCCGGATGCCCTGGAGCCGTTCCACCCCGAGCGCATCGCCTCGCGCATCCTCGGCAAGGGCGACGTGCTGTCGCTGGTCGAGGAGGCCAGTCGCCAGGTCGACCAGGATCAGGCCGAGAAGCTGACCCGCAAGTTGAAGAAGGGGCGCGGCTTCGACCTGAACGACCTGCGCGACCAGCTGGGCCAGATGCAGAAGATGGGCGGCATGAGTTCCATGCTCGAGAAGCTCCCCGGCGGCGGCAAGCTGCCGGATGCGGTGAAGAATCAGGCCAACGACAAGGAGATCGGTCGCATGATGGCGGTGATCTCGTCGATGACCGAGCGCGAGCGCCGTCACCCGGAGGTGATCAAGGGCTCGCGCAAGCGCCGTATTGCCGCCGGTTCCGGCACCCAGATTCAGGATGTGAATCGTCTGCTCAAGCAACACACCCAAATGAGCAAGGCGATGAAGAAATTCTCCAAGGGCGGCGCATCGAAGATGATGCGGGCCCTGGGGAGCAAAATGGGCGGCATGGGGGGTATGGGTGGCCCCGGCGGCGGGATGCCGTTTCGCTAGCAGAAACTACCTAAAGCACGCGCGAGCGGCGGCCTGGCGCACAAGGGAGACCTGAGCTCTCCCTTGTGTTGTCGGTCGAATTCGTTATAATCGCGCGTTTTCTCGAGAAAACGGACTCACGGGGTTCAACACTACATGGTTACGATTCGCCTGCTACGCCGCGGCGCCAAGAAGCGCCCGTTTTATTCGATCGTGGTTACCGATTCCCGCGCTCGTCGCGATAGCGGCTACAAGGAGCAGATCGGTTTCTTCAACCCGGTGGCCCGCGGTCAGGAAGAACCGCTGCGCATCGATCTGGAGCGCGTGGACCACTGGCTGGGTCACGGCGCCGGCATGTCCGAGCGTGTGAATCACCTGGTCAAGGGTTACCGCAAGCAGCAGCAGTCCGCGGCGGCCTGAGGGCGCCCGGCCGTTGTACTGACGCTTGGCTGCGGTCATGAATGAGGCGGATGAGCGTATCCGCGTCGGGCGTGTGTCCGGGGTCTATGGCGTCAAGGGTTGGGTGCGGGTCTTTTCCGAGACCGCGCCGCGCGCCGCGATCACCGAATTCCCGCAGCTGTGGATGCAGCACGGGAGTGATTGGCGCCTGGTTGACGTCGAGGGCGGCCGCGGCCATGGCCAGGGCGTCGTGATGAAGTTTCGCGAAGCCGCGGATCGCGATGGGGCGCACCGGTTGATTGGTGCCGAACTCGCGATCGAGCGGGCCTGGTTGCCACCGGCCGAGGATGGCGCCTACTACTGGGCCGATCTTCTGGGCATGGCGGTCGAGAACAACGACGGCGCGGTGTTGGGAACCATCTCGGGTTTTATCGAGACCGGTGCCAACGACGTGCTGGTAGTCCAGGGGGATCGGGAACGCCTGATCCCCTGGGTTCGCGACCAGTACGTGCTGGACGTGGATCTGGAGGCCCGCCGCGTGCGGGTCGACTGGGACCCGGAATTCTGAAGCGGCGCGGATGCGTTTCGACGTCATCTCGCTGTTTCCGGAGCTGGTCGCAGCGGTTGGCGAATCCGGAGTGACCGGGCGGGCCGTGGAGCGCGGTCAGCTGGAACTGAGATACTGGAATCCGCGTGCCTGGGGCGCCGGTGTTCACCAGGCAGTGGACGACCGGCCATATGGCGGGGGTCCGGGCATGGTGATGCAGTACGCGCCGCTGGCGTCCGCGCTGAATGCGGCGCGGGCGGATGCCGAAGCCACGCCGCACGTGATCGCACTGACCCCGCAGGGGCAACCGATCCGGCAGGCGATGCTGCGTGAACTGGCCGGGCGGCCGCGGGTCGCCCTGGTCTGCGGGCGCTACGAGGGTATCGACGAGCGCTTTATCGAGGCGCAGGTCGACGCGGAGTGGTCTCTAGGCGACTTCGTGCTCTCGGGCGGCGAACTTGCGGCGATGGCGGTGATCGATGGCTGTGCCCGCCTGCTACCGGGGGTTCTGGGGCATGCGGACTCGGCCGAGCAGGACTCGTTCAGTGCGGGGCTTCTGGATTGCCCGCACTACACGCGCCCGGAGACGGTCGCCGGGCGTACCGTGCCGCCGGTCCTGAAGGGGGGCGATCATGGCGCGATCCGGCGCTGGCGCCGCCGCGAGGCACTGGGCAGGACCTGGACCCGGCGGCCGGACCTGCTGGCCCGGCTGGAACTCGGGGCCGAAGATGCGGCCCTGTTGGACGAATACCGTGCGAGTGGCCATACCGGCGGCTCGCGCACCGAAAGCGATGATTGAGGTCGAGCAATGAATAACGTCATTCAGGAACTGGAAGCCGAGCAGATGAAGTCGGATGTGCCCGCCTTCGGGCCCGGCGATACCTTGGTGGTGCAGGTCAAGGTTCGCGAAGGCGACCGCGAGCGTCTGCAGGCCTTCGAGGGCGCGGTGATCGCCGTGCGCAACCGCGGCCTCAACTCCGCCTTCACCCTGCGCAAGGTCTCCTACGGCAACGGCGTGGAGCGTACCTTCCAGACCCACAGCCCGCAGATCGCCGAGATCAAGGTGAAGCGCCGCGGCAAGGTGCGTCGTTCCAAGCTGTACTACCTGCGCGACCGGACCGGCAAGGCCGCCCGCATCAAGGAAGACGTCAAGGCCGCGAAGTAACGCGACCGGACGGGGTTCGGCGTATGGCCGAATCCCTGCCACCCCTGGCGTTTAACCATTCGATGTCGGCAGGTCCGATGACCCGCAGCCAGCGCTGCCTCCTCCCCGGAGTCGCGCTGGCTTTTGTGTGGCTGGAATCCGCCGATGGCGAAGTCCTGGCCTGCGACTGGCAGGATCCGGACGATCCCGAGGACCTGGTGCCGTTGGTGGATATCCCGAGCGCGGATCTCCAGGCGCCGCGCTTTGACCCGGAACGCTACGGTCGTGACGCCACGGCCTGGCGCCCGACGTCGGCTGTACCCCCCGGCAGCGCCCATGCGCGCCGGGTGTGGGCCGCCTTGTCGGAGATCCCGGTGGGCGAGGTGCGCACTTACTCCGAGATCGCGACCTGCGTGGGTTCTGCGCCCCGTGCGGTGGGGCAGGCCTGTCGTGCCAACCCCTGGCCCTTGTTCATCCCCTGCCACCGCGTGGTGTCCTCGCGTTTTCGTACCTCCAGCGATGTCGGCGGTTACGCCGGCGATCAGGTTGGCGAGCTGGCCCAGGTGAAACGCCTGCTGCTGGTCCATGAGGGTGTTTTGGGTCGCGATTGACCCCGCGGCCGCTAGTTCGCAGCTCGCCGATCCCTCCCCATACTCGTACCTGCGTCGGGTGCTTTTCTCATTCTGGCCCGCTATTCCGTGGAGGCCGCGTTAGCCCGCCGTTCTCGGGCTGGTGATGGCCCCCGGGTATTCGCCCGCGGCATCAGGTGTTTGTCGCTCGGGGCGCGCCTGAACGGCGCCTGAAAAAAACTCTGGAAAGGCGGGAATAATAAAGGGGTAATCATCGTCTGCCCCTTGGTGTTGATCCCCAAGAATCGTTGCAAAACAGACTTTTAGGAAACGCTAATATAGTCTTTTGTGTTGACAGCGCGGACTCGGGTTCAGCACTCTGCTACACAGGTCCGGGCCAGATCAGTCCCGGGCTCAATCGAAAAAAACCCGTGTGATGGAGGTTTCCATGTTCAAGAAAGCATTGCTTGCGTTGCCCGTAGCAATGGCTGTTGGGGCTGCGGCTCAGGCCGGCGAATGGCAAGACCCCAATGATGTCCTGCAGAACCTGCTGCAGAACAACCCCGATTCCGCCTACCTGCATCAGAGTGAAATGAACATCATGATGATGCCGGACAACCCGGCCCTGTGGCTGGTCGAGGAAGGCGAGGACCTGTTCTACGCCCAGCGCGGCCCGAACAATGTCTCCCTGGAAGGCTGCGACTTCGGCAAGGGGCCGGGCGAGCTGGACGGCGCCTATGTCGAGCTGCCGCGCTACTTCGAAGACACCGGCAAGGTGATGGACTTCGAAATGCGCCTGGTGCACTGCATGAAGGAACTGCAGGGCTTCACCAGCGATGACGCCGCCGTCGGCCAGCGTCACGGCAACGGCTCAGACATCATGAAGCTGACCACCTACATCGCCCACCAGTCCTCCGGTATGGCGTGGAATCCGCCGCTGGATCACCCGGAAGAGCAGGCCATGCGCGATGCGGGCGAAAAGCTGTTCTTCCGCCGCGGTGGCGCGATGGACTTCAACTGCGCCAGCTGCCATGGCGATTCCGGCAAGCAGATCCGTGCCTCCGTGCTGCCCGAAATGCGCAATGGTCAGGAATGGACCAAGGCAATTTCCTGGCCCGCCCACCGCGCCGGCCACGACAACGTGCGTAGCCAGAACCACCGTATCCGTGGTTGCGTGTGGCAGATGCGTCACGCAGGTATCAAGCACGATACCCCGGTCAACACCGCCCTGATCTCGTTCTGGAACGATGCGGCGCGTGGCGAACCGGCCATCCTGCCTGACCTGAAGCGGTAATCTACGGACGCAATAGGAGACACCAAGTATGTTTAAAAAGAATGCTGTTGCGGCCGGCATGGCCGCGTTCGCATCCGTCGCCCTCGCCGCTGGTTGCGCCGTTGCCGATGGAAGCAAGGGTTCGGATGTCGACATCACCGCGATGAGCGCTGACGAGCTGGCCGAGCATCTCATCTTCGAAACGGACAGCTTCCGTGACCAGGAGATGCAGGAAGGCGGTTCCTGGCGTGATCGCATGACCCAGGACGAGCTCCAGAAGGCCTGCTCCATGGAAGGCGATCCGGATGGCGAAACCGCCGGCCGCGTCGTGGCCATGGCGCGTGCCGGCTACGAGCGTCCGGAAGGCGGCGTGGAGCTGGGTGACTGGCGCAAGGGTGCCGAACTGGCGAACTCCGGTTATGGCTACCGCCAGGGTCACAACACGGACAACCACGGTCAGCGCGAGGCAGGTGGCAACTGCTACAACTGCCACGTGTTCGACCCGCGGGTTTCCGAGCAGGGGACCATCGGCCCGAGCCTGCAGAACTACGGGGCCAACCGTGGTACCAGCGAAGCGGTGCTGAACTACGTGCACGAGGTGATTTCCAATCCTCACCAGTACTTCCCGTGCACCCAGATGCCGCGGTTCAACTCCGACCGTCACCAGCTCCTGAGCGACGAGCAGATCAGCCATATCATGGCTTACCTGCTGGATCCGGAGTCGCCGGTCAACAACCAGTAAGCCACACGCTGGTTCTAGGGCAGCCTTCCGGGGCTGCCCTTTTTTGGAACCACCGCGGGAGGGCTCGCGGTGGTTTTTCCTGACGGACCCGCGCATGGGTCTATCTACTTTGCGGCCATGGGCCGTTGATCCGGGACCTGTTCTCCATCGGGCCTGGAGGCAGCCGGGCCTACGCCTGGAAGACGCCGGCACGATGATCGGCAAGAAGCGGCAATAGCCGACGCAAGAGGAGACATCAGGGATGCTTAGGAACAAGACAGTTGGGGCGGGCTTGGCCGTTCTGGCGTCCACGGTGCTGATCGCGGGTTGCGATGGCTGGATGGGCGAGACCAGTGGCGAGGTCGACATTACGGCGATGAGCGCCGACGAATTGGCAGATTACCTCGTGCTGGAAACGGACAGTTATCGTTTCGAGCAGGAGGCACAGGAAGGTGGGTCGGCCCGTGATCGCATGGTGCAGGATGGCATTCAGGCCGCCTGTTCGATCGAGGGCGATCCGGATTCCGGGACCGCAGGCGAGGTGATCGCCATGGCCCGAGAAAGCTACGAGGCGCCGCCGGGTGGTCCGCGCCTGGGCAACTGGCGCCGTGGCGCCGAGTTGGCGCGCTCCGGGTATGGCTACCGTATCGGTCATCGAAACGATGACCATGGTACCCGCGAGGCAGGCGGTAACTGTTACGCCTGCCATCAGATGGATCCGGCCGAGGAGCTTTACGGCACCCTGGGCCCGAGCCTGGCCGGTTACGGGGCCACCCGCGGTAATGACAGTTCGGTGGTGAATTACGTGCACCAGGTGGTGTCCAACCCCCACCAGTACTTCCCGTGCACCAAGATGCCGCGGTTTGGACGCAACAACTTCCTCAGCGAGGAACAGATTGCGCACGTCATGGCGTATCTTCTGGATCCGGACTCGCCGGTCAACCAGTAAGCCGTTCACACGGTCGAGGGTGGTCCTTCCGGGCTGCCCTTCTTGAGCCACCGCGGGTACCCTCGCGGTGGCTTTTTGTTTGAGGGACGCATGCTCAGCTACCAACATGACTACCACGCCGGCAATTTTGCCGACGTCCACAAGCACCTGGTCCTGTGGCAGGTGCTGGAAGCGCTGCGCGGGCGCGAGAAACCCTTCGTGGCCGTGGACCTGCACGCCGGCGCCGGGGGCTACGACCTGACCAGCGCGCGGGCACGCAAGACCGACGAGGCCACCTCCGGTATCGCACGTCTGTGGTCTGCGGATCCGGTCTGGCCATCTGCGGGCCGGACGTTCCTGCAGACGTTGCGGGGGATGCAGCCGAAGCCCCCGCGCCTTACCGAATATCCGGGGTCCCCGTTGCTGATTCAGGCGCGGTTGCGCGAACGCGATCGCCTGATCGCGTGCGAACTCCATCCGGAGGCCTATGATCGGCTGCAGACGCGCCTCGCCGGCGATTCCCGCTGCCATGTGCACAAGCGTGACGCGCGCGAGGCCGCGCGAGCGCTGTTTCCGCCGGAGCCACGCCGCGGTCTGGTCCTGCTGGACCCGTCCTACGAGCGCCAGTCGGAGTACCGCGAGGTGGCGGAGATGGTGACCACCATCCGTCGGCGCTGGAACACCGGGATCATCCTGGTCTGGTACCCCATTCTCGCAGGCCGGCCGGATCACCCGATGCGCGAACAGTTACGCGCCGAGCTGGACGATCCCTGGCTGGTCAGCGAGTTGCGTATCGCCGCCGACCCGGAGCGCCACCTCGGGCTGGCGGGCTCCGGGATGCTGGTGCTGCGTCCGCCGTGGCAGCTGGAGGAGCAGCTTCCGGAGCTGCTCGCGCCGGTCTGGGCACTGCTGGATCCGGAAGGGGCGGGCGGACTTTACCAGGCCGCGGTCCTTGAAAACGGGGCAGGCGACCCTACCTTACGACGTGTCGAGAACAATCAAGGGACACGCACGCCATGACCGAAACCCAGACCGAACCCAGCACCGAGACTCGCCGCTTCGAGACCGAGGTCAGCCAGCTTCTGCAGCTGATGATCCACTCGCTTTATTCCAATCGCGAGATCTTCCTGCGTGAGTTGATCTCCAACGGCGCCGATGCCTGTGACAAGCTGCGTTTCGAGGCCCTGGCCCAGCCGGACGCGATCCCGCAGCCGGCGGAGCTGGTGATTGACGTCGAGGTGGATGCGGAGGCGCGGACCGTTACGGTGCGCGACAACGGCATCGGCATGTCGCGGGACGAGGTGGTCGAACATATCGGCACCATCGCACGCTCGGGTACCAAGGCGTTTCTCGAGAAGCTGACTGGCGACCAGAAAAAGGATTCCCAGCTGATTGGTCAGTTCGGCGTGGGTTTCTACTCGTCGTTCATCGTCGCCGACCACGTGCGCCTGGAGACGCGCCGCGCCGGCAGCGAACAGGATGCGGGTACCCGCTGGGAGTCGCGTGGCGATGGTGAATACACCATTACCCCATGCGAGCGCACCGAGGCCGGGACCGAGATCACCCTGACGCTGAAGGAAGACGCCGGCGAGTTTCTCGAGCCCGTGCGTCTGCGCCACATCATCGGGCGCTACTCGGACCATGTGGCGTTCCCGATCCGCATGCGCAAGCAGGACGAGGAGGGCAACCCTACCGACGACTGGGAGACCGTGAACCGTGCCAGCGCGCTGTGGACTCGCTCGAAGAGCGAGATCAGCGACGAGGAATACCGGGAGTTCTACAAGCACGTCGCGCACGACTTCGAGGATCCGGCCGCCTGGACCCACAACCACGTGGAGGGCCGGCAGGAATACACCACGCTGTTCTACATCCCGAAGCGCGCGCCGTTCGACCTTTGGGATCGCGATGCCCGCCACGGTGTAAAGCTCTACGTGAAGCGGGTGTTCATCATGGACGACGCGGACAAGCTGCTGCCCAACTACCTGCGCTTCGTGCGCGGGGTGGTGGACTCGGCGGACCTGCCGCTGAACGTCTCGCGCGAGATCCTGCAGGACAACCGCCTGGTGGACTCGATCCGCTCCGGTTCGGTGAAGAAGATCCTGGGGCTGCTGGAAAGCATCGCCAAGAACGAGCCCGAGGCGTACGCCGAGATCTGGCAGAACTTCGGGCGGGTGCTGAAGGAGGGCCCGGGCGAGGATTTCGCCAACCAGGAGGCGATCGCCAAGTTGCTGCGCTTTGCCAGCACCCATAACAGCGACGACACCCAGAACGTCGCGCTGGCGGATTACCTCGAGCGCATGAAGGAGGGCCAGGAGGCGATCTACCTGATCACTGCCGACAATGCCTCCGCCGCGCGCAACAGCCCGCACCTGGAGATCTTCCGCAAGCACGGGATCGAGGTCCTGTTGCTGTCGGACCGGGTCGACGAGTGGCTGCTGTCCCACCTGCGCGAGTTCGACGGCAAGCCCATCAAGAATGTTGCCAAGGGTGACCTGGACCTCGACAAGATCATCGGCGAGGACGTCGAGCAGAAGGACGAGACCGGCGAACAAGCCGCGGAGGGCGACCTGGGCGATCTGCCGGAACGTCTGCAGCAGGCCCTGGGCGACCGCGTGGAGAGCGTGCGGCCCTCGCGGCGGTTGGTGGAGTCCCCGGCCTGTATCGTGCTTGGCGAGCACGAGATGGCGCTCTATCTGCAGGAACTGCTGAAACAGGCGGGCCAGGAGACCTTCTCCGGCAAGCCGGTGCTGGAGGTCAACCCGGGCCATCCGCTGGTCGCACGCCTCAAGGCCGCGGAAGGCGACGACTTCAACGACCTGGCCTCCTTGCTGTTCGAGCAGTCCCTGCTGGCCGAGGGCGGGCAGCTGGAGGACCCGAGCGGCTTCGTCGCCCGGTTGAACCGACTGCTATTGCAGAAGGCCGCCTGACCTGGCGGACACCCACCCGCCGGAAACCGCGTGTCCGGCGGGTGGACCTGACGTGGAGCGATATTCCGCGTTACCCTTAAAAGTTCATGTATTAAGAGGGCAAAGCCCATGCAAGTCGCGCAGAACGCCGTGGTGGCCATCCACTACACCCTGACCAACGATGCTGGCGAGAAGATCGACAGCTCCGAAGGCCGCGAGCCGCTGGCCTACCTGCACGGACAAGGCCAGATTGTCCCGGGCCTGGAAAAGGAGCTGGAAGGCAAGGCCGCCGGTGACAAGGTCCAGGCGAAGGTCTCCCCGGAAGAAGGCTATGGCGAGAAGATCGACGCCATGGTTCAGGAGATCCCGATGGAGGCCTTCCAGGGCGTCGAATCCGTCGAGCCGGGGATGCAGTTCCAGGCGCAGACCGAGAACGGCCCGCTGACGGTCACCGTGACCAAGGTCGAGGGCGACACCGCCACGGTCGATGGCAACCATCCGCTGGCCGGCGAGACCCTGAACTTCGACGTCGAGATTGTCGAAGTCCGCGAGGCCTCGGCCGAAGAGCTGGAGCACGGCCACGCCCACGGCGAGGGCGGTCACCAGCACTGATCGCGCCTGGCCGGCGATACCGCCGGCCTAGCCGCCTTTTTCGACCCGCCCCGGTGCCGCCGCCGGGGCGGGTTTTATCGTTTTGGACCCGAGGAAAGTTGACCCGGGCTGCCGCGTATCGATCCGGAGCGAATGGCGCCATATGCGACTGGTATTGCAAACCATTCGCATTAAGGGTAGGGTGCGCTCTGTTCGTGGGCAGTGACTTGGCAATCCGCCGGCCAGCCGCGATAGTCGGATTCCGGGAGATGCGTGACCCATACGCGCCGATGTGCGAGCGGGTTAGCTTCTCTTCGGTCAAGGCGTCTATACATTCGTGTCCTGCGGCGAGCTAGCTCATCCATGACCCACCGTTTTTCCATATCCCCTTCCGGCAGTCGTCGTGCGTTGGCGCTGGGCGTGGCCGTGAGCTTCGCGCTGCACGGCGGGATACTGGGCTCGCTATGGGTGATGCGTGATGCCGCACCGGAGTTGGCTGGCACCCGGGGCGGGGGCATGGAGGCACACTGGGTCGAACTGGATGCGGTGTTGCCTGACCCGACCGGGCAAGAAACGGCGGTCGTTGAACCCGACGCCGTGACCGAGACACTTGAGGAACCGGAACCGGAACCGGA
>NZ_MVAR01000009.1:15126-59823 GCF_001999325.1 Thioalkalivibrio versutus
CCGGAGCCAGAGCCAGAGCCAGAGCCAGAACCGGAGCCAGAACCGAGTCGTTCGGGCGCGTCCGGGCCGGCCGAAGACCAGGAGCCGGCGACGGAGGCGGCCCCCGGTGGTCCGGTGGGCCAAGAGGACGAGCCCTTCGAGGAGCCGGGGTTCGGGGCGGAGTACCTGAATAACCCGCCGCCGGACTATCCGCGAATCTCGTTGCGCCGAGGGGAGGAGGGTACCGTCCTGCTGCGAGTCCGGGTCTCCGCGCAGGGGCAGCCGCTGGACTGGTCGGTGGAGGAGAGCAGCGGCCACCGGCGCCTGGACGATGCCGCCGAAGCGGCGATCGAGCATTGGGAGTTCGAGCCTGCCCGCCGTGGGGGACGCGCGGTGGAGGGCGTGGTGCTCGTACCGATGGACTTTTCGATTCGATGACAAGGCCGGCGCATGAAGCGCTGCGCAGCCGGGGATGATTGCATGAACGAGTTCGATGTCTTCTACGTGTTTCGCCATGGTGACCCGGTGCTGGTCGCGGTCTTCGCGATCCTGCTGCTGATGTCCGTCGCGACCTGGGCGATTGCCGCGAGCAAGCTGCTGACGCTGATTGGCGTGCGTCGCGACAACCGCGCCGCGTTGGCGGCCTTCGATGCCAGCCAGACGGCGCCGGCCTTCCACGATGCGATCCACGACCAGCGCGGCCCGCTGGCGGTGATCGGTCAGGAGGCGTTTGCCGCGTTCGACGACTACCGCGGGGTGCGTGATGGGTCGGACAAGGCCGAGCAGCGCCTGGATGACCACGTGGTGCGCCGGATTCGCCAGGCGATGGACCGCCAGCTGCTGCGCATGCAGGCCGGCAATATCGTGTTCGCCTCGGTCGGGGCGCTGGCGCCCTTTGTCGGACTCCTCGGTACCGTCTGGGGTATCCATGGCGCCCTGATCGACATCTCACAGGAGTCGTCGGTGTCCATGGATCTGGTGGCGGGTCCGCTCGGCGAGGCCCTGGTGGCGACGGCCGCCGGCCTGGCCGCGGCGATCCCGGCGGTGGCCTTCTTCAACATCTTCAATCGCTCCCAGCGCCTGTTGCATCAGGACTTCGAGGCCTTTGCACACGATGTGCATGCGCTGCTGATGCACTCTGACCTGAAGCCCGGCAATGCTCGCGAGGCGCGTGACCGCCGCACCGATCCGCATGCACTGCCGGACGACGGCCTGCACCAGGAGGGCTAAGCCATGGCCTTCGGACGCATGGGCGACACCAGCGAACCAATGTCGGACATGAACGTGATCCCGCTGGTGGATGTGATGCTGGTGCTGCTGGTGATCTTCATCATCACTGCACCGGTGATTACCCACTCGGTGGATCTGGATCTGCCCCAGGCCACCAGCGAGCCGGTGGACGAGCGGCCGGACAGCGTGACGCTGTCCCTGGACGGAAGCGGCGACCTGTACTGGAACAACGAGTCGGTCTCGCTGGAGCGTCTCCCGGCGCGCCTGCGCGAGGCGCTGGAGACACAACCGGACATCGCGATCTATCTGCGCGCGGATCGTGACACGCGTTACGAGCGCCTGGCCCGGGTGATGGCCGAGGTGCGCCAGTCCGGGGTGAGCCGCATGGCCTTCGTCTCCGAACCGGAGGGGGAACAATGAATTCCGGAACGCATCCACCCGGCAAGCCGGCTGTCCACCAGGATCCGGGCCCGCGCGAGATCGCCAGTGAGCAGCTGCTGGGCCCCGCGCGGCAGATCCGCATCTTCCACCGCGGCGAGTGGTACACCCTGCGCCGCACCGCGAACGACAAGCTGATCCTGACCAAGTAGTACCAACGAAGTATCCGCCACGGTCTCACCGTGGCACCTGCCAGCCAGGGGAGTCCCTCCCTCAGCCAGCCTCCAATCCGTCACCGATCCGCGGCGCCCCGGCGTCCGTGGCGGTGTTGATGCTGGCCAACTCAAGGGAGACAACCATGGCTCGAAACCATCTGGCAAGCCGCCGAATCGCACGCCCCGCCGACCACTCGCGCAACTCCGGGGCATGGAGGCGACGTGCCGTCGTACTCGCAATTGCCGGGGCCGTGGGGATTCCCGCGCTGCATGCCGACGAGGCTGCCCCGACCGCCGAATCCGGAGCCGAGGCCCGGCTGGCGCCGGTGCAAATCCTCGGAGACGTGACCGCGACGCAGCGGCTGCCCGGCTCGGCGGCCGTGGTGGGTCGCGAACAGCTGGAAACCGAAGGGACCACGGACATCCACCAGGCGCTCAAGACCGTGCCCGGCGTGTATGTGCAGGAGGAAGACGGGGCGGGTCTGCGCCCCAATATCGGGATCCGTGCAGCGCCTCCGGGCCGCAGCAGCAAGGTGACCCTGATGGAGGACAACGTGCTGAGTGCCCCGGCACCGTATTCCAATCCGGCGGCCTACTATTTCCCGACCACGATGCGGATCAACGAGATCGAAGTGCTCAAGGGGGCCCCGCTGTTGCGCCACGGGCCGCAGACCACCGGGGGTGTGATCAATCTGGTATCCACGCCCATCCCCCGGGAACGCGAAGGTTCCATCGAGACGGTGGTGAACGATCGGGGCGGCATCGACGTGCACGCGATGTTCGGGGATCGCTCCGGTGACTGGAGCTACATGGTCGAGACCGTCCAGCGCAACGGGGCCGGCTTCAAGGATATCGATCGCAGCCACCGCGATACCGGCTACGACATCCAGGACTATGTCGGCAAGCTGCGCTGGGATGGCGAGCGCCAGAGCATCGAGGCCAAGGTCCAGTACTCGGAGGAAACGTCCAACGAGACCTATCTTGGCCTGACCGACGCGGATTTCGCGCGTGATCCCAATCGGCGCTATGGCCTGTCCGGGATCGATCAGATGGAGAACGACCACCTCGGTTTGAGCGTCACGCACGACATCGACTGGTCCGAGCGCGTGCGCATGGCCACCACGTTGTACCGCAACGAATTCGCCCGAAACTGGTTCAAGCTGGGCGGGGGTGGCGCGTTCATTGACGACGCCAATCGGGGCGATGCGACCGCGCACCGAATCCTCCGGGGCGAAGACGATGTGGCGGGGCTGACCTACCGCAACAACAACCGCGAATATGTCTCCGAGGGTATCCAGACCGAACTGGGCATGGACTTCGGGGACCACTGGCTGCGTGCGGGTGTCCGTTATCACCAGGACGAGATGGACCGCTTCCAGCCGGACGACATCTACGATCAGGTGAACGGTTCCCTCGTCTACCAGGAGACCATCCAGCCGACGGGCAGCAACAACCGGTTCGAGGATGCGCAGGCCTGGAGCTTCTGGCTCGCCGACGAGTGGTACGTCAGTGACCGGCTGACCGCGAACCTGCTGCTGCGCTACGAGGATGTCGAGACCTCGCGGACCCAGTATGCCGATACGCAGCGAAACGTCGTGGATTCGCGGCGCTCCAATTCGAGCAGCGTCTGGCTGCCGGGGGCCTCGCTGACCTACGATTTCACGGATCGCTGGCAACTGCTGGCGGGGGTTCACCGTGGGTTTGCTCCCCTGGGGGGCGGTGCGACCGAAGACCAGGCCCCGGAAACCAGCACGAACTGGGAACTGGGCGCCCGGTATCAGGGCGACAATGCGTTTGTCGAGGCGATTGGTTTCTACAGCGATTTCTCCGACTTCGTGCAGAACTGCTCGGTGGCGACGCCCTGCTCGGACGGTTCCACCTCCGGGACCTTCACGACCGGGGAGGCGGTCATCTCCGGACTGGAGTTGCGGGCCTCCACGTGGGTGGACCTGGGATCCTTCCACGCGCCCCTGGAGGCCAGCTACACCTACACCAGCGCCAAGGCCAGCGCGGACAACCCGGCCTCGGGGCAGCAAGAGGGCGATCGCTTGCAGGGGATCCCGCGCCACCAGTTCAGCCTTCGAGGGGGCCTCGAGCACGCGAGTGGCTGGAACCACTACGCGGTCGTGAAGTACATCGACGCGACCTGCAATAGCGATGGCTGTAACCGGAGCGCGGGCGCATTCGACCGCACCGAGTCGCTGACGACGATCGACCTGGTGAGCCAGTATCCCCTGGGCAGGAACACCGACCTCTATGCCCGGGTGAGCAATGTGCTGGATGAGCAACAAATCATCGCCCGCTCCCCGGACGGTGCCCGGCCCAACGAACCGCGTACGTTCTCGGTCGGGTTGACGCACCGGTTCTGAGTCGGTGTCTCTTGCACCGCAGACCGCACCTTCCTCGGGTGCGGTCTTCTTGTATGGGAAACCGGAATCGTCAGCCCGTCACATTCTGGACGGCGGGTTTCCGGCAAGACGGATCGTATGTTGGGCTTCCGGGTCCAACGCCTCGAGTGTCCCCGGTTCGACGGGTAACTGTCGGATACTGGGGGCGAAGCGAGAAAGGACCCTTACGGTAAAGGAGAACACCATGTGGAAATCGCGACTGACGATCCTGATGCTTGCCCTGATGATGGCGCTGGGCAGTGCCACCCTCGCGGGGTGTGACAATCAGGGCCCGGCGGAAGAGGCCGGCGAGAACATCGATGACGCCATGGACGATGCGGGCGATTCGATGGAGGATGCCGGCGACGAGATGGAAGACACCTTCAGCAACTGATTTTCTGCCCTGCAGTACGTGAAAGCCCCGGCACGCGCAGCGTGTCGGGGCTTTTTTGTGGCGGACCAGCGCCAGCTGGTCGCCTGGGTGATGGATCCGGGGCAGGATCAGAGGCGGTCGTCACCCTCGGGTTCCAGGGAGCCGCCCTGCTCGTCCATGCCGTCATCCGTCGGGGGCTGCTGCATCTCGCCTTCCGGCGGCTGCTGTTGCTGCATGCCGTCTTGGGGTGGCGGGGCGCTCTGCATGCCGCCTTCACCGGTCTCGGGCTGTTCCTGCATCTGTTGCTCTTCGAACTCGTCCATGCCCATGTCGCCGTCGGAGCAGCCCATCAGGAAGACGAGGGGCGCGATGGCCATGGCGGCCAGGATCTTGGTGGAATGTTTCATGGAAACTCCTGTGTATCCGGGGTGAATGTGAACGGAAAAATGACGTTCAATCCAGTTGACCGGAATACCCCCTCATATGTTGCGAGAAGTTCATCACACTCCACCGTTTCGGTGAGGCGATCGTGGCGCTCATCACGTATCCCCGTGCGGTTTGTCGACGCATCACGAACCCACCGCTACAGTGATGCCCAAGCAATTCACGGACCGTAGTGATGGCGCAATTCTCCCAACCCGACCCCCTCCTCGATCAGGCTCGCTCGGCCTGGGCCCGGGGCGAACATGACGCTGCGATGACCCTTTGGCGCCAGGGTGCCGAGGCGGGTGATCCGCAGTGCGCGTTTAATCTTGGCGTGCTGCTGGACGAGGGGCAGTACCTGCCCCGGGATCCGCTCGAGGCCGCGCAGTGGTACCAGCGCTCAGCCGAAGCCGGCTTTCCGGATGCGGCCTTCAACCTGGCGGTGCTGTTCGATCAGGGTGATGGGCCGGAGGCGAATCCCAACGAGGCCGCGCGCTGGTTCCATATTGCCGCCGAACGCGGGAACGCCCAGGCCATGTTCAATCTGGGGCTCAAGTTCGACGAGGGTCGGGGCCTGCCGCAGGACCCGGAACAGGCGGCACAGTGGTACCTGCTGGCGGCCGAGGCCGGTGAGGGGCGTGGTGCGGCCAATCTCGCGCGTCTGTTCGCGATGGGCGAGGGCGTGGAGCGTTCCGACGTGTCGGCGTTCAAGTGGTATGCGATCGCGGCGGAGATGGGGGTTGCGAGCGCCGCGCGGCACCGCGAGCGGGTCGCTCGCGAGCTGAGCCCGGAGCAGCGCCTGCATGCCGGTGAGCGTGCGCAGGAGTGGTTGCAGGGCCATTCCTCGCCCCGTCTGCAATAGCGGGTCGGTCGGGCGCTCGCGCTGGGGTGTCCCTGAGACTGAGAAAGGGGCAAGGCGTTGCGGTTGGCGTTGGGCTAGATCACTACGTTCAGTTCGCGGCGCGGCTCTTCGGCCGGGCCGGCCAGGCTGACCGCGAGTTCCACGCGACGGCGCAGGGCCTCGACACCACCACCGCTCAGCGGGCCGCCGTCCGCCGGCATGGCCTCGGCGGAATCATTGCCGCTGCGGAACGCCTCGATCTGGGCCGCCACGCGGGCGCGGGAGGCCATCTCCTGGTCCGATCGCGGGAAGGCCAGTCCCTGATCCTGTTCGGTATCACCGCGCCGGTTGTCGTCCTGTTCCGGACGGTCTTCGAGCGGCCGGCGGGCCGCGCCGGCCTCCGGATCGTTCAGCGGGCGTTCGAAATCCGCCGGGGTGGAGAGTTGGCCCAGGCCCAGCCGGTCGCTTCCGGTCGGGCGTGTGCCGATCGGTATTGCAGCTGAGGGGTTGGAGACTGGGACTTCCATCGTGTGACTCGTCGAGCCCCCCTGATCGTTACGTGGTCTTGTCGCCTGGATTCAGGCGCGCACATCCAGCAGTGAGCCGATCATTCGATCTTCGGCCTGCAGGGTCTTCACCGAGGCCTCGATCTGATTCTGGCTGGCGATCATGCCGACCTGGGCGCCCATGCCCTCGCGACTGCCCGCATTCTCGGTGGCCACCGTATGTGCCTGCTGGCGCATGCTGGTCATGCCCTTCTGAATGCCCGCGAGGGAGGTGCTTCCGTCGATCATCGTTTCGAACTCGTTATGGTTTTCGGTTGCAACCCTACGACCGAATTATAGATCAATTAGTTGCACTTCACCGGAAGCCCATCCAGGAAGGCGTCAGGAGGTGCCGAGCAAGCTTTGCAGGCGGGCTTGAACAGCCTCGCGGGCGCCGGCCTGTCGCGCCTGCCATGCAGCCAGACGCTCGCGGCGAGCCTGCCGATCAATCCCTTCCGCCAGGCGGGCAAGCACCTCTTCGGCCACCTGTTCGGGGTCCTCGCCGCGGGCGACCAGGCCGGTGTGTTCGGCCGCGATGCGCAGCCGGGTGGCGGCGTCCGGATGGCGCTCGTGCTGCGCGGGGCCGCAGATCACCGCGCTGCCACAGGCCAGTGGCAGACCCAGGTCCGGAGGGGTCTCGCTGGCGGCCAGGGTGCCACCCGGCAGGGTCACGTCGGCGCAGGTGTAGGCGGCGTGCAGGGTCTCCGGGTCCTCGATGTAGTAGACCCGGTTCTTGCGCGGCACGAAGGACGTCATGAAGCGGTTGTGGCGGATGATCGGCAGGGAGTACTTGATCGCGTCGCGATAGACCGGCTCGTGGCGTGCCGGGTCGGCCGGGGCCAGCAGCAGGATGGCGGCGCTCTTGCGCAGGATCGCGAACAACACGGCGAAGGCGAAGGCCTCCTCGCCCGGGCCAGTATTGGGTGCCAGCAGGATCGGGTGACCCTTCTCGTGGTACTCGCGAAAACGCTCGCAGAACCCGTCATCTCCGGATGGCGCGGGCGGCAGTTCCACCGCCCCGGCGATCGGATCGCCGATCACCTCGACCGGGCCGGAGGGGGTAGCGGCCTCGCGTGCAGCGAAGACCGCATTCCATTCGACGCCTGCCGCGCCGTCACCCTCGGCATTGATCCAGATGCGTGGCACGTGGACCGCGCCGAGGGCGGGTCCCAGGTCCAGATCGCCAGCGTGCAGGGGGCCGATGACCAGGATGGCGCGCGGTTGCAGGCGCGCCAGACGTGTGGCGGCCAGTTCGGGGCGCATCGCCAGGGCCGGGAGGCCGTCGATCAGGTCCTCGGCCTCGCGGTCCTGGCCACAGTCGGTGACGCCGAGGGCGATGGGCCCGACGGACCCGGCCAGCTCCTGCAGCCAGTCGGCGGCGGTCTCCAGAGTGGCCCGCGGGGCCAGGACCAGGATGCGCCCGCTGCTTTCGCCGGGGACGGAGCGGGCGGTGATCCAGGCAGACAAACGTGCGAACATGGTGGGCTGTTATCCGGTCGTCGGGCGAGCGCCGCATTATACGAGGCGCCGCACAGCGCCCGCCACGGGCGGGCTACACGTTGTCTCGAGGGGAATCGCGGAATGGGCATACGCTGGATCATCGGGCTGGTGGTGATGGGGGTCATCCTGGCCCTGGCCATGTGGGTCTATTCCAACCCCGGCGGGATGCGCAGCCAGCAGTTCTCCGATCTGCCCTGGCAGATCGAGGTGGGGGACCGCCAGCGCACCCGGGTGCTGGGGGTCGTGCTGGGCGAGACCACCATGGCGGATCTGATGCACCGCCTGCCGGTGCCGGATATCCGCCTGTTCGTGGACGCGGACGGCTCGCGTTCGCTGGAGGCCTATTACGTGAACGCGCGCATCCCGCCGTTCGAGGCCAACCTGATCCTGCGCCCGGATCTGGACGAGGCCGCGCTGGACCGGATTCAGTCCGAAGTCACCTCCGAGCGCCCGATGCCCAGTGGCGCCCGGCGCTACGGGCTGAGCGACAATGCCCTGACCTCGCTGGGCAATGTGCCGATCGTCGAGATGAGCTATATCCCCCGCGCGCAATGGACCGAGGACCTGATCACCAAGCGCTTCGGCGAGCCCCGCGAGCGGATGCGCATCGCCTCCGATCACAGCTACTGGCTCTACCCCGAGGAGGGGGTGGTTATCCTGGTCCCGCGGCGCGGCCGCGTGCTGATGCATTACGTCACCCAGGACCGCTGGGGGCAGACGGTGGAGCGCCTGCGCGACGAGGGGCGGCGCCGTCTGGGCGAGGATCACGGGGATCATGAGTGAGTCGAACCCGACGGATGACCGCCCGTTCTGGGAGCGCCCGCTCGAGAGCCTGACCCATGCCGAGTGGGAGGCCCTGTGCGATGGCTGCGGGCGCTGCTGCCTGCACAAGCTGGAAGACGAGGACTCGGGCGAGCTCGCCTTCACCTGGCTGGCCTGCGATCTGCTCGACTGCGAGACCGGCTACTGCTCGGACTACGCGAATCGCCGCGACTTCGTGCCGGACTGCATCCAGCTGACCCGGAAGGACCTGCCGCACTATCACTGGCTGCCACCGACCTGCGCCTACCGGCTGCGCTTCGAGGGCCACCCTCTGCCAGCCTGGCATCCCCTGCTGAGCGGCGATCCGGAGACGGTCCGCCGCGCCCGCGTTTCAGTGGCCGGGCGCGTGATCCGCGAGCAGGACGCCCCGGACCTGCCACTGATCGACTACGTCGTGGACTGGCCCGGCGAGGTGCCCGAGTCCGCGCGCCTGTGGCGCCCGGTGGTCCGTCTGCCGCGGGAGTAGCCATGCCGGCGGTGGTGGACCTGTTCGTCTACGGGACGCTCAAGTGCGGTTTTGCCAACCACCGTGCATTCTGCGAGCGGGCCCTCCGGATCCGCCCCGCGTCGATCGAAGGCACGATCTTTGACCTGCCGGTGGGCTACCCGGCCGTACAGATCCCCGGTGACAGCATCCTGCTGGAGGCGGGCCCCGATCCCGTGCGCGATGCAGGCCGCCAGCGGCTCGTCCGGAACCCGGTGCCACCCGGGCGGGCCGGGGATGCCTGCGGCCGCGTCCTGGGCGAATGGATCCGCCTGCCCGACCCGGCCTGCACCCTGCCGCCAGTGGACGCCCTCGAAGGCCTCCGCCGCGACGGCCGTGGGGAATATCGCCGCGCGCTGGTTCCCGCCTGGACGGAGGAGGGACCCCGGGCCCTCTGGGTGTACTGGATGCCGCAATTGCCGCCCGATGCGCGCTACCTGCCGGATGGGGCCTGGCCGGCGCGGTCCTGATCCGGGCGGCGCGTTCATTGTGGTCCCGGGACGCCGGCGGCCCGGTCCGTGAGCGGTAGGATGCCGATGAGCGCAGCGAATCGCATCGGGTGGAGCATGGGGTGAGTGCCACGTCTTGAATGATGCGATTTGCTGCGCTCATCGCATCCTACGGTTTCCCTGGTATTCGTGGTTCCGGGGAGGCGCTAGCCGGCGGAGGCGAGGAGTTCGCGGGCGTGGGTGCGGGTGGTCTCGGTGAGCTGGGTGCCGCCGATCAGGCGGGCCAGGGCCTCCACGCGGCGTTCGTCGTCCAGCGGCTGGATCGCGGTGCGGGTGCCGTCCTTGGCGTGGCTCTTTTGTACCTCCAGCTGCTGGTGCGCCTGGGCGGCGACCTGGGCCAGGTGGGTCACGCACAGGACCTGATGGCGCTCGCCCAGGCTGCGCAGCTTGCGCCCGACCACCTCGGCGACCGCGCCACTGATGCCGCTGTCGACCTCGTCGAAGATCAGCGTGGGCACTGTCTGCTGCTCGCTGGCCAGTACCTGTAGCGCCAGCCCGATGCGCGAGAGCTCGCCGCCGGAAGCGACCTTGGCCATCGGCTGCGGCGCAGCACCAGGGTTCGCGGCCACGCGGAATTCAATGTGGTCCACGCCGTGGGCCTGCGGCTTGTCGGCGGGCTCGACCCCGATCTCGAAGTGGCCGCCAGCCATGCCCAGTTCCTGCATGGTCTCGGTGACCGACTGTCCGATGCGGCTGGCGGCCTTCCGGCGGGCCTGAGTGAGTTTCGTGGCAGCGGTATCGAAGGCCGCGCGGGTCTGCTGTTCGCGCGCCTCCAGGGCCTCAACGGTCTGATCGCCGTTTTCCAGGGCATCCAGTTCCGTTTGCAGTTCATCGAACAGGCCCGGCAGGGCCTCGGGGTCGATCCGGTGCTTGCGCGCCAGGCGCAGGTATTCGCTGACGCGAGTATCCAGCTCGGCGAGGCGTTCCGGGTCCAGCTCGATGCCGTCGGCCAGGCGGCGCAGGTGGTCGCCGGCCTCATCGATCTGGATGCGGGCGGATTCCAGCAGCTCGACCGCCGGACTGACCCGTTCGTCGTGTTGCGCGGCGTCCTGCAGGGCGTGCAGGACCTGGCCCAGCTGCGTGTCCAGCCCGCTGTCCTCCTCGATCTGCTGGCTGGCGGTCTGGAGGGCGGTGAGTACCTCGGTGCCGTGGGCGAGCTGGTTTTGTTCGGTCAGCAGTCGGGGGTATTCGTCCTGTACCGGGGCCAGCTCGGCCAGTTCTCCGCTCTGGAAGCGCAGCAGGTCGAGGCGGTCGGAGGTGTCGGCCTGGGCCTCGCGTGCCTGGTCCAGAGCGCTCGCCGCAGCGCGCCAGGCGCGGTAGGCCTCGCGGACATCGCGCGTCGGGTTGCCGTCGAGGAAGCCGTCCAGCCAGTGGCGCTGGGTATCGCGCTGCAAGAGCTGCTGATGCGCGTGCTGGCCGTGGATGTCCACCAGCCATTCGCCCAGGGTGCGCAGCTGACCCACCGCGACCGGGCGCCCGTTGATCCAGGCGCGGCTCTTCCCCTGGCGGGTCAGCACGCGGCGCAGCAGGACGTTTTCGTCATCCGCCGCGGCCAGGTCCTGTTCGACCAGCCAGGCGCTGGCCGGGCCCTTGGCGGGCAGGGCGAACTCGGCCGACAGATCGGCCTGTTCGGCACCCTCGCGCACCATGCCGGCGTCCGCGCGGTCGCCCAGTAGCTGGCCGATCACGTCGATCAGGATGGACTTGCCGGCCCCGGTCTCGCCGGTCAGGGCGCTCAGGCCGGTGTCCAGCTCCAGTTCCAGCCGGTCGATGATCGCGAAGTCGCGGATGCTGATCAGATGCAACATGGGATCAGGGCTGCTCGCCCCAGCGCAGCTTGGTGCGGAGCACGCGCAGGAAGTGGTGTTCGCGGGGGTGGATCAGGGTCAGGGCCTGTTCGCGGCGATGGATGCGCAGCAGGTCGCCGGGGGCGAAGTCCACGTTCTCCTGGCCATCCAGTGCGACCTGGGCCGGCGAGCGGCTGCCGCTGGACAGGCGGATCTCGATGGTGGAGCGGCCGCTGACGACCAGCGGGCGGTGATTCAGGCTGTGCGGGCAGACCGGCACCAGCACCATCGCGTCCAGCTGCGGGGTCAGGATCGGCCCGCCGGCGGACAGCGCGTAGGCGGTGGAACCGGTGGGGGTCGCGATCACCAGGCCGTCGGCCCGCAGGCGTCCGACATCCATGCCGTCGATCGCGGTGTCGAATTCGATAATGCGCACCACGCTCAGCACGTGGAGGACGACGTCATTCAGGGCGATCCCGCGGTGGATGGTGACGCCGTCGCGGATCAGCTCGGCCTCGAGCATGGCCCGGGGTTCGCGCTCGAAGGCGCCATCCAGGACCTCGCCCAGTTCCTCCGGGGCGGTGTCGGGGGAGACATCCACCAGGAAGCCGAGCCGGCCGAGGTTGATCCCCAGCAGCGGGGTGTCGGCATCCGCGGTGACGCGGGCCGTGGCCAGCAGTGTCCCGTCGCCGCCGATCACGATGAGAAGGTCTACCGCGTGGGCCAGCTCGTCCAGCGGCAGGAGCCCGACGCTGTCCGGCCGCTCGAAGCCGTCGATCTCCTGTTCCATGAAGACCTGGCGGCCGCGCTCCTGCAGCAGACCCACCAGGGTCGCGACCAGGGGCGCGGTACGCGAGTCGCTGGACTTGCCGACCAGTCCGACCTTGTTGAAGTCTGGCATCATGCCGGCATTATCCGGAAAAGGGACCGCGACTGCACCCGGGGTTTCTTGACCTGATTCCTGCACGATCCAAGACTGAACCCTTTAAGCACTCGACCGAGTGGAGCGCTGACGATCCATGGAAAATGCAACGATCAATCTGGACGCCAGGGCCCGCACCCTGTTGCGGACCCTGATCGAGAGCTATATCCGGGATGGCCAGCCCGTCGGTTCGCGCACCCTGGCCCGGACCTCTGGCCTCAGTGTGAGCGCGGCCACCGTGCGCAACGTGATGGCGGATCTCGAGGATATGGGGCTGATCCATTCGCCGCATACCTCGGCCGGGCGCATACCGACCCCGGCCGGCTACCGGCTGTTCGTCGACAGCCTGCTGGAGGTGCGCAATCCCTCGCCGGAGGATATCCGTGCGATCCAGTCGGGATTCGATCCGAGTGCCAGCACCCAGGACCTGATGGACGCCACCAGCAACCTGCTGTCGCGGGTCACGCGCATGGCCGGGATGGTGCGCCTGCCGCGGCATCGCAACGTGGCGCTCAGTCAGATCGAGTTCCTGCGCCTGGGTGAGGGCCGCATCCTTGCGATCCTGGTGATCGATGGCAAGGAGGTGCAGAACCGGGTGCTGGAACTGGATCGTGACTTCAGCCAGGACGAACTGCAGCGCATGGCGAACTACCTGAATGCCCATCTGGCCGGCAAGAGCCTGCATGCGGTGCGCGCCGAGCTGTTACGCGAGATGCGTGACGTGCGCGACGACCTGGACGCAATGATGCTGGCGGCCATCGACCTGGGCGAGAAGGCGGTGGGCGACGAGGACCCGGACGATGTGGTCGTGGCCGGCCAGACCCACCTGCTCGGCTACGAGGAGCTGGCGGACATGGCCCGACTGCGCCAGTTGCTGGAGGCCTTCAACGAGAAGCAGGAAATCCTCGGCATCCTCGACCAGTGCATCCGCGGCGACCGGGTGCAGATCTTCATCGGCCGCGAATCGGGGCTCGACTGGTTCGAGAACTGTTCGGTGGTGACTGCGCCCTACAGTGTCGACGGCGAGGTGGTGGGCGTGCTCGGGGTGATCGGTCCCACGCGGATGTCCTACGACCGGGTGATCCCCATCGTGGACGTGACGGCCCGCCTGCTGGGCTCGGCGCTGGGCGATCACCCGGTGGATGATTCGAAGTAGCGGCCCCTTGAAACCGGGGGGAATGCCCCCAGCATCCAGATAGACAACCCAATCCACCCTGTCCGCCGGTGATCGGCGCGGCGGGCGATTTTGTTTTTCATTGATTTGCGAGGCCAGCATGTCCGAACAGCGGGAATCCCAGGAACAGCCGGAAGAACTCGAGACCCGGAACGACGAGGCCCCCGAGGCCGAGGGTGGCACGGATGATCGGCTGCAGGAGCTCGAGGCTCTGGCCGAAGAGCGCCGCGACCAGGCCCTGCGGGCCCAGGCCGAGCTGGAGAACCAGCGCCGCCGCTTCGAGCGCGAGCTGGAGAACGCGCACAAGTACGCAATGGAAAAGTTCGCTGCCGAAATGCTGGAGGTGGGCGACTCGCTGGAACTGGGGCTGCAGGCGGCGCGCGAGTCCAAGGATGTCGAGCGCATCATCGAGGGCGCCGAGCTGACCCTGAAGAACCTGACCCGGGTGTTCGAGAAGTTCGGCATCCAGTCCGAGGACCCGACCGGCCAGCGCTTCGATCCGGAGCGTCACCAGGCGATGTCCATGCAGGAAGACCCGGAGAACCCGCCGAACACCGTGGTGGCCACCATGCAGAAGGGGTACCGGTTGCAGGACCGCGTGCTGCGCCCGGCGATGGTGGTGGTCTCCAAGGCGCCGACCTCGCCGAACATCGACGAAAGCGCCTGACACCGTCTTTTCGGGCCGGTTTTCGGGGTATCGGACACGCTGCCCCTTGAAAACCCGGCCCGGGGCCCCAGATTCCCGTACAAGTTGGCAGAGAAACACGCTCTGCAGCGCAAAATTTTTCGCATCAGGAGATTTCAGTCATGGGCAAGATCATTGGTATTGACCTCGGGACCACCAACTCCTGCGTCGCCGTAATGGAAGGCGACCAGGCCAAGGTCATCGAGAACGCGGAAGGCACCCGCACCACCCCGTCCATCGTCGCGTTCAGTGACGACGGCGAGGTGCTGGTTGGCCAGTCCGCGAAGCGCCAGGCGGTCACCAACCCCCAGAACACCGTGTTCGCTTCCAAGCGCCTGATCGGTCGCAAGTTCCAGGAAGACGAGGTCCAGAAGGACATCAAGCTCGTCTCCTACAACATCGTGAAGGCCGACAACGGTGACGCCTGGATCGAGGTGCAGGGCAAGAAGATGGCCCCGCCGGAGATCTCCGCGCGCGTGCTGCAGAAGATGAAGAAGACCGCCGAGGACTATCTCGGCGAAGAGGTTACCGAGGCAGTCATCACCGTCCCGGCGTACTTCAACGACTCCCAGCGTCAGGCGACCAAGGACGCCGGCAAGATCGCCGGGCTCGAGGTCAAGCGAATCATCAACGAGCCGACCGCGGCCGCGCTCGCCTATGGCATGGACAAGCAGCGCGGGGATCGCAAGATCGCCGTGTACGACCTGGGTGGCGGTACCTTCGACGTCTCGATCATCGAGATCGCCGAGGTGGATGGCGAGCACCAGTTCGAGGTGCTGGCGACCAACGGGGACACCTTCCTCGGTGGCGAGGACTTTGACAATCGCCTGATCGACTACCTGGTCGACGAGTTCAAGAAGGACCAGGGCATCGACATCAAGGGCGATCCGCTGGCGATGCAGCGCGTGAAGGAGGCCGCCGAGAAGGCCAAGATCGAGCTGTCCTCCAGCCAGCAGACCGAGGTGAACCTGCCGTACATCACCGCCGACAACACCGGGCCCAAGCACCTGGCGCTGAAGATCACCCGCGCCAAGCTGGAAAGCCTGGTCGATGACCTGGTCAAGCGCTCCATCGAGCCGTGCAAGGTCGCGCTGAAGGATGCCGGTCTGTCCGCCTCCGAGGTGGACGACGTGATCCTGGTCGGTGGCCAGACCCGCATGCCCAAGGTGCAGGAAGCGGTGCAGGCGTTCTTCGGCAAGGAGCCGCGCAAGGACGTGAACCCGGACGAGGCCGTTGCGGTCGGTGCCGCGGTGCAGGCCGGCGTGCTGGGTGGCGACGTCAAGGACGTGCTGCTGCTGGACGTGACCCCGCTGTCGCTCGGGATCGAGACGATGGGCGGCGTGATGACCAAGCTGATCGAGAAGAACACCACCATCCCGACCCGGGCCAATCAGGTGTTCTCCACCGCCGAGGACAATCAGACCGCGGTGACCGTGCACGTGCTGCAGGGCGAGCGCGACATGGCTAGCGCCAACAAGTCGCTGGGTCGCTTCGACCTGCAGGACATCCCGGCCGCGCCGCGTGGTGTGCCGCAGATCGAGGTCACCTTCGACATCGACTCCAACGGCATCCTGAACGTCTCGGCCAAGGACAAGGCGACCGGCAAGGAGAACAAGATCGTCATCAAGGCCTCCTCCGGCCTGTCCGACGAGGAAGTCGAACAGATGGTCAAGGACGCCGAGGCCCACGCCGAGGACGACAAGAAGTTCCAGCAGCTGGTCCAGGCGCGCAACCAGGCTGATGGCCTGGTGCATTCGGCCGAGAAGTCCCTGAAGGATCTGGCAGATCAGGTCTCCGACGACGAGCGCACCGCGATCGAGTCGGCGGTGGCCGAGACCAAGACCGCGATGGAAGGCGACGACCCCGAGGTGATCGAGCAGGCCGCGCAGAAGCTGGCCGAGGTCTCCGGCAAGCTGGCCGAGAAGGCCTATGCCCAGGGCGCGGACGCCGCGGGCGAGGCCGGGGCCGAGCAGGCCGAGGGTGGCCCGCAGGGCGACGATGTCGTGGACGCCGAGTTCGAGGAAGTCGACGACGACCAGAAAAAGCAGGGCTGATGCCGCAGCCGGCGGGACGCTATGGCGTCCCGCCGGAACTGTTTGAACGCCGCGCCCGGGGTACTCGTGACTCCGGGCGTTTGCGTGAAGGCATTCCGCGTTCGCGCGCACGAATCAGCAGGGAATGACCATGTCACAACGCGACTATTACGAGGTGCTGGGCGTCTCCAAGGACGCCTCGGCCGCCGATATCAAGAAGGCCTTTCGCCGCCTGGCGATGAAGCACCACCCCGACCGCAACCCCGGGGATGCGGAGGCCGAGGCCAAGTTCAAGGAGGCGCGCGCCGCCTATGACGTCCTCAGCGACGACCAGAAGCGCGCCGCCTACGACCGTTACGGCCATGCCGGCGTGGACGGCTCGGCCGGGGGTTTTGGCGGGGGCGCCGGGGCCTCCAACTTCAGTGACATCTTCGAGGACATCTTTGGCGATATCTTCGGAGGTGGCGGGGGCGGCCGCGGGCAGCGGGCCTATCGTGGCTCCGACCTGCAGTACAACCTGGACCTGACCCTGGAAGAGGCCGTGTTCGGCACCGAGGTGAAGGTCCGTATCCCGACCACCGTCAGCTGCGAGGCCTGTGATGGCTCGGGCGCCGAGCCGGGGACCTCGCCGGAGACCTGCCCGACCTGTAATGGGGTCGGCCAGGTGCGCATCCAGCAGGGTTTCTTCTCGGTGCAGCAGACCTGCCCGCGTTGCGAGGGCGCGGGCAAGGTCGTCTCCAGCCCCTGCAAGTCCTGCCACGGCAAGGGTCGAGTGCAGGAGCAGAACACCCTGGACGTGAAGATCCCGGCCGGGGTGGACAGCGGTGACCGCATCCGCCTGGGAGGCCAGGGCGAGGCCGGCATGAACGGCGGCCCGCCGGGTGATCTGTACGTGCAGGTGCGGGTCAAGCCGCACAAGTTGTTCCGGCGCGAGGGCTCGGATCTGCACTGCGAGGTGCCGGTGTCGTTCGCCACGGCCGCTCTGGGCGGCGATTTGGAAGTGCCGTCGCTGGATGGCCGGGTCAAGCTGAAGGTCCCCGCGGAGACCCAGACCGGCAAGCAGTTCCGGGTTGGTGGCAAGGGCGTGAAGTCCGTGCATGGCGGCGGGGTCGGTGACCTGATCTGCCGCGTGGTGGTAGAGACGCCGATCAACCTGACCAAGGAGCAGAAGCAGCTCCTGCGCCAGTTCGAGGAGTCCACCCAGGCTGGCGGTACCAAGCACAGCCCGCAGGCTCACTCCTGGCTGGACGGCGTTAAGGGGTTTTTCGAGGACCTTAACTTCTGGTCCAGGTAGTCCCGCAGGGCAAGACCATGGTTCGCACAGGCCCCGGTATTCACCGGGGCCTGTTGCGTTGGGGGCGTGCTCAGCCCTCCATAAAGTCCCTCGCTCTGCGGACTCGACTTTCGTGCCAGCCAACTCGGAGTTCACGGAGGAAAACGCTGTGCAGGAAGACGGGATGGGCGGCCGCATACTCGCCGCCGCAGCCGGGCTTCCCTGCGCGGTCGCGAGCCCGGTTCCTCACACCCCAGGGTCTAGCTGTGAATCGCCCTTGACCTGCCCGGCGCCGTGTTCTCTGCGCGTTCTGTGGGAGAAGCCGGAGTCCGCGAGGTCCGCGAGGTGGGGGGCTCAGGTCGAGGCGAAATCGAAGGTGGGGGCGGGCATCGGTGCCTGCAGGAAGTAGCCCTGAACGAGGTTCACGTTCAGGCTGTAGAGCACGGCGAGCACGCTGGCGTCCTCGACATAGGGCACGATGACCTGCTTGCCCTTGGCATGCGCGGCATCGGTATGTTCGCGGATCAACTGCTGGTTCTCCTCGCTCTCGGCCAGGTTCTTCACGTAGGACGGGTCCAGCTTGATGTGATCCGCCTCCAGGTGCTGCAGGAGCTGGAACGGATTCAGCCCGCTGCCGAAGTCGTCGATGCACAGATGGCCGTGCATTTCCTGCAGCCCGCGGGCGACGTGGATCGCCGGCTTCAGGTGGGTAACCACGGTGGGTTCCTTCAGCTCGACGACCACGTTGTCGGCGGGGATGCGCATGCCGTGCAGGTCGTTGTGCAGCCAGCTGACCACGGAGGGGTCGCCTAGGGAGCCGTTGGTCAGTTTGAGGAAGAACTGGGTGGTCGGGTCTTTCTTTAGCTGTTCCGTCAGCATCTGCAGCGCAGTCTTCAGGACCCAGCGGTCGATGGGTGCCGCCATCTCGGTGCGCTCGGCACTGGGCAGGAAGGCATCCGGCTCGTGGATATGCCCCTCGGCGTCACGCAGGCGCACGAAGACCGAGTAGCGCGGGCGATCGGCACCGTGCAGGTTCACGATCGGCTGATACAGCAGTTCCAGGCGATCGTGTTCCAGGGCGTCCTGAATGCGCAGCTTCCACTGCTGGTCGTTCTGCGCCTGGGTCATCTCGCCCTCTGCCGGGCGGAAGAAGCGGTGGTTTCCGCCCCCAGCCTCCACGGCCTCTTGCAGGGCGCGGTCGGCGTGGGTCAGCAGTTCTTCGGTATCCACCGCCGTCTCGTCGGCGATCACGATGCCGGCCGACAGGCTACAGTTGGTCGAGGCGTTGCCGAGCTCGAAGACACGTCCGGTGACCGCTTCCATCAGACCGTGGATGCGGGCCTCCACCTCGTTGCGCCGGGTGTCGGGGACCACGATCCCGAAGTGCTCGGCCTCCAGGCGTGCGGCGATGGCCGGGTCGGGAAAGTGATCCTCGATCAGCTTGCCGATATCGGCAAGCAGCAGATCGCTGGCGGACATGCCGACGTTGGCCCGGATCTCGGGGAAACGGTCGACCGCAAGGGTGACCAGGGCGAAGGGCTTTTCCGATTGCGCGGCCTGGCTCTGCGCGGTCTCGATCATCCCGGAGAAGTGCTGGCGGTTGTAGAGCCCGGTGACCAGGTCACGCTGCGAGAGGTAGTCGATCTTCTCGGCCAGCTCCGGATCCTCCTGGGCCGAGTCCAGCAGCACCTGGGTGCAGGCCTCCCCCTCGACGCTGGCGGTGGACAGACGCAGGTTGGCCTCGAACGGCGTGCCGTCAAACGCCTGCAGCTGGAAGGCCTGATGGGTCTGGTCACCTTCCTCGCCACTCTGGAAGCGGCGCAGCAGGCCCTTCAGTTCGTCGCGGCTCTCCGGGGCGATCAGGTCCATCAGCGGCAGGCCTTCCACTTCCTCCGGATCGGCAATCCCGAAGCGTTCACGCCAGGACGCGTTGGCATAGATGTGCATGCCCTCGTGGACGTAGGCGATGGCGTCGCGCGAGTTGTCCAGCAACAGTTGGCAGCGGCGTTCGGACTCCTGCAGCGATGCGTCCATGCGCCCCATCCGCTGGCGCAGCTGGAACTGCTCGGCAGCGCGCACCGCAAGGATGCCGGCCAGTTCGTGCAGTTCGTGATCGACGACGGCATAGGCGCCGGCCTCGTAGTCGTCTATGCGTGCGGGTTCGGGGCGCTCGGTCATGATGACCAGCGGGGTACGTCGACCGGATGCGTGCAGCGCCGCGTCGACGTGTTCCCGGGTCAGGGCCAGGCCGGGTTCGATCAGGACGATCACGTCGAAGCGCCGGCCCTCCAGCGCCTCGGCCAGGGCGTCGCTGCCGGATACCTGCTCCGGCCGGATCGCGCTGCCGCGGGTCCGGATACTGCTGATGACCTCTTCAGCCCGGTTCGGGTTGCTGGTCACGAAGAGCGTGCGAATCGTTTCGTTCATGGGGCTAGTCGTCGCGGTTGCGGGTAGTGAATGGCGGTCCGTCGTCATCCGCGATGGCCGGTCCGTCGGCGATGTCGGGCGTCTCGCCGGCCGGTTGGTGGACCTCCAGGCCGGTCATGCGGCACCCGACCTCGGTAAACAGAGTAGTGCCCGTGCGCTCGCTGTCCAGTTCCAGAACACGGGCGCGCCTGTTCAGCCAGCAGACGACGCGTTGTTCATGATCGAATACCTGCGCCGGCAGGAACAGTACTGCCCCGTCGGCATCGGTGCGCTGCGGGGCGAACAGTCCTGATTGCGGGACGCCCGCCGCCATGCCATTGCGGAAATCCTGAATCTGCATGGGCAGGCAGCGATCGGCGAGAAATTCCACGCCGATGCTGATCAGACTGCCGGCCTGGTCGTCGAAGCGAATCCAGCGCAGAACCCCGATGGTCCAGCGATGGCCATCCACGGCACGCAAGCCGACGAGGTCCCCGATCAGCAAGGGCTGTTGGGGGTTGTCCAGGCGCAGACGCACGCCGCCGGCGCCGATGTCGTCCACCTGCCAGTGTTCCGGAGGGTGACGCTTGGTGATCGGTCCCGTGGATTCATCGCGGGCGGCGATCTCGAGTCCGCGCCCGACATCTTCCCAGGCGGTCGCGGCGGTATTCGGCGTGTCGTCCGCCAGTGGTTGCAGGTCGCGCTCGCGGTCGGAACGGTGCGGGCTGTCTACCAGGGCGAGATCCGAGCCGCGCAGCGCGGCCTTCGACATTTCGAACACGCTGACGCCGCGGTCGTGTTCTTGCAGGGATTTCAGGCTGGTCTCCGGCGCTTCCGCTGCCCCGGTGGTCTCGGTCTCGGTCTCGGGCGCGCGCCGGCTGTCCATTTCCATCAGCAGGAAATCATGGATACGTTCCAGGCCCATCACGCAGATCCGCTGCAGGTCGCTGGCGCTCTCGCGACTGTGACGGCGGGTCGGCAGGTTCGACCACAGGCGCAACAAGTGTTCGGCCAGCGGCTGTCCCTCGCCGCGGCGGCGCGGTTCCAGGTCGTCGGGGCGTTCACGAAGGGCGTCCAGCGCCGGCGTCAGCTCAATGAAGCAGGCGGGTTCGGTGGCCGGTGTCCCGCGCAGGACCAGGCCCGGGGCGTGGTCGCGGTCGAGATTGCAGCGCAGTACGGGAAGATCGGGGTGTTGTTCCGGGTCGGGGGCGGCGGTGCAGGCGAGGGGCAACGTGTTGGCCCAGCGAGCCAGCAAGTCCATTTCGCCCATCTTCAGCGCATTGGGATCGGTGCTGCCCAGTATCATCAGCCGTGCGCTCATGGCTTCGATGCGGTCCACCTCCAGCGGGCCGAAGCGCTTGTCGGTGGCGGGCCGCTCGTCGGCGATTCCCTGCTCACGCGCCAGGCGCAGCACATCGAACAGCCGCTGCCAGTGGCCAGGCGGCACGGACTGGTACAGCCGCCAGTGGTGCACGCTCAAGGCCCCCAGCAGGGCGACTGCGGCCTGCAGGGGTGCTGTCAGGCGTTTCGCGTGGCGGTTGTCGTGCGCGTCCGCGCGTTCGCGGACCACCAGCAGCTCCGCGGTGAGGAGGGCGCGCACGGCGGCGCTGTAAACATCGGCGCGCTTGCGGCTGCGGTTGCCCAGCGGCAGGGGCCGCTGGCGCAGCAGTCGCTCCATGGCCGGGAGTAGCGGCAGGAGATGATCTTCCAGTATTGCGACCAGCGTGGCTCGGGTTCCGGGGCGAAGTACGATCGCGTTCAGCCCGTCGAGGGCCTCGCGGATGCGCTGGATGCCGAGCTCCGGCTCGCTGCCGGGCAGCTCCGCACACCAGGCGTCCAGTGTTTGCGGGGTCTGGTGGGGGAAGCTGTCGGGACCGGCCGGTTGGGTGGGCAGCTCGGGCAGGGCTTGCAGCATGGGCGTGTCCAGTGGTTGCTGGGCCGGTTGCAGGATTCTGGCGCTACTTTAGCAGCAAACCGCGCAATCGGTGTGGGTGCCGGTGGGGCTCATTCATGCGCGGGAAACGGTGTCTGCAGGGTCTTGCCGGGTTCTCCGGCGATCTCGCGCGCCAGTCGCGGGACCAGGTAGCCCGGCAGGCGGGCGTGCAGGGCGCGGTAGAGTTCGCGCGCGCGGGCGTCCGGTACCTCGAAGTGGGCTGTGCCGCGGGTGCGGTCGAGCTGGTGCAGGTAGTAGGGCAGCACGCCCAGGCGGAAGCCGGCCTCCTGGAGTTCAATCAGGGTCTCGGTGTCGTCGTTGATGCCGGCCAGCAGTACCGCCTGGTTGAGGAGCGTGACCCCGGCGGCGCGCAGGCGATCGATCGCTGCATCGGCCGGTGCGGCGAACTCGCGCGGGTGATTCGCGTGCAGCACCAGGATGTGCTGCAGACGGCCCTTGCCGAGCCAGGCCAGCAGGCGGTCGTCGACCCGTTCCGGCAGCACCACCGGCAGGCGTGTATGGATGCGCAGGCGCTCGAGGTGCGGGATGTTTCCGAGCCGGTCCGTCAGCCGTTCCAGGCGGGTATCCGACAGGCTCAGCGGGTCGCCGCCGCTGAGGACGACCTCGCGGATGTCCGGATGCGCCGCAATGTAGTTCAGCGCGGGTTCCCAGTCGTCCCGGGCCGGATTGTGGTCGGCATAGTCGAATTCGCGGCGAAAGCAGTAACGGCAGTGGATGGCGCAGGCCCCGGTGGTCAGCAGCAGGGCACGGCCGTGGTACTTGTGCACCACGCCGGGGGCGGCCAGCGCGTCGTGGTCGCCGACCGGGTCACTGACGAACCCCGGGGACTCGATGGCCTCGCGCGCGTCCGGCAGGGCCTGCAACAGCAGGGGATCCCGTGGGTCGCCGGGGCGGATGCGGGCCAGGTAGCTCTCCGGGATGCGGGTGCGAAACAGCCGGTGCCCGGCCTGCATGCCCGGCAGGGACTCGGGCGGCAGTCCCAGGCGTGCGGCCAGGGTCTCGGGATCGGCGATCGCGCGCGCCAGCGCCTGCTGCCAGGCCGGTGTGGATGCCGGTTCGGCTGGCTGGGTTCCGCGCGCCTCGCGCGTTATCATGACGGGCTTTGTGGGCATGAATCGTTTCCGGACGGGGCGGCATGTCCGCGCCACGCATCATCGAGGGACAGCGCGTAATGGCAACCTACAGTACCAACGAATTCAAGGCCGGTCTCAAGCTCCTGCTGGATGGTGACCCGCAGGCCATCGTGGAGAACGAGTTCGTCAAGCCGGGCAAGGGCCAGGCCTTCAGCCGGGTCAAGCTGCGCAATCTGCGTACCGGCCGGGTGCTGGAGAAGACCTTCAAGTCCGGCGAGTCGGTGGAGGCCGCCGACGTGATGGATACCGAGATGCAGTATCTCTACAACGATGGCGAGTTCTGGCACTTCATGGTGCCGGACACCTTCGAGCAGTATGCCGTCGGCGAGGCCGCACTGGGTGATTCCGGGCAGTGGCTGAAGGAACAGGATATTTGCACCGTGACCTTGTGGAACGGCGAGCCGCTGTCGGTGGTGCCGCCGTCCTTCACCGAGCTGAAGATCACCCAGTGCGATCCGGGCCTGCGCGGTGACACTGCGCAGGGCGGCACCAAGCCGGCCACGCTGGAGAGCGGCGCGGTGGTCAAGGTCCCGTTGTTCGTCGAAGAGGGCGAGACGGTGAAGGTGGATACCCGCAACGGCGAGTACGTCTCGCGCGTGTGAGCCGGACCCCGGCAGGCCCTGCGACATGACCGACTGGCGTCCGGGTGCGGCGCCGGCCCGCGCGGCGCGCGCCCGCCTCCTGGCCGGGTTGCGGGCGTTCTTCGCGGCCCGCGGGGTGCTCGAGGTCGAGACCCCGATCCTGAGCCGGGGCGCGCCGCAAGATCCAATGCTGGAGAGCTGGGAGGCGCAGGCGCCCGGCGGCGAGCGCGGCTACCTGCAGACCTCGCCGGAATACCCGATGAAGCGCCTGCTGGCGGACGGCGCCCCGGATATCTACCAGATCGCACGGGTGTTCCGCGGCGGTGAATCCGGCCCGCGGCACAACCCCGAATTCACTCTGCTGGAGTGGTATCGCCTGGGCCTGGACCACCACGCACTGGCGCGCGAGGTGGTGGCCCTGATCGCGGATCAGGCCGCGCAGTCTCCCGACTGGCACGCGCCCCGGGGGTGCGAGGCGATCGCCTATGCCGATCTGTTTCGCTCGACTTTGGGAGTGGACCCGGCGGAGACGAATGCCGCGGAGCTGGAACGGGTCGCGGGGGACCACGGGCTGGTCATCCGCGGCGGGCTGGATCGGGATGGCTGGCTGGATGCCCTGATCAGCCTGGTGATCGCGCCGGGCTTCCCGCCGGACCGGCTGACAATCCTGTTCGACTACCCCGAGAGCCAGGCCGTCCTCGCGCGCCCCTGCGCGGACCGGCCGGGCTATGCCGCCCGTTTCGAGCTCTACTGGGGCGACCTGGAGCTGGCCAACGGCTATCACGAGCTGACCGATCCGGTGGTGTTCCGCAGCCGTCGCAAAAGGGATATCGCGATCCGCCGTGCGCGTGGTCAGCCACTCCCGCCCGCGGATCGGCACCTGGAGGCGGCACTGGAGGCCGGGCTGCCGGACTGCGCGGGCGTGGCCCTGGGCGTGGACCGGCTGCTGATGCGTCTGTTGGGGGTGTCGCGTATCGATCAGGTGATCGATTTCCCCTGGGCGTGACGAAGCCCACCCGGAGGGCTTGTCGCGGCCGGGATGGCGGCACACTATAGGGGCCGTTGCCGAAGGCTCTCATGCAGGATGGCTGGTCTCAATGTCCCCTTGTCGTTTTTCGCGTCGCCCCGGGCCCCGGTCCGGACCTTCCTGGTGTTTCGTATCCGTCGCTTTGATCCTCTTGTTGTGGCTGGCACCGCTGGCCGCACAGGCCCAGTTCGAGCATCTCCCGGGACCGCTGCAGCGGGCGATCGACAGCCAGCGTCTGCCGCCGGCAAATGTGGGCCTGTGGGTACAGCGGATGTCCGATGGCGCGGTCCTCGCGCGCCTGAATGCCGATCAGCCGTACAACCCTGCCTCCACCATCAAGCTGGCTACCTCGCTGGCGGCCTTGCACGAGTTGGGGCCGGAATACACCTGGACCACCGAGGTGTGGGCTACGCGACCGGTGCGCGACGGTGTATTGCGCGGCGATCTGGTGATCCGTGGGACCGGCGACCCCGGCATGGTCAGCGAGGAGCACTGGCGCATGCTGGGGCAGTTGCGTCAGACCGGGCTGCGGCGCATCGAGGGCAACGTCATCCTCGACGCCTCGCATTTCGAACTGCCTCCGGGCCATCCGGCCGCATTCAATGACCAGCCGCTGCGGGCCTACAACCAGCTGCCCTATGCCCTGCACGTAAACGCCAACGCCCAGCGCTTCCGTGTGCGGCCGGAGCGGCATGGGAACGGGATTGACGTGACCGTGGATCCGCCGCTGCCGGGGCTGACGATCGAGAATCGCCTGCAGCCGTCGCGTGGCAGCTGCGGGGCCTGGCAGCGGGGAATTCGCTTTGACGCCGACCCCGAGGCACAACGCGTGACCCTGTCCGGCGAGTACCCGGTTAACTGCGGGGACTACGAACTGCTGCGTACGGTCCTGACGCCGGAGGCCAATCACGCCGAGATGTTCCGTCTGCACTGGTCGCAGTGGGGTGGTGAGCTGACCGGCGACATTCGCCCCGGCGTGCTGCCGGTGCTGTACGACGAACCGATCCTGCGTCATACCTCGCGGCCGCTGGCGGATCTGATCCGGGTCTCCAACAAGTGGAGCTCCAACGTGATGACCCGCCACCTGCTGCTGACCCTGGGGGCGCGTCACTTCACCCCGCCGGCCACGCTGGAGAAGGGGCAGCAGGCCCTGCTGGAGTCGCTGCGCGGGTTGGGGGTCGAGGTGGGTGGCATGGTGGTCGACAACGGGTCGGGGCTCAGCCGCGACACCCGCATGACCGCGCGCCAGCTGGGCCAGATCCTCGAGGGCGGATGGCAGCACTCTCACCGTCCGGAATTCCAGTCCTCCCTGGCCCTGGCCGGGCTGGACGGGACCCTGCGCAATCGCTTCCGCAACGGCAGCCAGCGCGACCTGCGCGGGCAGATGCACCTGAAGACGGGGCACCTCAACGAGGTCTCTGCGGTCGCCGGCTACGTGCGCACGCAAGGTGGGGACGACCTGGCCGTGGTGGTGCTGGTCAACGACCCCCGCGCGCATCAGGGCCTCGGCCGGAACCTGCAGGATGCCGTCCTGGAGTGGGCCCACCGCCTTTGACGCCCGGCGTTTATCCACCACGAAGCGCGCACGAAGGGTTAGGTTCGCGCGCTTCGTGGTCAGAGGGCCTTGATTGACCTCAGGGTGAGTCGAGCTTCCAGTTGGACATGATCGGGAGGCGCGAGACATCGACCTCCAGGGCCGTCAGCCAGTGCGCGACCATGCGGTTGGAGTTGTTGCGCAGGGTGTAGGCCTCGGGGTGTTCGACAAAGGCCATGTCCCATTCTGTCGATACCTCGCGGTCATCGTGGCCCGCCTGCCAGATTCCCTCCAGCGCCTCGCGCAGTGCCGTGACCCTGGCCCCGGGGACCGTCAGCAGATGCAGTTCTTCCAGCGGCACGCGCAACTGGGTCGCCGTCGCGTCTTCCAGGTTGGAGCCGGTCAGGGATTGCCGGCCGAGGCCCGCCCGTGTGGGCAGGAACAGCCCGGCCAGCCCCTGCAGGGGGTTGATTCGCCGCTCGACGTAAAACGACCAGTCGCCGTAGGAATAGCGCAGCCAGGCGTCCGGGGTCGCGGTCGGCAGGACCAGACTGGAGTGATGGCCGTGGTCCAGGAGTGCCACAGTGACCGGGTCTTCCGGTTCGGCCGGCGGCTGCAGGGTGACTGCGGCGCAGCCTTGCAGGAGCCACAGGGCAATTACGGCCAGCATCAGATGCTCGAGGCGGAGCGTGCCTCGGCGGCGTGGCCTGCAAATGCTGGAATGGCGCACGGGTTGGTCAGTGGTGCTCGAGCTTGCCCAGCTCCGAGAGGATCGAGAGCACCAGCGACTCGCCCTGGGCGTCCATGCCGCGGCACAGCACATCCGGGTCACGCTCGCCGTCCACCAGGCGCTTGGTGATGCCACCGAGGCGCGCCATGTCGCCCCCGGCCCGGCTCATCTGTTCGGCCATCTGCGACAGCCAGTGCAGCGACTGGGCGTCTCCGTGGGCCGCGCCGTGGATCATCTGGGCCAGCCCCGGTGCGGCCTGCGCCGGATCGCCGCTTTGCTCGGGGTCCGGCAGGGTGGAGGGATCCTGCAGGCCGGCCAGGATCGCCGTCAGGATCACCGTGTCCTCGTCGTCCAGCCCCTGCAGCAGGGACGTGTCGCGTTCGCCTTCGAGCACGCGGCGGATGCGCAGGATCAGCTCGCCCCAGCCGGCCTCGTGGGCCTGGTTCAGCACTGGCTCCAGTTCGCGGCGGGTCTCCGGGTTCTGGGTGGCCTGCACCACCAGGTTGATCAGGCCGGCCTGGGCCTGGCGGATCTGCTGGGCATGTTGCGGTTCGATCATGGTGGGTCTGACTCTTGGTTGTACGGCGGATTGAAACGGCTTCCGGGGGCCTTCCTGCGTGGTTCCGGTGTCCCTGTTGTGGCGAGGTTAGCATGCCCGGCAGTGCGTTCGGCGAGGGCCTGCGGCACAATGGCGGCTCCATTTGCAGAGGATGTCGTGGTGGAAGAACAGACAGCAGTGGGGCTGTGGGTGGCCCTCGGGATCCTGGCCATCGTGGTTGCCGCCCTCGTGGGTTTCTGGGTGGGCCGCGTCACCAGTGACGAGCGCAAGCTGATCCGCGAGCTGGAAGAGGAACTCGACCGGCGCATGCAGGAACTGACCCGCTACCGCAGCCAGGTCAACGACCATTTCGATCGCACGGCCACGCTGTTCGCGACCATGGCGGGTTCCTACCGCGACCTCTACCACCACCTGGCGCAGAGCGCGGAGGAACTGGCGGACAAGCCGACCCGTGATCGCCTCGAGGACCGGGCCGGGCAGCTTCTGTCGCACATGACGCGCCGTGACTACGGCGCCGGTCCCGGCGAGGCGGCCGGCGGCGCCAACGAATCGGACGCCCAGGACGACGAGCCGACCCCCAAGAGTTCCGAGGGCGAGGCACGCAAGCCGGACGAACGCCCGCGCCCCGACTGACCCGTGACCGCGGAGTCGGTTTGGGATCACCACGAAGCACAGGAAGGCACGAAGAAAACCTGAAAAGCATCCACCAGGTAGGTGCGAAGACTGAATGATGGGCAAGACCGCAACGGAGGAGCAAGACTCTTCCGTCACCGCATTCCTTCCGATCTCCCCGCCTTCCTGAAAATGCTCTTTTACGGGTTTTCTTCGTGCCTTCGTGCGCTTAGTGGTGAAAGGCCCTTTGCCCTGGACGCACGGCGCCGGGGCGTGCCCGACACGGTGCGGGGTGGGCTCAGAGGGCGGAGATCTGCGCCCGGATCTGGTTGTCCAGGTTCTGGATCCAGTTGTTGTAGTTCGGGTGGATATTGCCGTCCGCGTAGTTCAGGTTGGTGCTGTCCTTGTAGCGAATGCTGTATTCACCCGCCGCATAGGGGATCTCCACTTCGGCGACGTGGTCGCGCAGCGCAAGTCGCCCTTCGAGTAGCCCCGGTTCCACTTCTTCCATGCGCCAGCCTAGCGCCGTTCCGGCGGTGCGGATGGCGCGTTCCATCTGTTCGGCGCTGGGGCGTTCACCCGCAACATCGGTGACCGTGGTATCGCTGACGTTGTGCACGGGGACCGTGCCGCGGCAGCCGGCCAGCGCGATCAGGCTGGCAAACAAGATGACCAGCAACGTCCTGGTATTCATGGCGTTTTCCTTCTGGGATGGGTGCGTCGAGAGTGTAGACATGCGTGCCGGTGGTTTCCAAGGGCGCGGCCCGGAGCGCACGCCGGGGCCTTCAGCGCAACAGGCCCCGCGAGCGCAACAGCCCCAGCGGGCGCATTCCGCGGCGCAGCAGGTGGCCGGCGACCATGGCGATGATGCGCAGGGTGTCCGCGGTCGCGCGGTAATGGCTGGGGCGGTGGTTCTCCGGGTAGATACAGCGTACCGGGACCACCCGCACCGGGAATCCCAGCCGCTCGGCGACGATTAGGGCCTCGCTTTCGAACACGAAGCCGCGCGCCCGGTGATGACGCAGCTCGAGGCGTCGCAATAGCGCCGCGGGATACAGGCGGAACCCCGACTGCGAATCCTGCAGCGGTTGCCCCGAGGCCCAGGCAATCCAGAAGTCCGCCATGCGGTTGCCGAACAGGCGTAGCGGCGGGGTATGTTCGCGGCCCTTGAGTCGGGCCCCCAGGATCAGCCGCTCGGGGGTCTCGCGCCAGGCGGCGATGAGGGCCGGGATCTCCGTGGTGTCGTGCTGGCCGTCGGCGTCCAGGGTCACCACGGCATCGGCCCCGGTGGCCAGGGCATGCTGCATCCCGGCCCACAACGCGGCCGCCTTGCCACCATTCTCGGGCTGCCGAAGGACCTCCGCCTGGCCCTCGATCAGGCTTGCGGTCGCATCCTCGGAGCCGTCGTCCACCACGATCACCCGGTCCACGTGGGCGCGGGCGCCAGTGACGACCTCTTCGATGGTGGCCGCCTCGTTGTGGGCCGGGATCAGGGCAACGACGTGGCTCATGACGGGATCAGGCGAGGGCACCATTGACGCCGATGACCTGACCGGACACGTAGCTGGCGCCCTCGCTGGCGAGGAAGCCGACCACACTCGCGACCTCCGCGGGCTGGCCGGCACGGCGCATGGGTACGACGCTGCGGATGCGGTCGGCATCGAAGCTCGAATCGCTCATCGGGCTTTCGATGATCCCGGGGGCGACCGCGTTGGCGGTAATCCCGCGCGAGGCGACCTCCTGGGCCAGCGAGCGAATGGCACCATGGAGCCCGGCCTTGGCCGCTGCGTAGTTGGCCTGGCCGCGATTGCCGATCTGCCCGGCGACGGAGGAGATCGCCACGACCCGGCCCCAGCGGGTGGTGATCATCGGCAGCAGTAGTGGCTGGGTGACGTTGTAGAACCCGTTCAGTCCGACGTCGATCGGTCGGTCCCACTGCTCGCGGCGCATTCCGGCCAGCGGCGCATCGTCGTGGATGCCTGCGTTATGCACCAGGATCTGCACCGGTTGTTCGGCCGCCAGGGGCTCCAGGGCCTCGCGGCAGGCCCCCTCGTCGGTGATGTCGAACACCAGCACGCGGGCCTGGCCGCCGTCGGCGCGGATGGCCGCGGCTGTTGCTTCGGCCGCGTCGGCATTGCGATGGGCGTGCAGGACCACCTCATGGCCAGCCGCGGCCAGGGCTTGGGCAATGGCGGCGCCGATGGCACCGCTGGCTCCGGTAATCAGGGCGCGTGCAGTCACGGGGTCTTTTCCTCGTCGGCGGGTTGCAGTATCACCGTCGCGCGGGCGCTCAGCACCGGCCGGTCACCGGCGGTGACCCGCAGGTCGTAGATCGAGCTGTGGGTATCCGACAGGATGCGTTCGGCGTGGATCTCGAGCGGGTCGTCGAGGCCGTCGAGACGTTGGACCCGCAGTTGTAGGTTGCGCACGGCCGCCAGGTAGCCGGCCCGGGGCGGGCCGCCATCCGCCAGCAGCGCCCCGTGCACGGCCATGCCCTGGGCGCCGTATTCCAGTGCCGCCAGGGCATGCAGGCCGCCTTCCCCGCGCAGCGGGTTGGCCGGATCCCGGTGGCTGTCGGCACGACAGTGGATGGCGTCGTCGGACCAGGCCTCTACCGAATCCAGCAGGCACATCGCCCCGGCGTGCGGCAGCAGCCGGCAGATGGCGTCGTGATCCAGGGTTTCGGGTCGGGATGGCATGCGCGGGATCTTCCTGATCCAAGCGATTGTTCAGGGCTCGATGCGGATGCTCAGCGACCGGCCCAACGGGGCGTCAAGCGTAACATGGCCGGCCGTGCCCCGGGCCAGTTGCTCCAGCAGGGGCAGGGCGCGTGCCGCCGGGTTGCTCTCGCGCAGGGCCTCCAGCTCGTCAGCCACGCAGCGATCGGCGGTGGCGGGTCCCTTGAGGTCCATCTGCAGCCGCCAGGTGGCGCCCTCCACCGGCCCCAGGCGCAGGGCGACCGCGAACGCATGGTGGATCGGGCGCACGCGGATGAATGTCTCCATCGACGGTACGTCGTAGCAGGTGAGCAGCACCTCGCCACCCTCGCACTGTTGCAGCGTCGCGGCCTCCAGCAAGCCGGCGGCCACCGTGGCGTTGTAGCCGGATACGGCGGTCGCCGGGGCGGGGTTGCGGGTGGCGATCGACCAGTTACCGGCCGGGGCGTTGTGCACCGAATTGTGGAACTGGACCGGCGAGACCACCGGCTCCGGCTGGGTGAGCGCGTCGCAGATGCGATCGATGATGTCCATGTCGCCGGAGGACGAGGCGAACACGCTGCGCAGTTGGCTGCGATCGCTGTCGGTTGTGGCCTCTTCCGCCACCTTCAGGGCCAGGCGAATCGTGGTCGTGGTGCGTCGACGCTCGTTGGCGGGGAGCAGCCGCACGGGTGGGATATTGATCGCGTCACCCGCCAGAGGCGCCGTGCCGGCGAGGATGGCGCGGGCGGTCTCGAAGTCGTCCAGTCCCGGGCCCAGCAGTCCGACCGCATGCAGACCGATGGTGTTCATTGCGGTGCCTCCAGCAGCAGGCTGCAGTTGTTTCCGCCGAACCCGAAGGCGTTGACCAGGACCCGCCGAACCGGGCGTTCCTCGGTCTCTGCCCGTGCATCCAGGCCCAGTTCCGGGTCCGGGTGCCCCAGCCCGGCGGTCGCCGGCACGAAGCCGCCGGCCAGGCTGGCCAGTGCCTGCGCGACCCCCACCGCGCCGGCAGCCCCGAGGGTATGCCCGGTCAGGCCCTTGCTGCCCACCGCGCGCGGGGTCGGGCCCAGGCGGTGGATCAGGGCGTGGGCCTCGGAACGGTCGTTGGCCGGGGTCGCGGTGGCATGCATCAGCACATAGTCGATCTCGTCGCCTTGCCGCCCTGCACGGTCCAGGGCTTGCTGTAGTGCCGTCGCGGCCCCCAGGCCTTCCGGGTGCGGGGCGGACATGTGGTGGGCATCGCTGGATTCGCCGTAACCGGTCAGCCGCGCGCCGTGGGCATTCGCGGAGGGGCGCTCCAGCAGGAAGAAGCCGGCGGCCTCGCCGATGGAGATCCCGGCCCGGTCGCGATCCAGCGGGGTGCAGGGCTGCGCGGCGACCAGCTGCAGGGCGTCGAAGCCGTACAGCGTCATGCCGCACAGGCTGTCGACGCCGCCGACCACGGCGGCGTCGCACAGTCCCGCCGCGATGTAGCGCCGGGCATCGGCAAAGACCTTGGCGCTGGACGAGCAGGCCGTGGAGACCACCATGGCGGGGCCGGACAGGCCGAGGCGGGTGGCAACAAAGTCGGCCAGCGAGAACATGTTCTGGGTGTGCTGGTAGTCGTAGTCCGGTGGCAGGGCCCCGGTCTGCGGGTCACGCCGGTGGTACGCGGCCTCGGTGGCGGCGATCCCGGAAGTGCTGGTGCCCAGCAGTACGGCCACCCGGTCGGCCCCGTGGCGCTCCACTGCAGCCGCCACCGCCTCGGCGAAGCCGTCCTGGCGCAACCCCAGCTCGGCCAGCTGGTTGTTGCGACACAGGAACGGGGCCAGGGCGCCCTCGAGGGCGATGGCTTCCACACCCGGTACGCGGCCGACGTAGGTGTCCAGGTTGACGCGCTCCAGGTCGCAGGCACGCAGTCCGCTGGTGCCGCTGCGCAGGGCCTCGGCGTTGGCGGCGATCCCGGTGCCGGCGGCACTCGTCAGGGTGTGGGCAGTGATGACCAGGGGGTCCATGGACGGGCGTATCTGCGGGTTGTGGCCGGAGGGGGTTCCGGGTGGATTGGGCCAGTTCGGCGTTGCTTCAGGCAGTTTGCCGGCGGCTGGCCTCGGGGGCCAGCAGGGCCGCTGCGAGGAAGGAAAATACCACGCCCAGCACTACCGTGAGGCCCATGGCCTGCAAGACCGGAAGACTGGAAAGGGCCAACAGACCGAACACCACCAGCGTGGACAGTGCGCACACGCTGACCGAGCGCAGGTTGCGCAGGCGCGCCGCGGCATCCCGCAGCGGGCGGCTGAAGAACACGGCGTAATCCAGGCACAGCCCGGTGATCAGCAGCATCGCGATCAGGTGGAACAGCGACAGCTGGATGCCCAGCAGGATCAGTGTGGCCAGGGTCAGCAGCAACCCGGTGCCCACCGCGGTGAGGATGCGCAGGCTGCGTCCCGGCGCCCGGGTGACGGCCAGCAGCAGGAGGGCCACCGCGACCATTCCCAGCGCGAGCCGGTGCAGGGCCTCGACGCGAAAGCCGATCACCAGTTCTTCGGAGGCGCGGAAGAAGTCGATGTGGCGGATACCCACCCCGTCCAGTTCCGGCACGCTGGCCAGAGGTGCGTCTTCGGCCCAGCGGGTCAGGGCATCGGGGTCATGGACGCCCTGCAAGCGCACCCAGGCGATCCAGCCAGTGCCGTCATCGCGGGGCTGGAGCAGGGGTTCCAGGGCATTGCGCAGCGGCCCGTCGGGAAGGCCCTCGGGTTCCAGCAGGTCTTGCTGACGGGCCGTCTGGATGTCGTTCACGAAGGGCTCGAAGGCCCCGTCGCGGAACCCCAACCCTGCGCCCGCCACCTCCAGGCGTTCGCGCAGGGTATCGGGTTCCGGCAACGCGGCTTGACGCTCGCGCTGCAGTGCCCGGCTGGGCAGGACGTTCGCGGCATGGCCGAAGCCGTCCAGGGCCCCGGTCTCGCGCAGGGCCTCCAGGCCCGGTGTCAGGGCCTCGCTGGCGCGCAGGGCCTGTTCCGGCGTGTCGGCGCTGACCAGCAGGGCATGGCGGACGTCCGGCAGCCCCAGGGCGCTGCGCAGGTCCTGGTCGAGCGCAATCTGGTCCTCCGGTACCGGGTGCAGGGCGGACAGGCGATCCTCCCAGGGGAAGGGGTCGGCAGTCGCGACCACGGCGATCGCGGCCAGGGCCAGCAGGGCGAGGCCCCAGCGCGCGATGGCGGGGGGCTGGGCGAGACCCGTGGGCAGGGGCAGGCGCAGCGGCGGCAGGCCCTCGCGCTGCAAGCGGGTGGGGACCAGCGTTGGCAGGATCCAGCGGGTGACCACGGCGGCCACGGCCACGCCAGTCAATACGAACAGCCCGAGCTGGGCCATGCCGGAGAACCCGGTCATTGCCATCAGGGCATACACCAGTACCGTGCTGCCGGCTCCCAGGGCAATGGCGGGCCACAGCTCGCGCGCGACCTGCGGGAGGCGCCCGCCGTCGGCCCGTCCGTCGCCGGACGGTTCACCATCGCCTCGTTGCGCATGGGCGAACAGGTGCAGCGGGTAGTCGAGGGCGATGCCCAGCACGGTGATGCCGAAGGCCAGCGCGATCCCGTGCAGATGTCCGAAGACCAGCGTAACCACGGCCGCGGCGATCAGGATGCCGCTGGCCAGTGGCACGGCCGCCAGCCAGACCGGGTGCGGATGGCGGAACACCGCCAGCAGCAGGAGCGCCAGCGCGACGCTGGCCCCCGCGGTGATCCAGGTGACCTCGCCGCGGATGGTGGCGCGGGAGTCCACCGCGATCACCGCCGGGCCGGCAATCTGCAGCTGAAGATCCGGTTCGGCGAGGTCGCTGAAGGCCGCGTGCGTGCGTTCGATCAGGGCGGCCTGGGCATCCAGGTCCATGCCGTCGGCCGTGCTCCGCAGCACCAGCAGGGCCCGTCCCCGGTCGGGGGTGACCCAGACGCCTTCGGCGCCGGTCGTCGCCTGGCCACCGGTGGCGGCGAGCTGCTCCAGGACGACCCGGACCTCCGCGGTGGGGTCACGCGGGATCAGTTCCCGTGGCAGTTCCGGGACGGCGCTGGCGAGGTCGTCGCGGCGGGCCTCCAGGTGTTCGCTCAGGCGGTCCTGGCTGAAGTGTTCGGCATCGACCCGGGGGCTTAGCAGGTAGCGATGCTCGATCAGGAAATCCAGCGCCGGGTCGTCGGGGTCGAGGCGGCCGTTGTGGATGCCGGCAACATCGGGGGCATCGTCCAGGGCCGCGACCAGTGCATCACTGGCTGCCGCCCGCTCGCGGGCCTCGCCACCGGCGATGGCCAGCAGCAGCATGCGTCCGGCGGGGCCGGCCCCGGGGTCCAGGGCGATCCCGTCCGTGCTGACCGGGTCCGGGGCAAAGCCCTGCAGGTCGGTGACCAGTTCGCCGCGCAGGGTCAGCGTCAGCGTGGCCAGGAGCAGGGCGGCCAGCCAGAGCGTCAGGGCAACGCGGGAGGGGTGGCGGCGCAGCAAGGACTAGTCCGCGTACTGTGGCGGTTCGAAGCGCATGCGACTGTGGTGGCCGCCAGCCTCGATGATGACCAGTTCGTGCAGTTCGCCGCCGGCGCCTCTCAGGGTCAGTTCGGGGACCATGCGGCGCAGGGCACGATCCCGCGGGACGAGCGCGAGGGTCCAGGCGTCGATGTCCCCCGTGACGTCGATCTCGAAGTCGCTCTCCAGGGTCTCGCGGTCGCCGGTCAGCAGGGCGCGGAACAACCCGGCCAGGGTGGCCAGGGCGGGCTGTTCGTTGAGGTCGATCTCGCGGCTGGAGCCGCGACGTTCCAGGGTGAGGGTGTCACCCTCGATGTGCACGGTCTCGCCACGCGGGCCGTCGACCTGGCGGGTAAGGGTATCGGGGGGCTCGAAGGCCAGGGAGCCCGAGCGGGTCTCCGGGAATTCCAGCATCGGGTCGTCGCGGCGCTCTTCGAACGCGAGGGTCGCCGCGCGCTCGGTGGTCAGGGCTTCGAGCAAGGCGCCGAGGGTGTCGTTGGCCAGGGCCGAAACAGGGACGAGAAGACCCAAGGCCAGGATCAGCGTGATGCCGGACTGGCGGATACGCGGGCCAAAGCCGTGGCCTCGCCTATTTGGATGCATCGTCCCAGAAGTCATAGAAATTGAACCAGTTGTAAGGGGCCTCGCGCACCCGCGCCTCGAGGCGATCGGCGTAGCGCTGTACCCAGTGTGCCAGGGCTGCATCGCGCTGCCCGCGTGGGGCCTCGATGGTCTCGGCGAAGGGTTCAAAGACGATATCGTAGCGGTTGCCCCCGCGATAGAGCCCGAAGCACAGGATCACCGGGACCTTGAGCACCGCGGCCAGCAGCAGCGGCCCTTGCGGGAACAGCGCGGTGTCGCCGAGGAAGTTGCAGGCGACCATCTTGTCACTCTCGGCGACGCGGTCGCCCAGCGTTGCGATCAGCTCGCCGCGATCCAGGCACTCGCGGGCCTGGATCAGGGTCTCGGTACGCCCCAGCGGGATCACCGACGCGGCGACCTCGGGGTTCAGGGCCTCCAGGACCTGGGTGATGCTCTGGTTGTGGTCGTTGTACATCAGGACCTTGACCGGAAAGTCGTACTTGCCTACCGCCAGCGCCCGCAAGGCCTCGAAGCTGCCCAGGTGCGCGCCCAGCAGGATCGCGCCGCGGCCACTGTCCACGTGTTCCAGGAAGGTCTCGCGGTTGTGTACCTGGATGTCCAGACAGGCGTCCTTGCCGGCGAGCAGGAAGACGCGGTCGAGGATGACCGCCGCAAAGCAGTGCAGGTGCCGGGCCAAATCGCCCAGGCGCGGTTCGCGCCCCAGGACCCGGCGCAGGTAGTTGCGACTGTGGCGGCGCGACTGCGGTGCGAACAGCAGGAAGTAGGCCGTGATCGGGTAGAGCAGGGTGCGGCTGGCGCGGCGCCCGAGATTCAGGGCCACCCAGAGGATGATGCGCAGGGCCAGGGGCGAGCCCCGTTCCGCCTGCTGAAACCAGCCGCGGCTCATGCGTCCGCGGTGTCGTGAGTCGTGATCAGTTGGCCGGCACAGAAGGTGACGGGGGCCTCGCCATCCGCCGCGAGTACGCGGAAGGCCTGACGGCCGCCGTGTCCGGGCGGATCGATCTCGACCCGGAATGCCGTCTCGGGTCCCAGGGGTGCAAGGAACTTGACCTGGGGGAGGGCCTCGACCGGCCCGAGACCGTGGGCGTGGGCCACCGCCGCGACCTGGTCGAGGATGACCACGCCGGGCACCACCGGGTGACCGGGGAAGTGCCCGGGCAGGGATGGGTGACCGGCCCCGATGCGGCGAATGGTGGACTGGATGAGGGTCTGCATCAGGGCGGGCGGCTCAGGCGCACTGGCCGTGATGGGCGAGCAGGTCCAGCAGGATCTGGCGTGGCAGCTTGCCGGTGGCCGAACGCGGCAGATGATCGACGCGGACCAGCGGGCGCGGCAGGAACAGCGGGTCCATGCACTCGGCCAGTGCAGCCTGGATTTCGGCCGCGCTGCGATCCGGTGCCACCACCAGGGCGGCCAGCCGGGTCACGCCGTGCGTGTCCTGATCGGTGCCCGGCGGAATGAACACCCCGTCGAGCACCCCGGGGATTGCGTTGAGTCGGCGGTTGAGATCGGCCAGGGAGGCGCGTTTGCCGGCGATGTTCAGTTGATCGGCCAGGCGCCCCTCCATGCGGAAGTGGCTGACGTCCCGGACCTCGATGTGGTCCGGAAGCGGGACCGCTTCGGGGTGCTGGGGTCCCTGGACGCGCGCGAGGCCGTCGTCATTGCGATGCAGTTGCACCCCGGGGTAGGCCGTCCAGTCGGATTCGCGGGTGGTGCGGCGGGTTGCAATGGCGCCGGCCTCGGTGCAACCGTAGATCTCGTCCAGGCGGCAGCCGAACACCCGTTCGGCCTGGCCGGCCGTTTCCGGGTCCAGGGGCGCGGTCGCGCAGAGGATGCGTTCCGGGGTCGGCCACTCCAGCCCCGCACGCAGGCAGGCGCTCAGATGAAAAGGTGTGGTTACCAGAACGGCCGGGGTGCAGTCCGCCAGTGCGGCACGGATGTCCTCGGGGTAGAACGGGCGTCCGGCGAGCAGGGTGGCGTGCCCCAGCAGGGCGTACAGGAGCGTGGACTCCAGGCCGTACATGTGCTGCGGCGGGACCGTGCCGATCAGGGTCGGTCCGGAGCCATCCACCAGATCGAAGCATTCCAGCGCCTGCCAGGTGACAGCATGCAGGGCCTCCCAGGTCCGCGCATGGGCCGTGGGGGTGCCGGTGCTGCCGGAGGAGAAGGCCAGAACGGCGGTCTGGTCGGCGGGGATCTCGGGGATCGCCCCGGTGGCCTCGCCGGCTGCGCCGCAGGCGGACACCCGCAGGATCGGGATTGCGATCTCGGCATCCGGGCCGTCGACCAGGGCAGGCGCGTCCGGGTATTGGCTGGCGATCTCGGCCAGGGTGGTGCTCCCGCGGTTCGGGGGCAGCAGATTGACCTGGCCGCGCAGCAGAATGGCGGCAAAGGCGACCGCGAAGTGGTAGCGGTCCTGGCACAGGTTGAAGGCCGCCCGCGCCTGCGGCAGGCGTGCGGCCAGCGCCTGCGCGTCGGCGAGGAAGGCGGCGCGCGAGATCGCCCGATCGCCGATGCGCGCCAGCGGGGCGGGCGTGTCGGCGATCAGTGGTCGAGTGACCTGCGGGGTATCTGTCACGGGTGCCTCAGCATCCGGTGGTGATCGACCCGCGCCAGCTCCATCAGATAGGCCAGGAAGCCGTTGTGCGGCTCGTCGCGCAGGAGCCAGCGGCGCAGCGGATACTCCAGCAGGAACAGGCCGGCCAGAAAAAGGTAGTTGATCCCGTTGGCAAACAGGGCCCAGGTGGTGGCGGTGGCGAACAGCGCCAGCCAGGCGGACACGATTGCCAGTCCGGCACACAGCAGGGCCCAGGTAATGGTGAGGTTGCGGGTGTAGCGGTGCACCGCGGCGGTGTCGGAGGCCCCCATGGCCAGGGCGTAGCGCGTGATCAGCGGGGTAGAGTCGCTGCGCAACGAACGCGCGAACAGAAGCGACAAGAGCCCCATGATGAGCACCGGCAAAGCATACAGCAGCCAGGTGGCCATCCCGCCGAGGAGCAACAGGCTTATGCCCACGGCCAGGCTCGCGGCCAGCACGCCACGTCCGGTGGTGGCCAGCGAGGCCCATGCAGCCACCAGGATCAGGGTGGCCAGGATCGCCAGCGGCACTAGCGGGATCTCGAAGGTCACGCCGAGGACGACCGCGACCGGATAACTCAGGGCCACGCAGGCGGCGAGTGGGGTGTTCACGACGTGGCTCGGTTGGCCTCGATATGGGCGCTCAGCGCCCGCAAGGACGCGAAGATCTCGCGGTTGTTTTCGTCGTCCGACCGGATCTGGACGCCGTAGGCGCGGGAGATGGCCAGGGCCAGCTCCAGGGCATCGATGGAATCCAGCCCCAGTCCTTCACGGAACAGCGCATCTTCCGGCTCGATCTCCTCCGGCGCGACCTCCTCCAGATTAAGGCTGTCCACGATCAGTTGAGCGACTTCCTGTTCGAACGCTGTTTGTGATGGCACGTGTTCCCCCGGTGCAGTGATGTGCGCATTTTGTGATCGCCTCCGAACTTGCCGTTCGCGCGAGGGTCACCCTGCTGTGGGCGCCGATGATACCCACACCCGAGGGGCCGTGGTACCCTCGCGACCAGACCGGGTCGCCTTTCTGGGGTTGCGGGCGGGCAAGCGGAGACGTGATTTGATACAACCGGGACAGGAAGCCGTAACCGACGGGCGCTGCCAGGTGGTGGTGATCGGAGGAGGCCCCGCCGGCTCCACGGTGGCCTCCCGACTGGCGCAGAAGGGGCGCGACGTGGTGCTGCTGGAAAAGGCCCGGCATCCACGCTTCCACATCGGCGAATCCCTGCTGCCGATGAATATGCCGTTGTTCGAGGAACTGGGCGTGGCCGAGGCCATCGCGGCAATCGGCATCCCCAAGCACGGGGCCGAGTTCACCATCCCCGAGGCGCCCGACGCGCCGCGAACCTATTACTTCGAGCGCGCCCTGAACGACGACACACCCGCGTCGGCATGCGAGGTGCGGCGTTCGGAGTTCGACCACCTGCTGCTGGAAAACAGCGCCCGCCTGGGTGTGCGGGTGCTGGAAGAGGTCACCGTCTTCGATGTCGCCCTGGCCGATCCCGCCAAGGGCGGGACCCAGCAGGTCACCGCGCGCGATGCTTCCGGCAACACGCTGGAGTTCGAGGCCGATTTCGTGGTCGACGCCTCCGGTCGCGATACCTTCCTGGCGCGCCGTCTGGACCTGAAGGCGCGCAACCCGGAACACAACAGCGCCGCGATCTTCGGGCACTTCAACAACGTGCCGCGGCGTGCCGGGCGCGATGCCGGCAACATCAGTATCTACTGGTTCCAGCACGGCTGGATCTGGATGATCCCGTTGCGCGACGGGGCGATGAGCGTGGGCGCGGTCTGTTTTCCCGAATACCTGAAGACGCGCAAGACCAAGCCCGAGACGTTCCTGTGGGACACGCTGAAGCTCTGCCCGCCGGCCTTCGAGCGCATGCAGGGCGCGGAGCTGGCTGGCCCGGTCAACGCCACCGGCAATTTCTCCTACCGCTCCAGTCAGGCCCACGGCCCGGGTTATCTGCTGGTCGGCGATGCGTTCACCTTTGTCGACCCGGTGTTCTCCAGCGGGGTCTATATCGCGATGTCGGGGGGCTTCCGCGCCGCCGATGCGGTGGATCGCTGCCTGGAGCATCCGGCGCGCTCCGCACGCTATCTGCGTGCCTTTGAGCGCGACGTGCGCCGTGGCGTCCGCCGTTTCTCCTGGTTGATCTACCGCTTCAACAGCCCGGTGATGCGCAAGCTGTTCATGGGTCCGCGCAATACCTTCGGGATGGAGCAGGCGGTGATCTCGCTGCTGGCCGGGGATGTCTACCGCAATACCCGTGTGCAGTGGTCCCTGCGCGCCTTCAAGACGGTGTACTACGTGCAGATGGCGCTGAACCTGCCGCGGGCCCTGGCCTTCTGGGCGCGGCGCCGGCGCAACGCGCGGCTGCACTTCACCGGCGGCACCACGCCCGAAGACGAGGCCTGAGAAGGCTCCCGTGGGCGAGGTGCGCGTCGGACTGGGTCGCATCGGGCCGGACGGCCTGGCGACCTTTGCGCTGTCGAATCTGATCATCCTGGCCACCGGCGGCTTGTCCTGGCTGGCGCTGTGGCTCTACACCGTGCACTGGTCGCGGCGGCGGCGCTGCCCCGGGCGCGGGGACTGCATCCTGGTGCTGGGGCAGCAGCTGGAGTCGGGGGCGCCCGGTCCGGGCTACCGCCTGCGCCTGCTGCGCGCCGTGCGTCTGGCGCGCCGGAATCCCGATGCCCGGATCCTGGTGCTGGGTGGGCAGACCTCCCCCGGTGCTCCCAGCGAGGCCGCCGCGGGCGCGGCCCTTCTGCAACACCACGGGATCGCGGCGACGCGCATCCGTACCGAAGACGCCTCGCGGCATACGCTGGAGAATCTGCGCAATGCGCGCGATCTGCTGACGGAGACGGCGGAGGCCGGTGATGCGCCCCTAGTGCTGGTGACCAGTCGCTTCCATCTCGCCCGGGCGGTCGCCATCGCGCGCGGCATGGGATTGCGCGTCTGCCCCTGTCCGGCGGAGCCGGGCTCCACCGTATCGGCGGCGCGACTGGCGCGCGAATGCTGGATGCTGCACTGGTACCACACCGGCCGCACCCTGGCGCGCTTGATCCGCCACCGGGGCATGCTCGAACGGATCAGCTGATGTTCTTCAAGCGCGAAGCGCACGAAGACACGAAGGCGGGCAAGAGCGATCAACAGGGATTCAAGGGGTATGGGCCCGAGGTTATTACCGCCTTGGGTGCAGCTGGTCCTCTGTGCGGCCCGTCAGCCTGGATCCTTCCCGTCTCCCGTAAATGCTTTTCCGGTCTTCTGCGTGTGCCTCGTGGTGAACAGCGCCCTCACATCGCGCGGATGCGTTCGCGCTGGGCGGCCAGCTGGTCGCGGGTGGCGTGCATCTCGGCGACGCGGTCGCGTTCCTTCTGCACCACGTCGGCCGGGGCGCGGTCGACGAAGCTCGCGTTGGAAAGCCGCTGCTCGCTCTGTTCGAGGTTCTTGTCGAGCTTGCCGATTTCCTTGTCCAGGCGCGCGAGCTCGGCGTCCTTGTCGATCAGCCCGGCCAGCGGAATCAGCAGCTGCATGTCGTCGACCAGGGCCATCGCGGATTCCGGCGCCTCGTCGGCCGTGTCCAGCCAGGTGACGCTCTCGGGCTTGGCGAGGAACTCCAGCAGGCCGCGGTGGCGGGTGTAGCGCTCCTGGTCGGCGTCGGTCCAGTTCTTTACCAGCACCGGCAGCGGTTTGGCGGGAGCGATGTCCATCTCCGCGCGGATGCGGCGCAGCCCGGTGATGAAGTCCTTCACCCAGTCGAGCTCGGCCGTGGCGGTCGCGTCACGCGGGAAGCCGTCGCGGCCAGGCCAGGGGCGCTGCACCAGGAATTCGATGTCATCCGTGATGCCGGCATGCGGTTTCACGTTGGTCCAGATGGCCTCGGTGATGAACGGGGTCACCGGGTGCAGCAGGCGCAGCAGGGCCTCGAGCACGGTGACCAGGGTATTGCGCGTGGCGCGCTTGACCGCCTCCGGCGTGGCGTCGTCGTTCAGCACTGGCTTGGTCAGCTCCAGGTACCAGTCGCAGTAGTCGTGCCAGGTGAACTCGTAGAGCGTCTGCGCGGCGAGGTCGAAGCGGTAGGCATCGAGCTGCTGCGTGGCGGTCGCGGCGGTGGCGGCCAGGCGGTCGAGGATCCAGCGATCGGCCAGCGTGCGGTGCTCCGCGGTATCGGCCGCGGCGGAGCAGTCGTGGCCCTCGACGTTCATCAGCACGAAGCGCGAGGCGTTCCACAGCTTGTTGCAGAAGTTGCGATAGCCCTCGATGCGGCCGAGGTCGAACTTGATATCGCGCCCGGTGGTGGCGAGTGCCGCCAGGGTGAAGCGCAGGGCATCGGTGCCAAAGGCGGGGAAGCCGTCGGGGAAGGCCTTGCGCGTGGCCTTCTCGATCTTCTGCGCCATCTGCGGCTGCATCAGGCCGCGGGTGCGTTTGGCCACCAGGCCGTCGGCGCTGATGCCGTCAATGAGATCGATCGGGTCGATCACGTTGCCCTTGGACTTGGACATCTTCTGGCCTTCCGAGTCGCGGATCAGGCCGGTGACGTACACCTCGCGGAAGGGCACATCCCCCATGAAGTGCTCGCCCATCATGATCATGCGGGCGACCCAGAAGAAGATGATGTCGAAGCCGGTGACCAGCACGCTGGTCGGGTAGAAATCCTTCAGTTCCTGCGTCTGCTCCGGCCAGCCGAGGGTGGAGAACGGCCACAGCGCCGAGCTGAACCAGGTGTCCAGCACGTCTTCGTCCTGTTCGAGCACCACGTCCGCGCTCAGGCCGTGCTTTGCGCGCACCTCGTCCTCGGAGCGCCCGACGTACACGTTGCCGTCGGTGTCGTACCAGGCCGGGATGCGGTGGCCCCACCAGATCTGGCGCGAGATGCACCAGTCCTCGATGTTGCGCATCCACTCGAAGTAGGTCTTCGACCAGTTTTCCGGCACGAAGCGGATGCGGCCGTCCTCCACTGCCTTGATCGCCGGTTCGGCCAGCGGGCCGGCCTTCACGTACCACTGGTCGGTCAGATAAGGCTCGACCACGGTGCCGGAGCGGTCGCCGCGCGGGACCATCAGCTTGTGGTCGTCGATCTTTTCGAGCAGTCCTTCTGTATCCAGGTCGTCGACAACCTTCTGCCGGGCCTGGTAGCGGTCCAGCCCGCGATAGGCGGCCGGCACGTTGTCGTTCATGCAGGCGTCGATGGTCAGGATGTTGATCACCGGCAGGTCGTGGCGCTGCCCCATGGCGTAGTCGTTGAAGTCGTGCGCCGGGGTGATCTTCACGCAGCCAGAGCCGAACTCGGCCTCGACATAGTCGTCGGCAATGATCGGGATCTCGCGCCCGACCAGCGGCAGCCGGATCGTCTTGCCGATCAGGTGCTGGTAGCGCTCGTCCTCCGGATGCACCGCGACGGCGGTGTCGCCCAGCATGGTCTCCGGGCGGGTGGTCGCGACGGTCAGATGGCCAGAGCCGTCGGCCAGCGGATAGCGGAAGTGCCACAGGTGGCCGACCTCTTCCTCGGACAGGACCTCGAGATCGGAGAGCGCGGTGTGCAGCACCGGGTCCCAGTTGACCAGGCGCTTGCCGCGATAGATCAGGCCCTCCTCGTGCAGGCGCACGAAGACCTCGCGCACCGCGTCGGACAGCCCCTCGTCCATGGTGAAGCGCTCGCGCGACCAGTCCATGGAATCGCCCAGGCGGCGCATCTGGCGGGTGATGGTGCCGCCGGATTCGGCCTTCCAGTCCCAGACTGCCTCGAGGAATTTCTCGCGCCCGAGGTCGTGGCGGCCCTTGCCGTCGGCGGCCAGCTGGCGTTCGACGACCATCTGGGTGGCGATCCCGGCGTGGTCGGTGCCGCCCTGCCACAGGGTGCGGTCGCCGTGCATCCGCCGGTAGCGGATGAGGGTGTCCATCAGGGTGTGCTGGAAGGCATGCCCCATGTGCAGGGTGCCGGTCACGTTCGGTGGCGGCAGCAGGATGCAGTAGTTGGCCTCGCCCGTCGCCGGCGGCGCGAAGACGTTCGCGCCCTCCCAGCGGTCGTACTGGGTCTGTTCGATGCTTTTCGGGTCGAAGCTCTTGTCCATGATCGCGGGCGCGCTCGGGTCGGAGTGTAGGGAAAGCCGCGCATTATAACGGCGCGGCGCGCTGGCCGCCCGGGGGATATGCCGTTGGCCGGCTGTCTGCCGTGCAGGCTGGTCCTGGTTCGTCGTCCGGTGTTTACGGTGCTTTCGTCTGGCCGCCTGCCAG
>NZ_MVAR01000009.1:59937-60194 GCF_001999325.1 Thioalkalivibrio versutus
CGAGGGGCTCCATACGGGAGGAGAAGGTCAAAACAGACGGTATCCCGTAGGGTGCGGTTGAGCGCAGCGAAACGCACCGTTTCCCACGCCGTGCGAAACCCTGATGCGATTCGCTGCGCTCATCCGCATCCTACCCCCTGGCGCCCGCTACGCGGGCGCGGCACGCCATGGCCGCAGGCCGAGCGTGCCCAGATGCCGGAACAGCCTGCCTCCATTCAATGGCACAGGCCTTCGGACCGCCGTTGTCTTGACCTACC
>NZ_MVAR01000010.1:0-325 GCF_001999325.1 Thioalkalivibrio versutus
CATCTCGACACCGGTGACGGTGGTCTTCTGCGTGTCGCGAATGCCGACGATCTCGATCTCTTCGCCCACCTTCACCACGCCGCGCTCGATACGACCGGTCACCACGGTGCCGCGACCGGAGATCGAGAACACGTCTTCCACCGGCATCAGGTACGCGCCGTCCACGGCACGCTCCGGCTCCGGAATCCAGGTGTCCATCGCCTCGACCAGCTTGTAGATCGCCGGGGCGCCCACTTCGCTCTCGTCACCTTCCAGCGCCTTCAGCGCGGAACCGGTGATGACCGGGGTGTCGTCACCCGGGAAGTCGTACGAGGACAGCAGGTCG
>NZ_MVAR01000010.1:366-17833 GCF_001999325.1 Thioalkalivibrio versutus
GGTCGCAATCGTAATACCGCGGGCCTTCTCTTCCGGCGCGTTGTCGATCTGGTCAAATGCACGGGCTTCACTACCGTACTTCTTGCCCAGCACCGCCGTCATCGCCGCCGTCAGCGTCGTTTTCCCATGGTCCACATGACCAATCGTACCCACATTCACATGCGGCTTCTTACGCTCGAACTTTTCCTTGGACATCTCTCGCTTCCCCGGATCGTGACGCTAAAACTCAACAGCGACGCAGGTTGTACGCTGACATTAATATGGAGCTCATGACCGGATTCGAACCGGTGACCTCTTCCTTACCAAGGAAGTGCTCTACCGACTGAGCTACATGAGCCGAACTACCGCCAGGGCCTCGCCCGACATCTTGCGGGCCAAATCTGGAGCGGGTGATGGGGATCGAACCCACATCATCAGCTTGGAAGGCTGAGGTTCTACCATTGAACTACACCCGCAGAACCCTGGCTTGCCGCACCACCGTCCGCTTCTGGCCGCTGGCTTGAAAAACCCGATGGTGGAGGGAGGAGGATTCGAACCTCCGAAGGCTGAGCCAGCAGATTTACAGTCTGCCCCCGTTGACCGCTTGGGTATCCCTCCTCGATCAAGCCGCGTATTCTGAACCAGCGCGAAGCACAGCGTCAAGCACCCGCTGAATTACCCCTCAAGGGGGCGAACCACAGCCTTGTCATTTGCAGGGTTGATTCCTATGATCGGAGCTCAGCAAGGGGCTCTCGGCTGCCTGGCAGCGCGTTTCCCTTCCGCCGCGGACGCACGTAGAGTGTGGCCCATCACTAGGTTTGTATACGCAGAGGCCCATGGCGAATACCACTACGGCACCGCGGCTACCCGGGCTGGCGAAGCGCCTGGTCGAGGCCGGCCTGATCGCGGAGGACATCGCCTCCCAGCTGGTCGAGGAAGCCCAGTCCCAGCAGACGCCGCTGATGACCCTGCTTGCCAGCAAGGGCCAGGTGGCGGAAGCCCGCCTGGTCGAGGCCGCCGCCGAGGAGTTCGGGCTCCCGGTATTCGACCTGGGGAGCTTCGATGCGGAACTGCTGCCCAAGGATCACCTCAACGAGAAGCTGATCCAGAAGCACCACGCCCTGCCACTGATGGCACGCGGCAATCGCCTCTACATTGGCGTGTCCGACCCGACCAACCTCGGCGCCACCGACGAGTTCAAGTTCGCCACCGGCATGCCCGTCGAGGCCGTCCTGGTCGAGCCACACAAGCTCGACCGCCTGATCGACACGGCACTGAGTGCCGCCTCGTCGCTGATGGACGACCTTGGCGACGACGGCCTCGACGGGCTGGCCATCGAATCCGGCGGGGAGGATGACAAGGAGTCCTCCGACACCGCCGAGGGCGCGGATGACGCCCCGGTGGTGCGCTTCGTCAACAAGGTCCTGATGGACGCCATCAATCGCAAGGCATCGGATATCCACCTCGAGCCCTTCGAGAAGGACTTCCGCGTGCGCTTCCGCATTGACGGCGTACTGCACGAGGTCGCCCACCCACCCAATTCCCTGGCGCCGCGCATCACTGCGCGCGTCAAGGTGATGTCGCGCATGGACATCGCCGAACGCCGCGTGCCGCAGGACGGGCGCATCAAGCTGAAGCTGTCGCGCACCCGCGCGATCGATTTTCGTGTCTCGTCCCTGCCGACGCTTTACGGCGAGAAGATCGTGATGCGTATCCTCGATCCCAGCAGCGCGGCGATGGGCATCGATCAGCTGGGGTACGAGGAACATCAGAAGGAAGCCTACCTCAAGGCGCTCAGCCGCCCGTACGGCATGATCCTGGTCACCGGCCCCACCGGGTCGGGGAAGACCGTATCGCTGTACACCGGGCTCGGCATCCTGAACACCGCCGACCGCAACATCTCCACTGCGGAAGACCCGTCGGAAATCAACATGCCCGGGGTCAACCAGGTCAACATCAACCCGAAGGTGGGTCTGACCTTTGCCAGCGCGCTGCGCGCGTTCCTGCGCCAGGACCCGGACGTGATCATGGTCGGGGAAATCCGCGACCTGGAAACCGCCGAGATCTCCATCAAGGCGGCCCAGACCGGTCACCTTGTGCTTTCCACGCTGCATACCAACGACGCCCCGCAGACGCTCACCCGTCTGGCCAACATGGGCGTGCCACCGTACAACATCGCCTCCTCGATCCTGCTGATCATTGCCCAGCGGCTGGCGCGGCGGTTGTGCCCGAACTGCAAGGAACCGGAAAAGCTCCCGGAAGAGGCGCTGCGCAAGGAAGGCTTTACCGACGCCGACATCCAGACCGGTGTGGTCTCCTATCGCGCGGTGGGCTGCGACCAATGCACCAACGGCTACAAGGGCCGGCTGGGGATCTACCAGGTCATGCCCATCAGCGACGACATGCAGCGCGGCATCCTGGAGGGCTACAACTCCATGCAGCTCGCGGAACAAGCGGAAAAGGAAGGCATCGAGGACCTGCGACGCGCCGGCCTCGTGAAAGTAATGGCGGGGCTGACCAGCCTCGAGGAAGTCAATCGCGTGACCAAGGACTAGTGCCGCAACCGGCACGGGTCACCAGCTACAGGGGGACAGGGGGATGGCCGACTCCGGGACGATCTACACCTGGGAAGGACTGAACAAGAACGGCGCCCGGATCAAGGGCGAGACTCCGGCCGACAACGAGGCCACGGCCCGTGCCGAGCTGCGCAAGAACGGCATCAACGTCATCAAGATCCGCAAGAAGCCAAAGTCGCTTCTCTCCGGCGGAAAGAAGAAGGTCGTCCCCGCGGACATCGCCTACTTCCTGCGCCAGATGACCACGATGCTGGAGTCCGGCGTGCCCCTGGTGCAGGCCTTCGAGATCGTCGGCCGCGGGAACGAGAAGCCCGCGATGCGCGATCTGGTCCTGAAACTGAAAGCAGACGTCGAGGGCGGCGAGACGTTTGCCCAGGCCCTGTCCAAGCACCCGAGACATTTCGACGACCTAGTCACCAATCTGGTCGAGGCCGGCGAGCAGGCGAGGACACTCGAGACCCTGCTGGACAAGGTCGCCACCTACAAGGAAAAGACCGAGGCCCTGAAGGGCAAGATCAAGAAGGCCCTGTTCTATCCGGCCGCGGTGGTCGTGGTGGCCATCGTGGTGACCGCGATCCTGCTGATCTACGTGGTCCCGCAGTTCGAGGCCCTGTTTACCGGCTTCGGTGCCGACCTCCCGGTATTCACCCGCATGGTGGTCGACCTCTCGGAGTTCACCCAGAGCTGGTGGTGGGCTATCCTCGGGGTCATGGTCGCCATCGGGTTCGTCTTCGTTCAGGCCCGGCGGCGGCTGCCACGCTTCGCCCGTTTCCTCGACATCATGGTCCTCAAGGCCCCGGCTTTTGGCCCGATCCTGCGCAAGGCCGCCATCGCCCGCTTTGCGCGAACGCTGTCGACCATGTTCTCCGCCGGGGTGCCGCTGGTGGATGCCCTGACCTCGGTCTCCGGCGCCACCGGCAACGCCGTCTACCGAGAAGCCACCCTGCGCATGCGCGACGAGACCGAGGCCGGCGGCCAATTGCAGTGGTCCATGCGCAATACCGCCGTGTTCCCCAACATGGTGGTGCAGATGGTCGCGATTGGCGAGGAATCCGGCTCGCTGGATTCGATGCTGTCGAAAGTCGCGGATTTCTACGAGGAAGAGGTCGACAACGCCGTGGACAGCCTGTCCAGCCTGCTGGAACCGCTGATCATGGTGGTCCTCGGCGTGCTGGTCGGCGGCCTGGTCATCGCCATGTACCTGCCCATCTTCCAGATGGGTCAGGTGATCTAGGGGATGCTGGCCGAGATCGGAGCCCAACTGGGCGGCTGGGCACTGCCGGTTGCCGGGGTGTTCGGGCTGCTGATCGGCAGCTTCCTGAACGTGGTGATCGCGCGCCTCCCGGTGATGCTGGAACGCGAGTGGGAGACCGAGGCGCGCGCGATCCTCGAGCACGCGCCGAACGACGAGCGCGTGCGATTCGACCTGATCCGCCCGCGCTCGCGCTGCCCGCAATGCCAGCGCCCGATCCGGGCGCTGGAAAATGTACCCATTCTCAGCTTCCTGTTCCTGCGCGGTCGCTGCCCCGGGTGTGGCACCCGCATCAGCTGGCAGTATCCCGCAGTGGAGGCACTCACCGCGCTGCTCTTCGTGGTAACGGTCTGGCACCTCGGGCCCGGTAGCGCCGGGCTGCTGGCGCTGGTCTTCACGGCCGTACTGATCGCCGCCTCCGGGATCGATGCCCGCACGACGCTACTCCCCGATCAGCTCACCCTGCCGCTGTTGTGGCTCGGACTGCTGGTCAACATCCCCGGTACCTTCACCGACCTGCAATCCGCCGTGATCGGTGCTGCGGCCGGTTACCTGACCTTGTGGTTGATCTTCCACGGCTTCCGCCTGCTGACCGGCAAGGAGGGCATGGGCTTCGGTGACTTCAAACTGCTGGCGGCGCTGGGCGCGTGGCTCGGCTGGCAGGCGCTGCCGGTCATCCTGCTACTGGCCTCACTGGTCGGCGCGGTGGTCGGGATCGCGCTGATCCTGCTGCGCGGGCGCGATCGCAACATCCCGATCCCGTTCGGACCCTTTCTCGCCGCCGCCGGGTGGCTCGCCCTGATCTGGGGCGACGAGCTACTGGCCCTCTACTTCCCGCAAGGGTTTTAGGCGGACGTCATGCTGCGGGTCGGACTCACCGGGGGGATCGGCTGCGGCAAGAGTCGCGTTGCAGGGCTCTTCGCCAGCCTCGGGGCACCGGTACTGGATGCCGACACCCTGAACCGCGAGCTCCAGACGCCGGGACACGATCTCTACGCGGCCATCGTGGCCCGCTTTGGCCCCGGCATACTCGATGCCCGTGGCCACTTGGACCGCGGCGCCTTGCGCACCCGGATCTTTGCCGACCCGGCCGAACGCCAGGCCCTGGAGGCACTGGTTCATCCGGCGGTGGAGGCCGCTATCGAACAACGCCTCGCCGCGCTACCAGAGACCACACCCTATGCCGTGATCGTGGTGCCCCTGCTGTTCGAGGCCGGCTGGGAGGCGCGTTTCGATCACGTCATCGTGGTCCATTGCGAGCCCAGCGAACAGATCGCACGCGTAACCCAGCGGGATGGCCGCAGCAGCGCCGAGGTAGAGGCCATCCTCGAGGTCCAGATGAACCCGGACGAGCGCCGCCGACGCGGGGACAGCGAGATCCTCAATACCGAACAGACGTCGGATGCCGAACTGGCGAACCAGGTAGCAGAACGCGACACTGCCCTGCGCGAGCTGGCCACCACCATCCGCTCGCGGGTGGAAAAACGCCCCCCGAATAGCTGATACTGCGGAAGTTCCTGGACCAGCATGCGCCTCCAGTCCTCCTGCCCAACGGGTCCGCCGTGAGCCAATCCCTGACCTTTGAACAACCGCTGCATGAACGTGTACGCCTCCTGCTGCGGCTGGAGGCCCTGAACGCACGCTTCGGGGATGCACTGGAGTCCGGGCGGGCCTTCGATCATCACGAGGCCCTGGTCTCGCTGGTGGACATCTATGCCCTGGTCACCCGGGTAGACATCAAGCGCGAACTGATGGGCGAGATCGAGCGCCAGACGGTCAACCTGACCCGACTGGCCAACCAGCCGGGCATCGATGCCGATCGCTTTCGCGAGACCATGGATGCACAGAAGCGATTGCACGATGCGCTGGAGGAACAGGCCGGCGCGCTCGATCACCGCGTCCGTGGCAGCGAGTTTTTCTCCAGCGTGCGCCAGCGCATGGCCCTGCCCGGCGGGGCCTTCGACTTCGACCTGCCGATCTACCACTACTGGCTGGCCCAGCCGAATCAGGCGCGCACCGAACTTCTGCTGGAATGGTTCCAACCGCTGAACACCGTGGCCGAGGCGACCGCCCAGGTACTGCGCTACATGCGCCACTCGGGCACCGCGGAGCCGGTGACGGCCGAGGACGGGTACTTCGAGCGCAATCTCGATACCGCCCACGCGTGGCAACTGATCCGGGTGACGGTAGACCCCGCGCTGGGGGTCTACCCGGAAATCAGCGGCGGGCGCCAGCGCTTTACTGTGCGTTTCTTCGCCCCCGGCGATTTCCGCGAACGCCCCGCACCGGCCCATGTCGACGTGCCGTTCCGGCTCTGCTGCTGCGCGATCTGAGGGAGGGCCGTGGGCGCCTGGGAGGCCCGGATTCAGCCCAGCAAGCCACGAATGGCCGCAATACCCTGCGCACCGGCCGCCCGCGCCCGGGGCAGGCTGACGGCAGACATCCCGCCGAGCGCATAGACCGGCAGCGCCGCACCCCGCACCCAGTCCGCGAAATGCCCCCAGCCCAGCGCCTCGGCACCGGGATGCGTCGCGGTCGCCTGCACCGGCCCCAGCACCACGAAATCCAGCCCCAGGGCCGCCGCCCGCTCGAGACCGGCACGGTCGTGAACCGAGGCGGCCACCCAGCCAGCGGACGCCGGACGCGCATCCAGCTCGCGCCAACGCCGCTCGGGCAGATGCAACCCCACCCGCGGAAAATCCGCCAGCCAATCCGGTGGCGCATTCGCCAGGACCGGGATGCCCAGGGCATCGGCGGGCCCTGTGATCGCCGCGAGAAAGTCGCAATAGTCGACCCGGCCCAAGTCCGGCGCACGCACCTGAACCATGTCAGCCTGGCCCGCACGCAGGGCCTCGGTTACTCGGCCGGCGATGGCAGCGGCCTGCGCGGCGTCGTCCGGTGACGGTGTGATCAGATAACGCTCGGGCAGGCGCAAGACGTTGAGCATCGCGCGATTCGCCGCCGGGAAATCCGCGGGGTCCAGGTCCACCGGGGCACGCCACTCCATAGGCTGGGCCTCGCGACCACGGGGCGCACCCGACCAAACCGTGACGCGGAACACATGCAGACGAACCGCGCGCTCCCCATAGTCGTGCTCGATCGTCAGGCACTGCACCGCCGAATCGACGCCAACGCCAAGCTCCTCGTCGAGTTCACGCTGCAGAGCCACCGCGGGGGATTCACGGCTCTCGACCTTGCCCCCGGGAAACTCCCACAGCCCGGCCAGGTGTTGCGCGTTCCTGCGACGCGTAACCAGCACGCGACCCTGGTTGTCGCGGATCAGTCCGATCGCGACCTCGACCGGAGGGGAAGACGCCGGCTCAGGACCGGTATTCGGCATTGATGCGCACGTACTCGTGGGAGAAGTCGCAGGTGTACTTGCGCGTCCGTGCGTCACCCCGGCCCAGGTCGATCCGGATGTGGATCTCCTCGGCGTCGAAGGCACGCTGGCCGTCGGCCTCGGCGTATTCCGGGGCACGCCCGCCGTCGCGGACAATCTCGACGTCATTCACACGGATCGCCACGCGCTCGATCTCCAGATCCGGCACCCCGGCGCGCCCCACGGCCGCGAGGATGCGGCCCCAATTGGGGTCGGAGGCGAACAGCGCAGTCTTGACCAGCGGGGACAGCGCGACGGTCTCGGCGACCTGCGCCGCCTCCTCACGCGACCGCGCACCCACCACCTCGACGGTCACGAACTTGGTGGCACCCTCGCCATCCCGGACGATCGCCTGGGCCAGCTCCAGGCAGACCGCGTCCAGAGCCGCGGCAAAGGCGACCCGATCGTCCGCTGTGACGAGCCCCGCCCCACTCGCGCCACTGGCCATCACCACCACGGCGTCGTTTGTGGAGGTATCCCCGTCCACGGTGATCGCGTTGAAGCTGTCGCGATTGGCCTCGCGCAGCAGACCGTCCAGCGCCTGCGCCTCGATGGCAAGGTCGGTCCCGATAAACGCCAGCATGGTCGCCATATCGGGGTGGATCATCCCCGAACCTTTGGCGATACCGGTCAGGGTCACCTCGCCCTGCGACAGTGCGACCCGACGGCTGACACCCTTGAGCACGGTGTCAGTGGTCATGATCGCGCGTCCCGCCTGCATCCAGGCATTGGGCGCCAGGCCCGCGTGCAGCACGGGCAGCGCCGCGATGATGCGTTCCACCGGCAGCGGCTCGCCAATCACCCCGGTGGAAAATGGCAGGACTGCCTCCGCCGGGTCGCCCGTAACCGCGGCCAGGGCCTCGCAGCAAGCGCGCGCGGCGGCGAGCCCGAGCTCGCCGGTCCCGGCATTGGCATTACCGGCGTTGATCAGCAGCCAGCGTGCCCCGCCCGCTGCCTGGTGCTCCGCGGCAACCACGACCGGCGCGGCGCGAAAGGCATTGTTGGTATAAAGCGCCGCAACGGTCGCGTCGGGGCCGGCATCGATCAACACCAGATCGTCGCGCCCGGGATAGCGAATCCCTGCCGCGACCGCGGCCACGCGAATCCCCGGTACCGGTTGCAGCGCCTCCGGGGCGTTCAATCCTACGGCCATGGGCTCAGTGTCTCCCTACAGCTTGCCGTGGCAATGCTTGAATTTCTTGCCCGAACCACACCAGCAGGGCTCGTTGCGGCCCAGCTTGGGCTCGTCGCGTCGGTAGGGGGCCTCGCCGCTCGCAACCGGTTCGCGCGGCTCGGCGTCACCTTCGGCTCCAGCCTTCAGGGGGCTGTCGGGGTTCTGGTGCTGGAACTGCAGATCATCCTCGGCGGGGGCCGCCTTCTTCGGCTGCAATGCCTCGACCTCCTCCGGTGAGCGCAATTGCATGCGCAGCAGGAACTTCACCACGTCGTGCTTGATGCGTTCCAGCAGGGACTGGAACATCGCGAAGGCTTCCTTCTTGTACTCCTGCTTCGGGTTGCGCTGGGCGTAGCCACGCAGGCCAATGCCCTGGCGCAGGTAGTCCATCGCCGCCAGGTGTTCCTTCCACTGGCTGTCCAGGACCTGCAGCATCACGTCGCGCTGCAGGCGGTTCATGGTCTCGTCACCCAGCTGCTCGCGCTTCCGGGTCAGCAGCGCGCGGGCATGCCCGATGATCCGCTCGCGCAACGGCTCCTCGTGCAGGTCGTCCTCGTCGTCCAGCCACTGCTGGACCGGAAGGTCGAGCCCGAACTCGCCGTTCAGGGCCTGCTGCAGGCCCTGGATGTCCCATTCGTCCTCGATCGATCCCGGCGGCATGTACGGGTTGATCAGGGCGTTGACCACATCCTCCACCAAGGTGTCGATGGTTTCGCTGATGTCCTCGGTGGTCAGCAATTCAGCACGCTGGTCGTAGATCACCCGGCGCTGATCATTGGCGACGTCGTCGTATTCCAGCAGCTGCTTGCGGATATCGAAGTTGTGCGCCTCGACCTTGCGCTGCGCATTCTCGATGGCGCGCGAGACCCAGGCGTTCTCGATCGCCTCGCCCTCCTTCATGCCCAGACGCTGCATCAGACTGCGCACACGCTCGGATGCAAACACCCGCATCAGGTTGTCTTCCAGCGACAGGAAGAAGCGGCTGGAGCCCGCGTCACCCTGGCGGCCGGAGCGCCCGCGCAACTGGTTGTCGATCCGTCGCGACTCATGGCGTTCGGAGCCAATGATGTGCAGACCACCGGCCTCGATCACCGTGTCATGACGGGCCTGCCAGTCGGCCCGGATTGCCTCCTGCTGGGCGCTGTCGTCCGGGTCGACTTCGGCCAGTTCGGCATCCAGCGCCCCCCCCAGCACGATATCGGTACCACGCCCGGCCATGTTGGTTGCCAGCGTCACCGCCTTCGGGCGACCCGCCTGGGCGATGATCGCGGCCTCGCGCTCGTGCTGCTTGGCGTTCAGCACCTCGAACGAGATCCCGGTCTTCTTCAGCGCTTCAGCCAGCCGCTCGGAACTCTCCACCGAGGCCGTCCCCACCAGGACCGGTTGACCGCGATCCACGCACCACTGGATCTCCTTGATGATGGCGGTGTACTTCTCCTCCTGGGTCAGGAAGACCAGGTCCTGCATGTCGTCGCGCACCAGCGGCTTGTTGCCGGGGATCACGACCACTTCCAGGCCATAGATGGTCTGGAACTCGTAGGCCTCGGTATCGGCCGTACCGGTCATGCCTGCGAGCTTCTCGTACAGGCGGAAATAGTTCTGGAAGGTGATCGACGCCAGCGTCTGGTTCTCGCGCTGGATCGGAACCCCTTCCTTGGCCTCGATCGCCTGGTGCAGTCCCTCCGACCAGCGCCGGCCACCCATGATGCGGCCGGTAAACTCGTCGATGATCTGGACCTTGTTGTCGCGCACCAGGTAGTCGACATCGCGGTGGAACAGCGCGTGGGCACGCAGGGCCGCATTCAGGTGATGCAGTACCGCGATGCTCGCAGAGTCGTACAGGGTCTGGTACTCCTCCAGCAAGCCGGCCTGGCGCAGGAGTTCCTCGGCCTTCTCGTGACCCTCCTCGCTGAGGAAGACCTGCTTGGCCTTCTCGTCGACGAAGTAGTCACCCTCGCTCTCTTCGTCTTCCTGACGGGTCAGCTGGGCCGGGATGGTGTTCAGCCGCTCGTAGAGCTCGGAGCTGTCGCCGCTGGGGCCGGAGATGATCAGCGGGGTCCGCGCCTCGTCGATGAGGATGGAGTCGACCTCGTCGACCACCGCAAAGTTGAGTGCGCGCTGCACGCGCTGATCGGCCGAGAAGGCCATGTTGTCGCGCAGATAGTCGAAGCCGAACTCGTTGTTCGTGCCATAGGTAATATCGGCGGCATAGGCCTCCCGCCGGGTCGCCGGACGCATCTGATCGAACCCGCCTTCTTCTGCGTGGTACTCCGGGTCAAAGAGATAGGAGGCGGAATCCACCCCCAGACCGCCGGAGCTATTCACCACTCCGACCGTCAGACCCAGTGCGTCGTACAGCCGCCCCATCCAGGCCGCATCGCGGCGGGCCAGGTAGTCGTTCACCGTCACCACATGCACGCCGTCGCCGGTCAATGCATTGAGATAGGCGGGCAGGGTCGCGACCAGGGTCTTGCCCTCACCCGTGCGCATCTCGGCGATGCGACCGTCGTTGAGAACCATACCGCCGATCAACTGGACGTCGAAGTGGCGCAGCCCCAGGACCTGGGCACTCATCGCGCGACAGACCGCGAAGGCCTCCGGCAGGAGCTTCTCCAGATTCTCGCCCTCGCCCAGGCGGCGCTGGAATTCCTGTGTCTTGTGACGCAGCTCGTCCTGCGACAACGCCTCGGTGGAGTCGGCCAGGGCATTGATGCGCTCGACCGCGCGGGTGTAGCGCTTGAGGATGCGATCGTTGCGACTACCGAAAATCTTCTGTACGAGCTGCTTGACCATGGGGATCCGAAAGGGTTGGCTGAAACCCGGCTAGGATAAACGATCCGTCAGGGAAACGCTGTGGCCAAGAGACGCGCAGCCGGTCATGCCCCTGCGGGGCCGAGAAGGACCGCGGAGGGTCAGTCCCGATCCTGGAGAAAATGATAGGGATTCAGGGCCTGGCCGGCGTCGACCACCTCGTAGTGCAGGTGGGTATCGGTCGCGCGACCGGTGCGCCCCATCTTCGCGATCACCTCGCCAGCCTCCACGCGCTGCCCGGGCTCGACCAGGATTTCCGCGTTGTGTGCGTAGCGCGTATTCAAGCCGCCGCCGTGCGCGATCTCGACGAGCTTGCCGTAGCTGCTCCGGCGGCCCGCGAATACGACCAGACCACCGCCCGCGGCGCGGATGTCCGAGCCTGGCCGCCCGGCAAAATCCATCCCCGAGTGGAAGCGGCGGTTCCCGGTGAACGGGTCTTCGCGATAACCAAACGCCGAGCTAATCCAGGCGTCATCCTCCACCGGGCGAAACTGCGGGGACAGCGCCTCGCGAGCCGCCTCCTGGCGTAGCTCGGAACCTACCGTCTCTACGGCGGCGCTGCGACGACCCAGAAGGTGTTCCAGCGCCAGCAAGCGGTCATGGATCTCCAGCGGAGAACCCGGTCCGTCCAGCAGCGGGCCGCCCTGGCCGCCAACTTCCGGCTCCAGTGCGGCCACGTCCAGCCCCAGGGAGTCGCCAACCGAGCGGAGGCGCAGATCCACCCGCGTCAGCTGGCGTTCCAGCGCGACCACACGGTCAACCAGGTAGTTCAAACCTTCACGTGCTGCCTCGCGTTCGGCCGTCTCCACCACGATCGGATCCAGCGTGTTTGCGACCGGGATCCTGACCACCTCGCGCTGGCTTTGCCCCGCCAGGTAGGCGGTCACAACCGCCGCCACCACCAGCAGCGCGAGCAGGGTGCCCGCCAGCGCCACGCCCCACAACGGAAGACGTGCACAAAGACCATCCGGACGTAGTACGATCAGCTGCATGCGATTCCTCTCACTCCTTCCGCCGCGGACTGCCGGAGTCCCTCGATGACGCCGCAGCGGATTACCCGCTTCATCGCCCGCGACTTTTCCGCGCACTCCAGCCGCGACCGCGGCGTGGAACGCGCCCTCGAGGGACTGGTCGGCAACGCCCTGCAGGCTGGCCGACTGGCGTTCACCCTGCGCGAAGACACCCTGGTCGCCATCTGCGCGAACCGCGGGCTGGCCACCGAACTGCGTTTCCAGCAGCGCGAACTGCTCAAGACCTTGCGTGCCGCGGGCTTCGAGGGCATCGAACAGATACGTATCCGGCTGACCAACACCCCACGCCCCCCCCGGCCCACCACGCGACTGGAGCGCCGCGAGATCCCGGACGCGGCCCGCCGCATCCTGGCCGATACCGCCAGCAGCATCCAGGACCCCGGGCTGGCCGGCGCCCTCGAACGCCTCGCCCGGGCGGCCAGGCCGTCACCGAAGCGCGACTGACCTACCTCACCCTGGAACATGTGTTCCAGGGTGAGGTCAGCCCGCTGGAGTCGGTGCCAGCTGACCGAAGGAGATCGGCAGGCGTTCGCTCGGGTCCTCGAAGGTCACCTTCTCCCAGGCGGTCTCGTCGGCCAGGAGCTGACGGATCAGCTGGTTGTTCAGCGCATGCCCGGACTTGTGGCCAGTGAACGCACCGATCAGGCTGTGACCGAGCAGGTACAGGTCCCCGACGACGTCGAGGATCTTGTGCTTGACCAGTTCGTTGTCGTAACGCAGCCCGTTTTCGTTGAGGATCTTGTAGTCATCGAGGACCACGGCGTTGTCCAGGCTGCCGCCCAGCGCCAGCTGATTCGCCCGCAGGGCCTCGATGTCGCGCATGAACCCGAAGGTCCGGGCACGCGAGACCTCCTTCACAAAGGAGGTGGACGAGAAGTCCAGCTCTGCGCGCTGGCTTCCGTCGGTAAACATCGGGTGTTCGAAATCGATACAGAAACCGACCTTGAACCCCTCGTAAGGATCAAAGCGCACCCACTTGTCGTCCTCGCGGACTTCCACGCTGCGCTTGACCCGAATGAATTCCTTGGGCGCGTCCTGCTCCTTCAGCCCGGCGGACTGCAGCAGAAACACGAAGGGACCGGCACTGCCGTCCATGATGGGCACCTCGGCGGCGCTCACATCGACATGCAGGTTGTCGATTCCCAATCCGGCAATGGCCGAGAGCAAATGCTCCACGGTCGAAACCCGGACGTCTCCATTGACCAGCGTGGTGGACAGCCGCGTGTCGCCGACATTGTCGGCACAGGCGCGAATCTCCACGGACGGATCAAGATCGCAGCGATGGAACACAATCCCGGTATTCACCGGAGCCGGACGCAGGGTCAGCACCACCTTTTCTCCGGTATGCAGTCCCACTCCGGTCGCCCGAATGCTGTTCTTGAGCGTTCTTTGCCTGATCAACGAATTGAGCCTCTCTCTTCCAGGAGAGCGCATAAGGGGAGCCCGGGCCCTCCCGGGCTCCTCATGCACACAACGATTACCGCATTATTGCAGGATTCCGCTCGCCCTGCATGTACAGCCGTTCTCAGTCGGCTTGTTTACGCAGGAAGGCCGGAATATCCAGCACATCAATGCCTTGCTGCTGATTGTAGTCGACCGCAAGGTTGTCACCGCCGCGCCGCTTGACGGTCGGCTGGTCGAGGTCGACTTCGACATCGGAGCCGACGGCCCTCTTCGGCTGGGCATCGACCACTCGCACCTGCGGCCGTTCGGACTGCGTCGCTGGCGCGCCAAGCCCCGTGGCCACCAAGGTCACCCGCAGCTCGTCGGTCATCTCGGGGTCGATGACCGTCCCAACCACGACATTGGCATCTTCCGAGGCCAGGGCCTTCACCGCCTCGCCGACTTCCTCGAACTCGCCGATCCCGACATCCATGCCACCGGTCACGTTCACCAGGATGCCGCGGGCACCGGAGATATCGATGTCCTCCAGCAAGGGGCTGGCGATCGCCGCTTCGGCGGCCTCGCGCGCACGATCCTCGCCGGTGCCGGTGCCGGTGCCCATCATCGCCATGCCCATCTCGCGCATCACATTGCGCACGTCGGCAAAGTCGACGTTGATCAGACCCGGACGGGTGATCAGCTCGGCGATGCCCTGCACCGCGCCGAACAGCACGTCGTTGGCAGCCTTGAAGGCATCCAGCAACGTGGTGTTCTTGCCCAGCACCGTCAGCAGCTTCTCGTTGGGGATGGTAATCAGGGAATCGACCTGTTCGGTCAGCGCCTTGATCCCGGACATCGCGACCTGCATGCGGCGCTTGCCCTCGAACGGGAACGGCTTGGTGACCACCGCGACCGTCAGGATGTTCATCTCCTTGGCGATCTGCGCCACCACCGGGGCGGCACCGGTACCCGTACCACCGCCCATGCCGGCGGTGATGAAGACCATGTCGGCGCCCTGCAACAGATCCTGGATGCGTTCACGGTCCTCCAGTGCAGCCTCGCGACCGACCGACGGATCCGCCCCGGCCCCCAGGCCCTTGGTGATGTCGCCGCCCAGTTGCAGCAGCGTCTTGGAATCCAGGCTCTTCAGAGCCTGGGCATCGGTGTTGGCACAGATGAAATCGACGCCTTCCAGCTGCGAGTTGACCATGTGCTGCACGGCGTTGCCGCCGCCGCCCCCAACGCCGACGACCTTGATCGTCGCGTTCTGGCTATAGGTGTCCATCAGTTCGAACGTCATGATTGCGTCCTCTCGTTGCGTGTGTAGTACATAAACTTCTGTTTACCTGCGTCATGGCCGGAGAGCGGTCCGGCCTCCTAAAATTCCGGGGCCCCGATCATCAGAACTGTCCGGAAAACCAGCGCTTCATGCGCGCCCATACGCCCTGGAACCCGCTGCTCACGGGCCGGGCCTCCTGCTCCGCGCGCGACTCGCGGGCGTAGAGCAACAGCCCCACCCCCGTCGCGTGGATCGGATTCTTCACAACATCCAGGAGCCCGGTGACGCGTTGCGGCACCCCCAGGCGTACGGGCATGTGAAAGACCTCTTCGGCGAGGTCCACCACACCTTCCATTCGGGACGAGCCACCGGTGAGCACCACTCCGGCGGCAATCATTTCTTCGGTGCCGCTGCGGCGCAGTTCCGCTTGCACCAGCTGCAACAATTCCTCGTAGCGAGGCTCGACCACGGAGGCGAGCGTCTGGCGCGACAACCTGCGTGCGGCACGATCGCCGACACCGGGCACCTCGATGCTCTCGCTCGGATCGGCCAGCGAGCGCAGCGCGCAGGCGTACTTGATCTTGAGTTCTTCGGCGTACTGGGTCGGGGTGCGTAGCGCGACCGCGATGTCGTTGGTGACCTGATCGCCGGCGATCGGGATGACTGCGGTGTGCATGATCGCGCCGTGGGCAAACACCGCGATGTCCGTGGTGCCACCGCCGACGTCCACCAGACACACGCCCAGGTCCTTCTCGTCCTCGCTCAGGACCGAGTAACTGGAGGCGAGCTGCTCGAGGATGATGTCGTCCACCCGCAGTCCGCAGCGCTCCACGCACTTGACGATGTTCTGCGCGGCGGAGACCGCCCCGGTCACCAGGTGCACCTTGGCCTCCAGCCGCACCCCGGACATCCCGATCGGCTCGCGGATGCCCTCCTGCTCGTCGATGATGTATTCCTGCGGCAGCACGTGGAGGATGCGCTGGTCGGCCGGGATGGCGATGGCGCGCGCGGCGTCGATCACCCGGTCCACGTCGCCAGCGACCACCTCGCCGTCCTTGATCGCGACCACCCCGGTGGAGTTGTAGCTCTTGATGTGCGAGCCGGCGATCCCGGTATACACCGAGTGGATCTCGCAACCGGCCATCAGCTCGGCCTCCTCCACCGCGCGCTGGATCGACTGGACGGTGGACTCGATGTTCACGACCACGCCCTTCTTCAACCCGCGCGAGGGCGAGGAACCGATGCCGATGATCTCGATCTCGCCTTCCTCGGTCAGCTCCCCGACCACCGCCTCGATCTTCGAGGTGCCGACGTCCAGGCCGACGATCAGACCGGGTTCCGACTTCTTTGCCATCATCTTTCTGCGTCCTGTCGTTCGTGTCATCGGGCGTTCCCCGCACCGTCTTCCGCCGCATCCGCCCAGGCCACGGCCAGCCCGTGGGGGTAACGCAGGTCGATCCGTTCCACCGGGGCCTCGCGATAGTCGCGAATCGCCGGGGCCGCGCGGACCAGTTGCCCCAGTCGTGCCAGATCGGCATCGCGCCCCATCAGCACGCGTACGCCGTCCGCCAGGTGGATGGTCCAGTCGTGGCGTTCTCCCTCTTCGAGACCGGCGACCTCGAGCCCGGCATCGGCCAGGCGTGCGGAGACCTCCAGGTAGCGATGCATCAGCACCACCTGGCGCCCGTCGGTCCCGGCGAGTGCCGGCAGGCCCTCCCAGTCATCCAGCGCCACCGGGCCAAACAGGCGCCCGTGGCGATCGACCAGATGGTCCTCGCCCCACTGCGCCACCGGCACCGGCTCGTGAATCTCCACCACCAGGGTGTCCGGCCACTGACGCCGCAGGCGCACCGCGTCCACCCACGGCTGTCCCTCAAGCGCAACGCGCAGGCGCTCGAGCTCGACACCGATGAAGCCCGGCGCATGGGTCCGGACCATCTCGTGCACCGCTGCGACATCCGCATGCTGCGGATTGCCGGTCACCTCGACATGCTCGATCGGCAACCAGGCATCCGGGTCGAACTGCAACCAGGCCAGCGCGCCCAGCACCAGCACCGCGGCCAGCCCCATGCCCGACATCAGGCGCAGCCCCGGGCCAGCCATCCGGCGCAGCGGCGACGGTCCCCGCGCCTGCGGGCGGCGCGCGGGTCGCGTTGTGCGGCGTGCGTTCAACGCAGTCCTCCACACTCGAAACTGGAATCGAGGATGCGCAGGCACAGCTCGTCGAAGTCGATGCCCGCCTGCGCGGCGGCCTTGGGCACCAGCGAGTGGTCGGTCATGCCCGGGATCGTGTTCACCTCGATCAGGAAGTTCTCGCCATGTTCGTCCTGCAGGATGTCCACTCGTCCCCAGCCGCAACCCTCCAGCGTCGCGAAGGCGGCGATGGCCATGGACTGCAACTCCAGCAACGCGCTGGAATCCAGCGGCGGCGGGCAGATGTAGCCGGTATCGTCGGCCTCGTACTTGGCGTGGTAATCGTAGAAACCGCCCGGGGTGCGAATCTCCACCACCGGCAACGGCTCGTTGCCGAGGATCGCGACGGTGTACTCGCGTCCGCTGATCCACTGCTCCGCGAACACCTGCCCCGGCTGCAGCCGCGCGGC
>NZ_MVAR01000011.1 GCF_001999325.1 Thioalkalivibrio versutus
GTAGGGCAAGACGGTATCTACCGGGGGGTGGTCCAGTCGGGGTCGAGGGGGCTCAGGGTCGGGTCGGTCCGCCACGGGCCCGGCTCGACCGGCTCGCGGGCGATTTCGCGGATGCGCTCGATGAACGCCTGGCGGGGCAGGGTGATGGCCCCGAGGTTGCGCAGGTGGGCGGTCTCCATCTGTACGTCGACCAGCGGCCAGCCCCAGGCGACCAGGTGGCGACACAACCAGGCCAGCGCCATCTTGGAGCCATCCCGCTCGCGCGAGAACATCGATTCGCCGCAGAACAGCCGCCCGACCGCGACGCCATAAAGCCCGCCGATCAGGCGCGGGCCGTCCCACACCTCCACCGAATGCGCGTGGCCCGAGCGGTGCAGTGCGATATAGGCCTGCTGCATGCTGGTGGTGATCCAGGTGCCATCGGCGTAGTCACGGGGGCCGGCGCAGGCCTCGATGACGGCCTCGAAGGCGCGATCGAAGCTCACCGTGTAACCGCGATTGCGGATCGCCTTTTTGAGGCTGCGATGCAGGCGGAAGTGGCCCGGCTCTAGGACCGCGCGCGGGTCCGGGCTCCACCAGAGGATTGGCTGCCCGGCCTCGAACCAGGGGAATACGCCGGAGCGATAGGCATTCAGCAGACGCGGCACGGAGAGATCGCCCCCGGCGGCCAGCAGCCCGTTGGGCTCGGGCAACGCCTGCGCCGGGTCCGGAAACGGCGCCTCCGGATGCTCCGGATCGAGCCAGGGCAGGGTGATCTGGGGGCCGGAGGTCATGGGGCGAGCCCCCAACGGCCAGAGTCCAGCGCGGGCAGGGGCTTCGCGGGCAAGCCCGCTCCCACAGGGCGATCCGGGATCCCCGAGTGCGGAGAAGATCCAGTCGGCGAGCCGGTTGCCTGGGTCGGGAGATCCCGGCTCTTCGCTGCGCTACGGCCGGGATGACGAGGTGGGGTACTGCGGCCGGGATGATGGGTGTCGGTGTGCCGGCGGCATTGTAGGAGCCTGCTTGCAGGCGAATGGGGTGTGGGGGTGTCCAGCGCGGGCAGGGGCTTCGTGGGCAAGCCCGTTCCCACAGGGCGATCCGGGATCCCGGAGTGCGGAGAAGGTCCAGTTGGCGAGCCTGTTGCCTGGGTCGGGAGATCCCGGCTCTTCGCTGCGCTACGGCCGGAATGACGGCCGCAGCGAGCCGGGCTCGGGTTAGCGGTCGGGCACATCATCGGAATGGGCCTGGCGATAGGGCGAGTGTTCGTGCAGGCGTTCGCACTGGGCGCGCATCATCTGGGCCTCGCGCTCGCAGAAGTCGCGCACGGGCTGCTCGAAGCCCTCGGTCAGGATCATGTGCGCGGAGTAGGTGGGTGTGGGCAGGAAGCCGCGCGGGATCTTGTGCTCGCCCTGGGCGCCCGGCTCGAAGCGGGCCAGCCCCTCGCGGATGCAGAACTCGATGCCCTGGTAGTAGCAGGTCTCGAAGTGCAGGTCGGCCAGCTCCTCGGTGCAGCCCCAGAAGCGCCCGTACAGGGTGTCGTGGCTGCGATAGCAAAGCGCCGCGGCGATGGTCTCGCCGTCTCCCTTCGCGTCCGGTTCTGTCGCATCCGGATCCGCCGCGCTGGGGCGCCGGGCCTCGAACAGCACCACCTGATCGCCCAGTTCGGCCGCGGTCTCGACAAAGAAGGCCTCCGACAGCGTCGGGATGCCCATGTGCTTCTCGAAGGTGTCCACGTAGAAGCGGTGAAAGCGCGCCCAGTCCTCCGCCTGCCCGGTGGCGCCGGTCAGGGTGCGAAACACGATCCCGGCCTCGTGGACGCGGCGGCGTTCGCGCTTGATGTTCTTGCGCTTTTTCGAGCTGAGCGCGCCCAGGAAGGCGTCGAAGTCCGCGTACCCCCCGTCCGGGGCGTTGGTCCAGTGGTACTGGCAGCCCATGCGCTCGGCCAGGCCCAGCTCGCGGGTCACGTCCAGATCGTCCTGGTTGGGGAACAGGATGTTCACGCCGGAGGCGTTCAGCTCGCGCCCGCGAGTGGCCAGCGCGCGCACCAGCAAGGTGCGCAGGTGATCGAAGTCCGGCGCCTCCGGGTGCACCAGCAGGCGCGGGCCGGTGGCCGGGGTGTAGGGCACGGAGACGACCAGCTTGGGGTAGTAGTTCAGCCCGTGGCGGTTCCACGCGCCTTCCCAGGCGAAGTCGAACACGAACTCGCCGTAGTTGTTGGTCTTGGCATAGGCCGGGGCCGCCGCGACCAGCTGGCCCTCGCGGAAGATCAGCACATGCTGCGGGAACCAGCCGAACTGGCGGCCCAGGCACTCGTGGCGCTCCAGGCCTTCCAGAAAGGCGTGGCGCAGAAACGGCTCGGTGCCGCCGGTCAGGGCATCCCAGGCGGCCGGGTCCACCTCGGCCAGGCCGTCACGCAGCTCGACGCGCTCCGCCGTGTTGCCCGTGGCGTCCTCCGACGGGTCCGCTGCCTGGGTGTCGCCCTCGGCGCTCACGCGATCAACCGAGCTTGTCCAGGTACTTCTCCGCGTCCAGTGCGGCCATGCAGCCAGTGCCGGCGGAGGTGACCGCCTGGCGATAGACGTGATCCATCACGTCGCCGGCGGCGAACACGCCCGGCACGGAGGTGGCCGTGGCGTTGCCTTCCAGCCCGCTTTGCACCTTGATGTAGCCGCCCGCCATATCCAGCTGGCCCTGGAAGATGTCGGTGTTCGGCTTGTGGCCGATGGCGATGAACACGCCCATCAGTTCGAGATCCTTGGTCTCGCCGGACTCGGTGCTCTTGAGTCGCGCACCGGTCACGCCGGTCTCGTCGCCGAGGATCTCTTCCAGGGTGTGGTTCCACTCGATGGTCACGTTGCCGTTCTTTTCCTTCTCGAACAGCTTGTCCTGCAGGATCTTCTCCGAGCGCAGCGAATCGCGCCGGTGCACCAGGGTGACCTCGGAGGCGATGTTCGACAGGTACAGCGCCTCCTCGACCGCGGTGTTGCCGCCACCGATCACCGCCACTTTCTGGCCACGGTAGAAGAAGCCGTCGCAGGTCGCACAGGCGGACACGCCCTTCCCGGCGAAGGTGGTCTCGGACTCCAGCCCCAGGTACTGCGCGGAGGCCCCGGTGCAGATGATCAACGCATCACAGGTGTACTCGCCGGAGTCGCCGATCAGGCGGTAGGGCTTGTCCTTAAGCTGCACCGTATGGATGTGGTCAAAGATCACCTCGGTGTCGAAGCGCTCGGCGTGCTTCTGCATGCGCTGCATCAGCTCGGGGCCCTGCACGCCCTCGTTGTCGCCGGGCCAGTTGTCCACGTCGGTGGTGGTCATCAACTGGCCGCCCTGTTCAAGGCCGGTGATCACGACCGGGTTCAGGTTGGCGCGCGCGGCGTAGACGGCGGCGGTCCAGCCGGCCGGGCCGGAGCCCAGGATCAGCAGCGGGCAGTGGCGCGTTGCCTTCTCGCTGCCGCCCTTTTTCGGCTGGGTCGCGGTGTCGCTACCGGAGGAGAGCGAGACGGCGCCGGCGGCTGCCTGCATGGCACCCGTGGCGACGGCGGCCTTGGGGGCGTCCTTCTTGCCGGCCTGCTTGCTCTTCTTGTCGGATGGGTCCTTGGCGTCGCTCATGCGGTACTCCCTGTCGATTCGATGAATACGGCTGGCGCCGCCGGCCCGGCCGGCAACGCAAAAAAGCGGGTTCGATAAGGCGGGGATTATTGGGACGCGGCGGGTCTTTGTCCAACATCGCCACGCCGGACGTGGATGCCCCAAAGCGGTCCCCGCGCGCGATACCGATTCGGTAATCGCGGGCCATAAAACATTTTCATGTTCGCGTGGGCCGCAGGCACCCGGCGGGGAGTCACTACATCGGCGTTTGGTGGATAACCGGGGTGCCTCGCCAGGAATGGCGACAGGACGGGGAATGGGCGTTTTTATCCACAGCTTGCCCACGGCTTGTGCGCGGTTTGTTCTTTCGGGAGCTACTATATCTAGTGGCTATGCAGTTCTCGATCCCCGATCTATAGTATCTCACGTTCGATCCAACACCAGCGCGAGGCCCGTCATGCACAGCGATTCCCATACTGCCACAGCCCAGCAGGGCACCCAGTACCCGCCGCAAGCCGAACCGTCGGCCGAGGTCCTGGCGACCAGCCCGGGCCAGCACCAGGTGATTCGCCGCAATGGCAAGGTGACCGGCTTCGATGCCTCCAAGATCGAGGTCGCGGTGACCAAGGCCTTCCTCGCGGTGGAGGGCGGCAATGCCGCGGCCAGCCGGCGCATCCACGAGGTGTCGAAGGAAGTGGCCGGGCAGGTGGTGGACAGCCTGTTCCGCCGCGCCGGGACCCAGGGCATGACGGTCCACATCGAGGATATCCAGGACCACGTGGAGCTGGCGCTGATGCGCAGCGGCCACCACAAGGTCGCGCGGGCCTACGTGATCTACCGCGAGCAGCAGTCGCAGAAGCGCGCCGCCGAGGCCGCCGAGCAGGGTGCGGACGAACAAGCCGAGGCCGCCACGCTGAACGTGACCCGGGCCGACGGCACCCTGGCCCCGCTGGACGAAGACCGCCTGCAGGCGGTGGTCGCCGAGGCCTGCGCCGGCATCGAGCAGGTGGATGGCGAGAAGATCCTGACCGAGGCCCGCCGCAACCTGTTCGACGGCGTGGCCGAGAAGGATGTCTCCACCGCGCTGGTGATGGCCGCGCGGGTGATGATCGAGAAGGAGCCCAACTACTCCGAGGTCACCGCGCGGTTGCTGATGGACGCGCTGCGCCGCGAGGCCCTGAGCTTCGTGCACGGCCGCCCGGAAGAGGCCACCCAGGCCCAGCTGGCCGAGCGCTACGCCGATTACTTCGGTGCCTACATCAAGCGCGCCGCCGAGCTGGAGCTGGTCGACAGCGAGCTGACCCGCTACGACCTGGAACGCCTGGGCGCCGCGCTCAAGCCCGAGCGCGACCTGCAGTTCACCTACCTGGGCCTGCAGACCCTGTTTGATCGCTACTTCATCCACTCGGACGGCATCCGCTTCGAGCTGCCGCAGGCGTTCTTCATGCGCGTGGCGATGGGCCTGGCGATCAACGAGATCGACCGCGAGGCGCGCGCGATCGAGTTCTACAACCTGCTGAGCTCGTTCGACTTCATGAGCTCCACGCCGACCCTGTTCAACTCCGGCACCCTGCGTCCGCAGCTCTCCAGCTGCTACCTGACCAGCGTCCCGGACGACCTCGACGGCATCTACAGCGCCATCCGCGACAACGCGCTGCTGTCCAAGTTTGCCGGCGGACTGGGTAACGACTGGACCCGCGTGCGCGGCATGGGCGCCCACATCAAGGGCACCAACGGCAAGTCGCAGGGCGTGGTCCCGTTCCTCAAGGTGGCCAACGACACCGCGGTGGCGGTGAACCAGGGCGGCAAGCGCAAGGGTGCCGTGTGCGCCTACCTCGAGACCTGGCACATCGATATCGAGGAGTTCATCGAGCTGCGCAAGAACACCGGCGACGACCGCCGCCGCACCCACGACATGAACAGCGCCAACTGGATCCCGGACCTGTTCATGAAGCGTGTGGCCGAGGACGGCGACTGGACCCTGTTCTCCCCGAACGAGGCGCCGGACCTGCACGACCTGATCGGTGCCGACTTCGAGAAGCGCTACAGCGAGTACGAAGAGAAGGCCGCGCGCGGCGAGATGCGCGTGTACAAGACCATGAAGGCCGTCGACCTGTGGCGGAAGATGCTCGGCATGCTGTTCGAGACCGGCCACCCGTGGGTCACCTTCAAGGACCCGTGCAACCTGCGCAGCCCGCAGCAGCACACCGGCGTGGTTCACAGCTCCAACCTGTGCACCGAGATCACCCTGAACACCTCGGATGACGAGATCGCGGTGTGCAACCTGGGCTCGATCAACCTGGCCGCGCACATAGGCGACAACGGCGAGCTGGATCAGGCCAAGCTCGAGCGCACCGTGAACACCGCCATGCGCATGCTCGACAACGTGATCGACTACAACTACTACTCCGTGCCGCAGGCGCGTCGTTCCAACATGCGCCACCGCCCGGTGGGCCTGGGGATCATGGGTTTCCAGGATGCGCTGTACAAGCTGCGCCTGCCGTATGCCTCCGAGGCCGCCGTGGAGTTCGCCGACGCCTCCATGGAGGCGGTGTCCTACTACACCATCAAGGCCTCGACCGATCTGGCCGAGGAGCGCGGGCGCTACGAGAGCTTCCCCGGCAGCCTGTGGAGCCAGGGCATCCTGCCGATCGACTCGGTCGAAAAGCTGGCCGAGACCCGCGGCGACTACCTGCAGATGGACACCACCCAGCGCCTGGAGTGGGACAAGCTGCGCAAGCGGGTGAAGAAGGTCGGCATGCGCAACTCCAACACCATGGCGATCGCGCCGACCGCGACCATCTCCAACATCTGCGGGGTCAGCCAGTCGATCGAGCCGACCTACCAGAACCTGTTCGTCAAATCGAACCTGTCGGGCGAGTTCACCGTGATCAACCCGTACCTGGTGCGCGACCTGAAGGACCGCGAGCTGTGGGACGAGGTCATGGTCAACGACCTCAAGTACTACGACGGCTCGGTGCAGCCGCTGGACCGCGTGCCGGAGGACCTCAAGGCCCTGTACGCCACCGCGTTCGAGCTGGACACCCGCTGGCTGGTCGAGGCCGCCTCGCGCCGGCAGAAGTGGATCGACCAGGCGCAGAGCCTGAACCTGTACATGGCCGAGCCCTCCGGGCCCAAGCTGGACGCCCTGTACAAGCTGGCCTGGGTGCGCGGGCTGAAGACGACCTACTACCTGCGCTCCATGGGCGCGACCCACGTGGAGAAGAGCACCGTGGCCGACTCCTCGCGCGCCAACAAGCTGAACGCCGTCTCCGGCGGCCAGCAGGCGTCCGAGCCGGAGGCGCCCAAGGCGTGCTCCATCCTCGACCCGGACTGCGAGGCCTGCCAGTAAGTCCTGCCCGCGAGGGGCACCGAAACCGCACGACGCAACAAACTGAACAAAGGCCCGGCCACCGCGCCGGGCCGCCACCGAAAGAAGAGGGACACTATGCTTTCCTGGGACGATCCGATTGCCGCCGTAAAAGGCGAAGGCCAGAAACAACCCGCCGTACGCCCGGGCATGGGCTTTCAGGAGAACGAAGCCCTGATGAGCACCGCCGGCGCCGCGCCCAGCGTGCCGCCGGAGCCGGAGAACGCTGGCCAGCCGCTGGCCGAGCCCAACGAAGAGGCCTTGACCGGCACCGGTCTGGAAGACATCGAGATGGGTGCCGAGCGCATCCGCGTGGATGACAAGAAGATCATCAACTGTCACGCGGACCTCAACCAGCTCGTGCCCTTCAAGTACAAGTGGGCCTGGCAGAAGTACCTGGACGGCTGCGCCAACCACTGGATGCCGCAGGAAATCAACATGAACGCGGACATCGCCCTGTGGAAGGACCCGAACGGGCTGACCGAGGACGAGCGCACCATCGTCAAGCGCAACCTGGGCTTCTTCTCCACCGCCGACTCGCTGGTGGCGAACAACCTGGTGCTGGCCGTGTACCGCCACATCACCAACCCCGAGTGCCGCCAGTACCTGCTGCGCCAGGCCTTCGAGGAAGCAGTCCACACCCACGCCTACCAGTACTGCGTGGAGTCCTTAGGGCTGGACGAGGGCGAGATCTTCAACATGTACCGCGAGGTGCCCTCCGTCGCCGTCAAGGCCGAGTGGGCCCTGCCGTTCACCAAGCACCTGGCGGACCCGAACTTCCGCACCGGCACGCCAGAGGCGGACCAGAAGCTGCTGCGCGAACTGATTGCCTTCTATGTCGTGTTCGAGGGCATCTTCTTCTACGTCGGCTTCGTGCAGATCCTCTCCATGGGCCGGCGCAACAAGATGACCGGGGTGGCCGAGCAGTTCCAGTACATCCTGCGCGACGAGTCCATGCACATGAACTTCGGCATCGACGTGATCAACCAGATCAAGGTCGAGAACCCGCACCTGTGGACCGAAGACTTCAAGGACGAGATGCGCACCCTGATCCGTGATGCGGTGGAGCTCGAGGCGCAGTACGCCCGCGACACCATGCCCCGCGGCGTGCTCGGCATGAACGCGCAGATGTTCGAGGAATACCTGCACTTCATCGCCAACCGCCGCTGCGCGCAGATCGGCCTGGCCGAGATGTACCCGGGTGCGGATAACCCGTTCCCGTGGATGAGCGAGGTGCTCGATCTCAAGAAGGAGAAGAACTTCTTTGAGACGCGGGTTACGGAGTATCAGACGGGTGGGGCTTTGAGCTGGGATTGAGTGACTTACCCCGTCGCACTCACACCCCTTCAGCTTGAGGTAAACCCAATGAGCAACGCGAAGTATCCGAAAACTGGGCTTCATGCTGACCGGGAGAGGCTCTGCAATCCATATGCGCATATCGAGGAGCTGGAGGAAGCTTTGGCATGTGAAGAATACGCTGAGTCCACTACCGTCCGGCTGCTTCGCAACCCCTACGCCACCGAACAGGTGGTGGATGGCTACCAAATAAATGATTCAACCTACCATCGTGATGCACTCCGCTACCAGCGCCGCCTTAGCGGAGACTCCGATCGCCTAGAGCAAATCCGGGCTATTGTGCGGAATTTGCACGCTGACCTGTGGCGCTCCCGGCATGCGATATTCCCAGATGGAGTGCCGGACGATCCGGTTGCGCTGCTCGACCCGTCTATTACCTTGGCTCGCCAGGGTTATCGCTACGGCCTCGACGAGTATTTGGGGGATTATGAGCCCGGCTCAAAAAAAGGCGATGTTGCAGGAGAAATTGATCGCAACGGTAAGACTGTGCGGGTTTGCCGACGCTTAAAACCATCGGTGCGGCGCTTCACAGCCGCTCACGAACTTGGCCACGCAATGTTGCACCAAGGCGCGGTGATGCACCGAGATAGGGCTATCGAGGGCCCGGCTGGGGATCGACCCCATCGTTCCCCCATAGAAAAGGAAGCTGATGTCTTTGCCGCCGAATTCCTGATGCCGCCAAACATCGTTCGCGAACGATTTCGAGCGAGCTTCGGCTGTTCCGAGAGATTCGAGCTCACTTGGGACAGTGCATACGCTCTTAATCCTGCGAAGGCAGAGGAGTTGATGCAGGAAGCGTCAAGAGGACGCCCACTGGCTCTCGTCTTGGCAACGACTGGGCGATACGGAGGAACCGTTTTCCAGCCGTTGGCAATGCAGTTCGGGGTCTCGGGGGAAGCGATGGCGTACCGCCTTCTGGAGCTAGGGCTGGTAGAACGCTGATCTCTAGGTGGGAGCTCGAGTACACCTCTCTTTGTCTGGCATGATCCGGATTGGGTGCGTGCTACACGCAGATCCTGAACTGACGGCAATGCGTTTTTCGTGACCCGGGGATGGCCTACCTCTCTAGCCCAACTGCTCCATGGCTGACGCACACGCTTGCGGTCGATGGGCTTGAAAAAAATTCTCGACGAAAGTGAAAAGGGAGTGGCCATATGCAATGCGCACTGGTCTATGACTTCGATGGGACGCTCGCAAAGGGAAATTGTGCGGAACACGGATTGTTGCCGGCCCTCGGCTTAGACGATCCATCTGGCTTCTGGTTGAGAGTTCATGAGAGAAATAAAGAACGTGACGGTGACGAGATACTTACCTATCTCGGCGAGCTTGCGTTGCGCGCCAGAGAAGTCGATAGGCAGACGGAGCTGAGCGCGGAAAAGCTTAGGTTGCACGGAAAGTCGATCCCGTTATTCCCCGGGGTGGAAGATTGGTTTGATAGAATTAACCGCTTCGCAAAGAGTCAAGGAATAGAGCTGAGTCATTATATTGTATCGAGCGGCCTCGAGGAAATGATTCGTGGTACTTCAGTAAAAAGCCATTTCCAAAAGATATTTGCTTGCCGCTACCATTATGATGAAGAGACGGGGTTCGCGAAATGGCCGACGGTCGCGATTGACTACACGACTAAGACACAGTATCTCTTCCGTATAAATAAGGGCATAGAGAACAGCTGGGACAACCAAAAGGTTAATAGATATATCGAGCCAATGGAGCGCCCTTTTCCGTTTGACCGTATGATCTATTTCGGAGATGGCGATACAGATATTCCCGCAATGAAGATGGTGAAAGCACAAGGAGGGTGCAGTCTCGCGGTTTTCGACCGCGACAAGTGGGCTGAAGCGAAAACCCAAGAAAAGATCGAGAAGCTCATTTCTGAAGACAGGGCAAGCTATGTCGTACCTGGGGATTATGCAGCTGGAAGTCAGCTTGATGTTACGGTGAAGGGTGTGCTTCGGCAATATTGCCGTAAGGGAAGATCAGAGAAAAGCCCAAGGAATGGACACGACTGATCGTCTAGTCGATCAGAGGCGGGATGGGAAGGGTTCAAGGGTAGTCCAAGGGTCAGAGAGGGACCGGCGATGGCCGGTAGAATGGGTCACGCTGCGTTGTGCTTGCCGCTTAAGCGGTACAGGGTGAAAAGGCTAGGTCAAATGCTTATGACCTCGGGGCCTACCGCGCCAATGGGGAAAAAGATGGAAGATTCCAAGACACATTACTACGTGCAAGTTCAAGATCCCGTGGGCGAAGAGTATTACGTGGGCCCCTTTGCGGAATCCGGAGGGGGTTTTTCCGTAGGCCGTTCCGCGATTGACTGGGTGTACAAGCAGGTTGGTGTGATAATGGTTGCCGATCCAAATGCGGAATTGGTCAAGCATCGATGGCACGTCAAAGAAAATGAGAACTTCTTCGATGGGCCGACAGTGGATGTCGTTGTCGAAATAGCGGGCTACTGTATGGAAGTCAAGAGTTTGCGACCGCCCGCGTTCACCAACATACAATAACGGGGTTGGGATCAATAACGGGGTCGGACCTCGGTAACCTGTAGAAAAACCGGAGGAAGCCGGCCTAGAAAGGGCGGGAGTCGAGCTTAGAGCGGTCATTTCGGCCATCAAACGGCTGTCCTAGGAAGGGGATGCATGCCACTGGAAAAGCCCCGCCACTGGTTTGGAGACGGAGCGCGCATGCGCTCTTTTGAATTGGTTGAGAGGGAGAGCTTTGAACGATAAGCAAGAACAAGCGGGCGATGATGTATTTCTCGAACAACGGAAGATGCAAGCAGATGGGTACGGTCGTTTCTCGATCTACGTTTGGATAGGCTCGGGCGTTTATCTGTTTTATGTTGACAACAGTCTTTCGTTTTTATCTTGGCAGGCCTTGCTGTTTTTTGTTCCTGGTATCTTCTTGGTTTCTGGCATCGTTGGTGGGCTATTTTTTGTTATAGGTACAGGGCTTGCGAAGGTGTATGCCAAGTTTGTGAATGTATGGGATACGTCTATCGGGTCTCTTGTTTTGGTGTATGGAACGGCGTTGGTCTTGCGCGTGGCACAGTTGGTGGTGACGTTCATAGCAGCGAAAGCGACCGTGTCTTTGTTGTGACGCTGAGCCCTAAGAAGAGGACACCCATGATTCTTGACGACGCAGGCTATGGGGTCAGACCTTGCCTTTTGCCATGATAACGGGGTCGGACCTCGGTAACGTACGGAAAAACCGAAGGCAGCCGGTCTAGAAAGGGCGTGATTCGAGCTTAAAGCGGTCATTTCGGCGATCAAATGGGATTTCCAGGGAGGGAAGGCATGCCACGGGCGAATCGCCATCACCTGCCGGGAAGCGTGAGCCGCCCCGGGTTTCCCGGAGACTCGTTGGTTTGGGTCACGCCACTTGGTGAGCTATGGGCTCAGAGCTGGCATTTTGCCTGTGGAAGTTTCCGGCGGAGGGCAAAAGGCGAGGTTTGACCCCGGCGCTTATGCCTAAAGGAATGTAACAGCGAGAATAACTAGTGCGGCGTGGCATAACGGGGTCGGACCTCGGTAACCTACGGAAAAACAGCGGTAAACCGGTCTAGAAAGGCCGCGATTCGAGCTTAAAGCGGACATTTCGGCCATCAAATGGGCGTTCCAGGGAGGGAAGCCATGCCACGGGCGAATCGCCATCATCTGCCGGGCTATGTCTGGCATATCACCCACCGGTGTCATAAGCAGGAGTTTCTGCTGAAGTTTGCCCGCGACCGGAGGCTCTGGCGCTACTGGCTGTACCAGGCGCGCCAGCGTTACGGACTCTGTGTGCTCAACTACATAGTGACCTCCAACCATGTACACCTGCTGGTGCGCGATGGGGGCGGAGGCGAGATTGCGCGTTCCATGCAGTTGATCGCGGGCCGGGTTGGCCAGTCATACAACTGGCGCAAGGCGCGCAAGGGCGCTTTCTGGGAAGACCGCTACCATGCCACCGCCGTGCAGACCGGGACCCACCTCGCGCGCTGCCTGGTGTACATCGACCTGAACATGGTCCGGGCGGGGGTGGTGGGGCATCCATCGGAGTGGGAAGCCAGCGGATATCGCGAGATCCAGGCACCATCGGATCGTTACCGAGTCATTGATGAGCAGGCCCTGCTGGATGCGCTGGAGATCGGTTCCGTAGCTGAGCTGAGAGAGTGTCATCGTTTGTGGGTGGAGGAGGCGCTGGCCTCGGATCGCGCCAGTCGGGATGGGTGGTGGACGACGGCCGTCGCGGTAGGGGACCGGTCGTATGTGGACGAAGTGCGCCGGGCGCTGGGGGTGCGGTCGCCGGGGCGCCACGTTGAACAGACGGGGGATACCGCATGGGTGCGCGACGATGGGGCGAGTTATGGGGTTGATCAACGGTTTTGACGGCGAAATGGGGCGGATAAGCCTCTAGAAAGGGGGGTTGCGCGATATAAATATATGAAGTCAGTAGGTTGTCGTGGTCCGACCCCGTCGCGGAACGGTTGCGGCTCCCTTGTGCAGAATGACGGCACGGCAGTCACCGCGCCTTGTTCGCACGCAAAAGCGACTCGAGCGCGAGTGCGTACATTAATCAGTGTTTCCCTAGAGTGTGAGTCCGTGGACCAGAGATCCTTGACCAATGCCCGTTGACCTTCAAGCGCTCTCGGCCAGGCTGATCCATCTGATCCTCGACACGGTCTTTGTGGTCGATCGGGACAATCAGATCGTCTTCGTGAGCGATGCCTGTGAGGATCTGCTTGGTTATCGCGCGGAGGAGCTGATCGGAACCACGATCACCGACTATATGCATCCTGAAGACCTGGCGGCCTCACTGGCCTCCATTGTTCGGGTCATGGAGGGCAAGCCTCACGTCGATTTCCGTAACCGCTATATCCGCAAAGATGGCGGTGTCGTGTACATCCTTTGGTCGGCACACTGGGTCGAGGAGGAGGGTGTGCGGATTGGGGTTGCGCGGGACGTGACGACCCTGCGGCAGGCCGAGGAGGAACTGCGCTTCCTCGCCCATCATGATCCGCTGACAGGACTGACCAACCGATCGCTGTTCTATGACCGCCTGGATCTGGCGCTACATTCGGCCCATCGCTACCAGAACCACCTGGCCTTGCTGTTTCTGGATATCAACGACTTCAAGGTGATCAATGATGTCCATGGACACGCGGTGGGGGACCGTGTGCTTTGTACGATCGCCCGGCGGCTGGAGGGCTGCGTGCGGGAGACGGACACGGTGGCGCGGATGGGCGGGGATGAGTTTATTGTCCTGCTGACGGATATCCAGGTGGAGGGTGCCGTTTCCAGAAAGGTCGAGCACATTCAATCGGCCATGGACGAGCCCCTGGGCGCCGAGTTCGGCGGGATCATACCGTCTTGTAGCATTGGCGTGGCCTGCTATCCCGCAGACGGAGAGGACGCCGATACCTTGCTGAGCCGTGCGGATGGCGAAATGTACCGGGTGAAGCGGAAAAGGGGAGAAGTAAGGGGGTCGGACCTCGGTAACGTACGGAAAAACCGAAAGAAACCGGTCTAGAAAGGGCGCGAGTCGGGCTTGAAGCGGTGATTTCGGCCATCAAATGGGCATTCCAGGGAGGGAAGTCATGCCGCGGGCGAATCGCCATCATCTGCCGGGAAGCGCGTGAACCGCCCCGGGTTTCCCGGAGACTGGTTGGTTTGGGTCACGCCACCTGGTGAGCTATGGGCTCAGAGCTCTCCTTTTGCCTCTGGAAGTTTCCGGCGGAAGGCAAAAGGCAAGGTTTGACCCCGGCGTCTTTTCGCGGATGGAGTGGAACAGCTGCTTCTTCTGCAGGGCGGCTTCTCGATCGATGGGTGGGTACAAACCCTTGCGCGGCCGCTTGCTGGGATGCGGGGTATCGAACCGTTACGGCCGGGAGACGGTGAATGCGCATTCGTCGTCGTGGCGGCGACCCGGAACGTCCATCGCAGGCGGGCGAGAAAAGGACACCCATGAGCTCGTTGCGGCAAACTCGGGGGCATTTCCTTTCCCTCGAGGACTCCATGACCCGAACACTGTTGCTGATCGTCATCTTCTACACGCCGTCGGTATGGGCGGAGCCGCCGGAGCCGATGGTGCCCGCCGACTATTACGACTTCGTGTTCGCGACCGAGCCGAGGCTTTCGCCGGATGCTGGCCATGTCGTCTTCGTGCGCAGTCGCGTGGACGATGAACGCCGCAATCGGGAATCGAGCATCTGGATGGTGCCGGCTGATGGCTCGGAACCGGCAAGCCAGTTCACCCAGGGTGAGTCCGATCGTCATCCCCGTTTTTCTCCCGATGGGCGGCAAGTGGCCTTCTTGAGGACCGTTGACGAGGACGCCCAGATTCATCTGATACCCATTGACGGTGGTGAAGCCCACGCCATCACCGAGATTGAACAGGGCAATCTTTCTCACTTTGCCTGGCTGCCTGATGGTCAACACCTGATCGTTACCCTGACCATCGACCCGGCCGTCGAGGATCCCGCGCAGGAGGAGCAGGGGGATGACGCACCGCAGGCGGATGTGAAGGTCTATTCGCGGCCGCTCAGCCGTCGTGAGTCGCAGGGTTGGCTGGATGAGAGCCGCCGCACCTTGTGGTTGCTGGATTCGGCAAGCGGCGAACTCGAGCGTTTGGCAGGGGACGCCGAGTGGAACCACAACAACCCGACGGTTTCGCCCGATGGCCGCTTCCTGGCGTTCAATGTCGACCGCAGCGGCCGCGAGTACGACGGCAGCTTCAATCAGGACATCTACCTGCTCGATCTCGAAAGCCGTGAGGAACGCAAGCTGTCCGCGCCCGATGGGCGTGTCACCGACCCACTGTTCTCGCCCGACGGGCGCCAGGTCGCCTTTCTCTATCAGTCCGACCGTTATCGTCCCGTGGAACTGCACCGCATCGGGATCGACAACGACGACCACAAGGTACTGCACGATGGCATGGACTTCTCCGTTACGCAGGCCTGGTGGCCCGAGGGGTTCGATCGCCCCCTGGTATTGGCGGACTTCCGCGGCAGCCGTCCACTGATTCGCTTGCACCCCGATGGTGACAGCGAGGTGGTCCTCGGTGATGAAGCCGCTCTCAGCGATATCGACTTTGCCGCCGACGGCGAGTCCCTGGCCTTGCTGGTCGAAGACGAAACCCGGATGCCGGAGGTGCACGTCGCCGACAGTGACGGGTTCGAGTCGCGACGCCTGACGGGCTTCAACGACACTCTGTTGGAATCACGTTACCGGACCGAACTCGAACGCTTCAGCTACGAGGTCGAGGATGGCCGCACGGTGGATGCGTTCCTGCTACGGCCCAAAGGGTTCGACGCCGGCGATGACTGGCCGCTGGTGTTGAACATTCGTGGCGGTCCGGCGCATATGTGGGGCCATCGCTGGTTCCACGAGTTTCAGATGATCGCGGGCGCGGGCTACGCGATGCTGTTCACCAACTATCGGGGTTCGACCGGCTACGGTTACGAGTTCCAGGCCTCGGTGTACCAGGACTACGGTGGGGTGGACTACCGCGACAACATGCAGGCCCTGGACGCGGCGTTGGAGCGCTACGACTGGATCGACGAGGAGCGCCAGTTTCTGACCGGTGGCAGCCATGGCGGCTTTCTGACCAACTGGATCACCACGCAGACCGATCGCTTCCGCGCGGCGGTCACCCAGCGCAGTGTCTCCAACTGGATCTCTGAGGCCGGCACCCAGGACTACGTGCCGACAAGGATGAATGCCGAGTTTGGCGGCACGATCTGGACGAACTACGACTATTACTGGGGACGCTCACCGCTCAAGTACGCCGACCAGGTGAGTACGCCGACGCTGATCATCCACTCTACCGATGACCGGGTGACCCCGATCGGGCAGGGCCAGGAGTGGTTCTACGCGCTGCTTAATAACGACGTAGAGAGCGAGCTGGCGGTATTCGATGGCGAAGGCCACAACCTGTCCCGGGACGGCACTCCGGTGAATCTGGTCAAACGCCTGGAACTCATCCTCGAGTGGTTTGAGAGCCATAAACCGTGATCCGCAGTGCGAGGCATTGATTGCGAGGCGGGGGGCCAGTCGGGGAGAAGAGAGATGGGGATACGGAGGGATAACGGGGCGAGGGATAACGGGGTCGGACCTCGGTAACGTACGGAAAAACCGAAGGAAACCGGTCTAGAAAGGGCGCGAGTCGGGCTTTAAGCGGTGATTTCGGCCATCAAATGGGCATTCCAGGGAGGGAAGCCATGCCGCGGGCGAATCGCCATCATCTGCCGGGAAGCGCGTGAACCGCCCCGGGTCTCCCGGAGACTCGTTGGTTGGGGTCACGCCACCTGGTGAGCTATGGGCTCAGAGCCCTCCTTTTGCCTCTGGACGTTTCCGGCGGAAGGCAAAAGGCAAGGTCTGACCCCGACGTCTGCGCGTGACCCCGACGTCTGCGCGCAGTTGCACGCGAAAGGTGGAATCGGCGGGCGTCTCGGACATGGGACGCGGTTTCGAGGGATAAGCCGTTCATTTTGACAATCCGCGCACGCGGGGCGGCGTATGCCGCAGGCCAGACCTGGGCCCCTGCCTGCCAGGTACGGCCAACAGCCAGAGGCAAGGTCTGGAACCCGGGAGTCGACGCCGCAGCTTGGTCGCCGGAAAATAAACCGCTCGCCTTTTCGCAGTGCAGTCTTTAAAGCAAGGCGACCCGGTTGCGGCCGGATTCTTTGACGCTGTACAGCGCATCGTCGACGCGCTTGAGCAGACTGTGGGGCGATTCATCGGGACGGTACTCCGTGACTCCGAGGCTTGCCGTGACCTGCTCCTGTATCGGGAATCGAGTCCGGGCCAACAGGGCACGCAGGGTCTCGGCCAAGGCCCCAGCGTCCTCTGCTTTGGTCTCCGGCAGGAGTGCAAGAAACTCTTCGCCGCCCCAGCGTATCAGCACGTCGCTGCCGCGCAGATTGGCTCCCAGCGTGTCCGCTACCTGGCACAGGATTTCGTCACCGGTTGCATGACCATGACGGTCGTTAACGGACTTGAAGCGGTCGATATCACACATGATCAAGCTCAACGGCGACCCGTAACGGCGGGCGCGTTGGACTTCGAGCGGCAGCAATTCATCGAATGCCCCCCAGCTCATGAGGCCGGTCAGCCTGTCATGGTGGGCCTGATGATGCAGCTCGGCTTCGATCTGTTTGCGGGCAGAGATGTCGAATCCGGTCCCGGTAAGACAGGGTTGTCCGTTGAGTTCTACCCGCAGACCGGTGAAGTAGTAGGGGATGTACGCCCCGGACGCACCGCGCATGGCTGCCTCGACGTCGGCCGAGCCGGTTTCGAAGACGCGACTGATCGACTGAGCCACACGAGGCTGATCCTCGCCGGCGAAGAGATCCACGGCATTGATGCGGGTCAGTTCGTTGCCCTCCAGGCCGGTCACCCGCTTGAAGTTGTGGTTCCAGCGGATGAAACGACCGGTGTCATCCAGCACACAGAACACGGCGGGCAGGCCGTCGATCACGGCGTCGCTGAAATCACGTTCCTGACGCAGCTTGTGCTGCAGTTCGTAATGTGCGGAGAGGTCGACGAGGGACGAAAGAAGAGGACACCCATGATCTTCTTGACGATTAGAGCCTCCTTGGCGGCGGGAATCAGACATTAGCTAAAAATCAATTCCGCTATCGATCTTGTTGCTCTCCTGATGCGCAAAGCCCTCTCCTTGATCCAGCCAAGTATGTAAAGCCGGAATGATATCGACAGGATTTGTCGGATCATCATCGCGCGTTGGGTAGCGCCAGCCACGACCCCATATTTCCTCTCTTTAATGTGATGGAACGTACCATGCACGAGTTCAAACGCCATCCCCTTCTCGAATTGCTTGGAGGTGTAGTTCAAGGCGATCTCGATCTGGAAACCGCGTACGCAACTCGTCGGGACGGCCTCCCAGAGCCGGCGGGTCAATGCCCGATCTCCGCCGATAATTGGGAAGAATCGCAGCGCCTGGTTGAGTATCAGCGTCGAACGAGCGCGCAAGCCAACGTTCATCTCGACGCGTCCCTCGATGACGGGCTGCATGATCCGGGACAAGGTCTGCTGGGTGTGGCCAGTCACGTCAGCGTCGAGAAATAACAGGACGTTAGACTTCGCCGAACGCACGCCTGCATCCAATGCAGTCGCCTTGCCCGTGTTTCGAGCCAGACGGATGACGCGGGCACCCGCGGACTCTGCGACCTGGGCCGTCGCATCCGTAGAGCCATCATCGACCACGAGGACTTCCCCAACCCAAGGATGCTGGCGTGCACACGTAATGACATCGGCGATGGTTCCGACCTCATTGAAGGCTGGTATCACTACCGTGACCATCGGTTCCTCAACACCCGGCTCGCGATATAATTGGCGGACACCGCAATCACGATAAATATCAGGAAGGCGATCTCGATATCCTCAATCAGATCGCCAAGCTGGCGCGTCGTGCCGACGACCGAATAGGCGAGAGAAACGAAGACGGCGAACAACGTTAGGACGGCGAGGAAATTGACGATGACATAGGTTCGAAAACGCATATCGTGTACTCCCGCAAGCACTTGGGCCGCCGTCCGTGTTCCATATACAAACTTGGATAGAAACAGGATCTGTGTGCCCTTGCGATTGAACAGGCGTTCCAGACCACGAACGGCGTTGTTGCTGTGGTGTCCAGGGATGCGGTCGAGTGCCGAAGCGGGGAATTTTCTTCCCAGCCCGTACCAGAGGAGGTCCGACAATACCGTGGCCAATATCGCCAGCGAGATGACTGCAGCAAGATCAAGGCGCCCGGTCGCAGCCAGGTATATCGCCGGCAAGAGCACGACTTCGCCCGCGACGAGCATGCCGACAAAAATGAACAGATACGGATAGGTCTGAAGAAGGCTGAGTACCTGTTGGAACAAATCGTGCGCCATGGCATCCATCGAGAGATTACGTAGGTAAGGGGGATTCGGCGGGCAGTCGGGTCGGCGAATGTTCTAGTTATTAGGGCGATCTTTCAGGCCCACCGACCGTCCGGTGATGGCTGCGAATTTGGATTACGAGTGGCTTGATGTGGTCGCCGGCGGAATGTTGGCTTGCGATGAGTCCCCTATCCTGAATCTGGGGTGTGCCGCCGCCAGCCGGGTGTGGTGGTCAAGTGATTT
>NZ_MVAR01000012.1 GCF_001999325.1 Thioalkalivibrio versutus
CACGGAAATTAGACCAGCTCAGGGTGCAGCGGTTGAAAGCGGGTGTTTAGTGCGGGCGCTCGTAAGTCCTCTAATGATCAATTGGAGATCCCAACGTATGTCGGCCGGCTTTGATGGAGCTTCATGCGGAGGCAATCGCCCCTAGCGATCCCGGGCGGCCATTCCGTGTCGAGTGCGCAGGATCTTCTTACTACACGAAAAAACTACTACACATGGAAACGATTCATCTGTTGGATGGCGCACAGATGAGCGGTGCTTCTTGGAAATTCAGTTTCCGCTGAGAAACCAGAAGAAGTGGACACCCATGATCTTCTTGACGGTCTGAGGCGGTCGGGCTAGGTTTTGGGGTGAGTTCATGGACCAAGGAGGGTCCTGATGACGCGAGCCAGGAAGGAGCTCGTCTCGATCGAGGCGACGCCGTATTACCACTGCATTTGTCGCTGTGTTCGCCGTGCGTTCCTGTGTGGCGAGAATTTCTATTCCGCATGACGAGGTCGGACCTCGTTACCATCCACAGGGTCAATTCGAGCGCCGCGCGATCAGGTCCATCACCGCGCGGATGAGTTGCCACTGGCCGATAAGCCCCACGCCTTGCGGATCGATGTGGGAAAAGCCATCGATCAGGTGGAGGTCGACCTCGCCGATTGCACGGGCGAGGCGCGCGCTTTCGGTGTGCGGGATCATGGTGTCGGCCCGACCGTGGATCAGGATGGCACCGTTGGAAAGATGCGAGAGGTCGCGGTTGGTGAGGGACAGCATTTCGATGGCCTCCCGCGCGCTGGCCGGCAGATCATTCAGGAGCTCCGGCACGCGCTCCTGGTCATCGTTCAGGATTAACGCCAAGAGGGTCCGCCCCTCATCCCCGAGATCATCTGTCACGTCGTCGATGGGGGCCTTGGGGTCGCCCATGCGCCGGCGCGCGATTTCTTCGAGAATCCTGCGGTCTTCGCGGTTATCCAGCATGTGCAGATTGCCGCGCAGGAATAGCCACTTCGCCAACGGGTCAGGCGTCCGCGTCTGCCAGTGGTCCGATCCGGGCTCCTGGAAGGCCCCTGTGGTGGAGAAGGTGATGACGTTCTTCGTGTCGTAGTAGCCGCCGATCCCGACCAGGAAGTCGATGGCCGCTTCCCCCTGCGGCGTCAGCGTCGCCAGGACGGCCAGGCCCACGGCATAAGAGATCGCCGCGACCCCCACGTATTGTTCATCCGCTGCGCGCTCCACATCCAGACGGGACAGAAGGGCCGCGGCATCACCGATGGCAGCGGCCTCCTCGGGACGCACGCTGAGGTCTTTCGAGCCCTGCAGGTCGGGCACCAGCACCAGGAAGCGCGCCCGCGCCAACGTATTGGCGAGTTGCACCAGCCGCCGGTCGTCCTTGCCCTGCGGCGTGAAGCCCGGCACGAGGACGATGCGGGCCCCCACATTCTGCTGGGGATGATAGAGGTCGGCCGCGATGTCACCTTCGTCCGTCTCGAGGGTAAGCGTTTGGCGCGTGGGCTCGGGGGTGCGGTCCTTCAGCGTGCTCGGTCCCGCGCCGGCCTCGATGTCCTGGAGCACGCGCGTCGCCTCCCAGCTTTGGGTGCTGATGCAGCCGGCAAGCAGCAAGAGACCCAGCAACACAGCAGCGATGCGCAGCATGCGATTCTCCTGTCAGATGAGCGGTACCAGTCCCGCCGGTACCCTAAGTCTATATCCGGAGTGACCGGGTCGGACCTCCAGGCGTAGGGTGTAATGAACAGGTTGCGCCCTGATCGGCAAAGGGTTTGGGCCTTGGAGTGGCCATTTTCGGCCATGAGTGGGGCTGTAACGTGCGGGGTCTTCGGCGAGGTGTGAAGCGTCCGAGTCGGTGCGTACGGAGTGATCGACGGCGCGGATATCCAGCTGTGCCTGGATCTGGCGCAGGAATGATTGGCTTCCCATGAAGAAGAGGGCACCCATGACCTTTTTGGGTGCCGACGCTTGGTCCAGCTTTACTAGTCCGGAGAGCCAAGAAGGGGATGTGATGGAGAACAATCTGGGCGGGGCATTTCTGGAGGGGATGCTGCGATTCTGGTGGGCCTGGATCTTGGTCGTGCTGTTCGCCATCGGTCGGCTGCCGATGGTCAAGGGCTGGGTGGGTGAGCTTGTGGTTCGCCTGATTCTGTCGGTTGGGCTGGACGGCAAGGCGGGGCACGCGCTTCATGATGTCACGCTGGAGACGGGCGACGGCACGACGCAGGTGGACCATGTGCTGGTGTCCCGCTTCGGCATTTTCGTCATCGAGACGAAGAATATGCGCGGGTGGATCTTTGGCGATGCGCGGCAGGCTCAATGGACGCAACGTTTCTACCGCCGGTCGTTTCGCTTCCAGAATCCGCTGCGCCAGAACTACCGGCATGAACGGGCGATTTCCGATGCGCTGCAGGTCGAGCCCGAGACGATCCATTCGGTGGTGGTCTTTGTCGGCAGCAGTCGTTTCAAGACGCCGATGCCCGAGAACGTGGTCCGGGGCCTCGGGCTGCTGGGCTACATCCGTTCGTTCCGCACGAAGGTGTGGAGCGATGACGAGGTGCAGGCCCTGGTGGACCAGCTGAAGGGTCGCCGGCTGGAGCCTTCTCGGCATACGCACCGGGCCCACGTGCAGCAGCTACGCGAACGGCATGAGGCCCCGGCCGGGCCGGCCTGTCCGAAATGCGGCGAGGCGATGATGAAGCGGAAGGCACGTCGCGGCTCCAGGGTCGGCCAGGAGTTCTGGGGGTGTACGCAGTATCCCGGCTGCCGCGGAACGAAGCCGGTCCAGTAGTCGGGCTCAATCTGGCATCGTGGAGGCGTTCGATTCGTTCCGGAAATGAAAAGGAAGGGGCCATGGCGAATACTCGGTATGTGACCGCGAATCGATTGACTGAGGAGTCGAAGGCGATTCAGGCGAAGGGGCGGAATCTGGTCCTGATCCTGGGCCTTCCGGTCGCGGTTGCGGCCTTCTTCATTCATCCGCTCGTAGGGCTCGTAGCGCTTGCGGGCGTGGCGGCCCTGTATGGAAGCATCGGTGGCAGCGCGGTGATCGAGGCGGGGGCGCGCGGCGAGGATGCGGCCCTGGACTGGCTTTCGAAGCTCCCGGATTCATTCGCGATCTTCAATCAGGTGGATCTGCCCAGCGAACAGTCCCGCACCGGGATGGTGGAGACCGACTTGGTGGTGACCGGACCGGAGGCGGTGTTCGTGATCGAGGTGAAGCACAACAACGGGGCGATCGACTGTGACGAGAGCCGGCCGCAATGGACCGTGAGCAAGACGGGGCGTCGCGGAAACCGCTATGGCAAGGAGATGCGCAATCCCATCAGGCAGGTGAAGAAGCAGGTGTGGTTGCTGAGTGAATACCTGAAGAGCCGCAAGGCGAAGCGCTGGATCCAGCCGATCGTGCTGTTCACCCACCCGGATGTCTCGCTGGGGCGTTCGTCCGACCTGTCGGTACCCGTGCTCACCGGCCCCGAGGCGGTCGAGTACATCCGGAACTTCAAGCCGGAGCGGCCGCGCCCGGTGAAGGAGAACACGGTGCAGGCCATCGCGACCCTGAAGGGCTGAATCGTCGAGAGTGGCTGCGCATCGGGGGGGCGGACCAGGGTAAGGGTTGGAAAAGGCGGTGAACATATCTGGCCTAGGGCACGAATTCGGGCTTGAAGCCGCCATTTCGACCGTCAAATGGCTATTTCAGGGAGGGAAGCCCATCACTGGCTGGGCCAATCTGGCATGTGGTCCATCGCTGTCTCAAGCAGGAGTTCCTGCTGAAGTTTGCCCGTGACCGCAGGCTCGGGCGGTACTGGCTGTATGACGCGCGGCAGCACTACGGTTTGTGTGTGCTGAACGCCATGGTCACCTCGCTGCGCGTGCACCTGCTGGTACGCCATGTGGGGAGGGCGAGATGGCGGGTGACGTCGTGGATCGCGGGATGGGTGGCCAGTCCTAAACCGGCGCAGGTTATCGGGTGGATACACGGTCTTGACCACCAAACAGGGCGGATAAGCGTCTAGAAAGGGGGTTTGGCGCGATATAACTACATTAAGTCAGTAGGTTATCGTGGTCCGACCCCGTCGCCGCCGCCGTCTGTTATGGGTGCACGGCGGTGTTCTGTCCGAACTGGATCTGCCAGCCGTGGTGATCGTGGCGTTCGAACAGGAAGCTCATACGCGTGTGCAGCTCGCCGTCGCCGCGGTCCGGCAGGCCGTCCGGCATGGATTCAATGCCCGAAACCCGAAACATGACCTCCGCGAAGGCGGTGTCGTCGCCGAGCAGGATGATGTCCTGTACGTCGACGCTTAGCGAGGTTCCGGCAAAGGGGCCCTGCAGCAAGTCCGTATGCCGTTGTGCATTGCTCGAACGGTCCTCGAGGCGCGTGCCGACGAGATTGATCACCCCGGCGTTCTCCGCATAGTCGCGTGCCCAGGCCTCGCCATCGCCGGCTTCCCATGCGGCCCCCTTGGCCTCCAGGATGCGCTGGATCTCGCCGTCGTCGGCCCAAGCAGGGGCCGCCATGAGTGCGGCCAGGGGCAAGGCGATCAGTAGGAACGGTTTCCTGGACATGCAAGCTCCGGATGGTGTTTGTGACAGGCGCCCCCTGTGTACAGGAGTGTCGGCCTGAGTGCCAGCGAGCCCGCGCTATGGGGTCTACCTTCGGATGTAGCAGGCCGGCATCGCCAAGGGAGCAGCTGCGGCGATTTCCCGCACAAATGGGCCCCCCGTCGGCTTGAGTGGCGCAATGGATGTGCGAGCAACAAAGGACACCAACGATCTTCGTTATGTTTGACACCGTACGGACTGCATCCTGACATCAGCCCATTTTGGCGGAAAGTGGAAGGGGCCTGGCATCAAAGCAAGGGCCGGAAGGCGCCTCGTACGCTGGGCATGGATCGCGTGACACTACGCGGGATATTCGGATGGAAGGAGTGACATGATGGCCAGAGACAATTTGCCGACCGTGGATTGGGAGCGTGGCGAGAACACGGATCGGGTGAAGGTGCAGGTAATGCGCGAGGAGCCCGTCATCCTGCAGATGCCATCGGGCATGGACTGGTCGGTGGATGGGGGTGAGTTCAAGTGCACAGCCGATCCCGACAGAGGGATGCAATGCGACTGCGAAGGCGGCCTGTTGCGGAAACTGGCGGAGCTCAACAATATGCCAGAGCTGAAGGAAATCGCGGACGCCTGCGAGTATTCGAGTTCCCGCGTCGATATCGACCCCGCCGGCGCGCGCATCATCGTCCACGACTGATTTGCCCGGGAGCCGCGAGGGCGGCAAGGGCTCAGGCCGTCCTTTCGCGCCGCGCCTCCACCCAAGCGGCAAGGGCTTCTCTAATGTCCCGGGCTCGTTGATGTCTCACAACATCACGACGTGTGGCGCTGTTATATTGTGCGGCGTTTCGCTGACCCATCGCGGGGTCAACGCGAAACATGTCGCCGACCAGCAGATCGACGGGTCGGGACTCACTCACGACCCACGATAGGGACTGGCTGAATGGCACAGGGCGCACCGACCCCGCTGAGGTCGCTTTCATCCGAAAAAGTGGTGGGTCTGAGCACGCTGTTCGTCGCCCTGGCGGCGTTTTCCTGGGGGCTGTCCGGCGGGATTGGGGGCATTCTCACGGGCCAGGGTTGGGATCCGGTGGTGGTGTCGTTCTACCGGGGTGCGATCGGGCTGCTGTTCGTGCTCGCCTGGCTTGCGATTCGTCCGCATGGCAGCGGATTGGCCAGTGGCCGCATGTGGTTCTGGTCGGCGATCGCCGGCCTGGGGGTCGCGGGCAACTTCACCTTCTACTTCCTGAGCATCGCCGAGGGCAGTGTCGCGGTGGCTGCGACACTGATGTACTGCGCGCCGGTATTCGTTTATCTCGTCTCTTTTGCACTCGGGCTCGAAAAACCCACCCTGTTCAAGTGGGTCGCGATCGCGATGGTCATGCTGGGTGTGGTGCTGCTGACGGGTATTTACGATATCGGCGCCGGTGACGTGACGCCGATTGCCGCTGGGGCCGGTCTGGCTTCCGGGCTGTCCTACGCGGTCTTTATCTTCGGCTTCAAGTTCGCGGCACCCCACGGCAGCCCGCAGGCGATTCTGGTGATCGCGTTCGCGGTCCTGGTCGTCATCCTGTTCGGGCTGGGCGATCCCGACCAGACCGTGGCTGTGCTGAGCACGCCGAGCTGGCCGTTGTTCGTGATACTGGGCGTGCTGGGCGCCGGGTTGTCGTTCATTTTCTACATCATCGGCCTGAACCACACGGCACCCGCCGTCGCGTCCATCGTGGCGATGGTCGAGCCGGTGACTGCGTCGCTGTTCGGCGTGGTGTTCCTGAGCGAGACCCTGGGCGCACTCCAGGTCTTTGGCATGGGATTGATCCTGCTGACCGTGACCGCCCTGAGCGTCTATTCCAGCTCGCAGAAGCAATCGGTTCCGCCCCAACCTCGCGCTGATTAGCGCTTGAACCTGCTCCGGGGAGCTGGATTCGTGGGGTCCGATATCGCCTTCACGGCTCATCTTCCGACAATGTTTCGAAAGAGACAAAGGGATGAGAATGAGGGTCAAGATGCACTCATCCCTGCTAATCTGAACTAGGGATCGGGCGGCGCGGACGTCTCCCGGTGTTTACTGGTCAGCGGCCTTGCCCAAGGAGCCCAGTGATGCACGAGCCTGTCCACTCCCACCCCTGCTGCGGCACCGAACACCCCGGGGGCATGTCGTGCCTGTGCGGCCGGCCGGAGACCATGCGCGCCATGCAGCGTATTGAGGCGGACATCAGCCGCCGGCGTATGCTGGGAGGCATGGCGGTGCTGGTGGGCATGTTCGCCGGGTTCCGAGTAGCGGCCGGGCCGGATGAGCGGCCGGGCCTGCCGGATCGCCCCCTGCTACTGGTGAATCTGCGGCTGTTCGATGGCCAGTCCCTTCATCTGAGGGAAGGCGTGGCGGTTTTGATCCAGGGTGAGCGGATCGTCGATCTGATCACGCCGGACGCAGCGCCCGAGGGTGTGCTGCGTGTGGATTGCGGAGGACGGGTGGTGATGCCCGGACTCATCGATGCCCACTGGCATACCACCCTGGCGGGGGTGGACATGCGCACCGCCCTGACGGCGGATCCGGCCTACATTCACCTGCAGGCGGCGCGCGAGGCGCGGGCGACGCTGATGCGTGGTTTCACCACGGTGCGCGACGTGGGCGGCCCCGCCTTCGCTCTCAAGCGCGCCATTGACGAAGGCGTTACCCCGGGGCCGCGCATCTTCCCCTCCGGCGCGATGATCAGCCAGACCTCGGGGCACGGTGATTTCCGCATGCGCCATGAAGTACCGCGCACGGCCCTGTCTGGCCCCATCCAGACGGAGCTTTCCGGGGTTTCGGTGATCGCCGATGGCGCCGACGAGGTGCTCCGTCGCGCGCGGGAACAGCTCATGCTGGGCGCAAGCCAGATCAAGCTAATGGCTGGTGGCGGTGTGGCCTCCCTCTACGATCCCCTGGATAGCGTGCAGTACACCGAGCGGGAGTTGCGCGCGGGTGTCGAGGCCGCCAGGGACTGGGGCACCTACGCCACGGTGCACGTTTACGTGCCCGAAGGGATCAAGCGCGCCATCCGCGCGGGTGTCGGCTGCATCGAACACGGCCAGCTGGCAGACGAGGAGGCGGTCCGCATGATGGCGGGCGAGGGCGTCTGGTGGAGCCTGCAGCCATTTCTCCAGGACGAGGACTCCAACGTTTACCGGGATCCGGAACAGGTGGCGAAGCAGACGCGGGTGGCCAGGGGTACGGAACAGGCCTACGCGTGGGCACGCGAGCATGAGGTACAGACCGCCTGGGGCACGGACATCCTGTTTGCCCCCGACAAGACCCATACCCAGGGGCGTCAGCTGGCCAAGATGACCCGCTTCTACGAACCCCTCGAGGTACTGCGCATGGCTACTGGGGACAACGGCCGCTGCCTGGCGTTATCCGGGCCGCGCGCGCCCTACGGCAGCGGTCTGGGGGTTGTTCAGCCCGGCGGCCTGGCAGACCTGCTGGTGGTCGACGGGGAGCCGGAGCGGGATCTGTCCTTCCTGGCGGAGCCGGAGAACTCGTTGCGGTTGATCATGAAGGGCGGGCGGATGTACCGGAACACCCTGTGAAGTCGCTGCCGGCAGGGCTAAGAATTCTACCTGCGGATTTAGCAGGTCGGCGGGTTGGCGGCGGATGGGCAAAGGGCAAGGTTCGACCCCGAGCATTTCGGCTGGCAGTGGATGGGTAAAGGGCAAGGTCAGCCCCGGTCATCTCGCCTGCGCGAGGATGGGACTCGGGGGGCGGCCTACTCGAGCGCGCAGAGGCAGTCGGCTCCGTCTCAAGCAGGCGCTGAGTGGCGCCTGGGCCTGGAACCGGCCCGGTGCAGTACGGGATGGTGGCGTGGAATCACGCCAAATATCGGTTGATCAGGCTATCGTGGGTGGTAGATGGTCACCAGGACTGACGCGTCTTCCAGCGCCTTGAGGGCATGGGGCTGACCCCCATTCAGATAGATCAGGGCGCCGGCGGTGAGTCGCTGGACCTTGTCTTCCCCGATACGGAAATCGACCGAGCCTTCCAGGCATTGGACCGTGATCTCTCCGGGTACGGCGTGATCACTGAACTCTTCGCCTTTGGGGAGCACGACGCGGAAGACATTGCAAATGTTCCGAACGCAGCAGCGTTGCACTTTTTGATTCGCGCAGTTCTTTCCCCAGGGGGCGAACGTCCACGATTTCTCCGGGTGTGGCGTGGTGCAATGCCATGTTGTGCTCCAGCAGTTTTCTGCAATGGCGGGGCGCGCTGGCCTCAGCGGAGTGGGCGCACCTCGGCGATGTCGGACAGCGCGAGTGGCACGACCATGTAGCCGCTGCCGAAGCGTCGGCGCACACGGATGTGCTCCTCCTCGATTCCGAGCAGTTCGCCATCGCGGGTGCGCCCGTCGGCGAGCTGGATGCGGATATTGCGGCCGATGTGGTCGCCCAGGGCATTCAGTGCGATGTTCGGGACAGGCGATAAATCGGGTGCCGTGGTCGAGGCGGCCGGGCCCGTGTTCAAGTTCGTATTCTCGGTCGTCGTCGGTCTGGCGGGGCCCGGGGTGACGGGGCGCAGATCGACGCGACCGTAGTGTTTTTCGGCCACGGTCAGGCTGGACTCGACCCGACGTAGCAGGTGGGTCGGGGTGTCGACGTTGGCCCAGAGCAGCGCCGGGTTGTCGATCGGGCCAATGCGCAGCGAAACGTCCTTGGGATCCTCGATGAAGCGTCCGTAGGCATCGACCATCGTGGGCCCGGGCTGCACGCCGAAGGGGCGCCAGGCCTCGACCCAGGCGCCTTTGTGGTGCTCGGTATAGTCCTCGAGAGCCATCTCCATCTCGTTCGCGCAGAATTCCATCAGTGCAGGGTAGTACCCCCGGTCCGCGTACCCCACGGTCAAGGATTGTAGCGAGGCGGTCATTAGCGCCGGAGCGAGATCGCGGGCCCGGTTCGAGGCGGCCTGGATGTCGAAGCGTCCGGTGGAGGTGCCCTGGCCCAGTGGGCCCATGCCGAACGTGCTGTGCACGGTCAGACTGTTGCGGTCCTCTTCGAGGTGGTAGTGGGCGCCGAAGTCCAGCGGGATGTCGCGATAGCCGAGTGCGGCCATCAGGGCGTCCGGCGGGGCGGCTTGATAGGCCCCGCAGCCGGCGGTGTCGAGCCACAGCGCAGGCGTGTCGCCCTGCGCGCCTGTGGCGATGCCGGCCGGCAGGGTCAGCCCGTGCACGGAAAACCCGAGCTGCCGCGGCAGGCGTCGGGCATCCAGCGTGTGCCGAAGCCGGGCGAGCCGCCACAGGTTTCCGGCTTCCAGGGTGATGCGGTCAGCGCGCATGCGGCCGATGGCCGTGTTGTTGGGTTCAAACAGCAGCCCGTTGACGTGCAGTTCGCCCCCGAGGCCGATACCGACGTCGGAGTAGTGCAGCGTGCCGAGCGGCTGGAGCATCTCCACCATGTCGTCGAGCTTCTGCTCGACCTGCCGGACCTCGTAGTGGTAATACCCGACACCGGCGGCGGCGACCACGAGGCCGCCCACGATCAGTTTCCCTGGCATGTTTCTCTCCCTTTTTTGACTCATCCGGGCCGCGCGATACCGGACCCGACAGCGGGATTGCCTTGTCCCGCGCCAACAAGATACCCACTCCGGGACATTTCCGCACTGCGGTCGAGGCTCGCTACGCGTCGGGGGGCTATCTAGGGATTGAGCCCGCCGGCGGGATGGACGGAAGCCGGGCGCCCACGGCCCTGCGCCCCCGGGGCTCGTTGATGTCCGGTCCGGGCGGCAGCAAAGGGGTCATTCCTCGCGGGCGGGAATCGAGGCGAAGTAGGCCGACACGGCGGCCATCTCTTCTTCCTCCAGCTCCTGGGCGATGCCTTGCATCAAACCGGCCAGGGCGGTCTTGCGGGCCCCCTGGGCATAGGCCTGGAGCTGTGCCATGAGATAACGCGGGGGATGGCCGGCGAGCGGTGGCAGGCTGGGGTTGCGCTCGCGCCCCTGTTCGCCATGGCAGGAGGCGCAGGACTGGATGTTTCGCTCCGGCAGCCCTTCGAGCGCAATCTCGCGCCCTTTTTCTACCAGGTCTTCGGGCACCCGGTGCGGCCCGCCCGCGGGTTTCATCTCGGCGTAGTGGCGGCTGACCGCCTCGATCTCGTCATCGTCCAGATGCTGGGCGATCTGGCCCATGGTGGCATTCGGGCGCTGGCCTTCCCGGTAGGCCGTCATTTGCTCGACCAAGTAGGCCTTCGGGAGCCCCGCCAGGCGTGGGAATGGGGGCTGTGCCTGGCCCTGTCCCTGTTCGCCGTGGCACTGGATGCAGGCGGTCGCGCCGCGATCATTGCCTCCCTGCGCAATTTGGGCGCCGGGGGCGTCCTCGGCGACGGCGGCGCCGCCCAGCAGCCACAGGGCGGTTAACAGCGCGAGTGGCCGGACAGTGATTCGGTTGAAGGTGTGCGCTCGTGCCATTGGGTCACCACGATTGCAGGACGTTATCTTCAGGAACATAGGGCGGTTTCAACGATGGTGCAATTGCGGTGCACATTTGGCGGGCTTGTGAGGTGTGCGCCGCCGGATATAGCCGCGGTCCGGCGTGCCGCATCCGGGGCGACCAGGAAAGGACGGGAAGAGAGCAGGAAGAGGACACCCTGCTTCCTGGGTTTCGCACGGCGCGGCGGCGCATCCGGGAATCATTCCGCCGGGAGGCAGTCCGGAAGGGAATCCTCCAGCCTGCGGGGCGTGATGCCGAGGTCGGCGAAGCTTCCCGCCGTTTCGTCGGCGACGTTGTCCTGCTGCATCAGGAAGATCTGGTCCCGGGTCAGGGGTGCGTTCGGTAGCAGCGAGCCGAGCCGGGCCAGTGCGTGCCAGAGCGCGAAGGGCACTGGCACCATCGGGCGCTGGCGTTCCAGGTGAACCAGTACCCGAGTCAGGATCTGGCGGTACGTCATGATGTCGGGACCACCGAGTTCGAAGACCGGGTGTGCAGGCGGGGTGGCGGTGAACAGCCTGGCCACGGCGCGGGCGACATCGGCCACGTGCACCGGCTGCAGGCGGGTCTCTCCGCGGCCGAACAGGGGGATCACCGGCAGACGCGCAAGGCCGGCCAGGTTGCGCAGGAAGGCATCATGCGGGCCGAAGAGCACGCTGGGACGCACGATCAAGGCGTCGGGGAACGCGCGGATCACGGCCGACTCGCCTTCGGCCCTGGCGCGTATGTAGGCGGAGCGCGACTGCCTGTCGGCCCCGATCCCGGAGATCTGCACGACTCGCGCCAGGCCCGCGGCGCGCGCCGATCGGGCGAGGCGCGCAGCGCCTTCCACGTGGATGGTGGTGAAGCGGAGGTCGCGGTGTTCCACATACAGGCTGACCGCGTTCACCACGCCGCTGGCCCCCTCCAGGGCCCGGGTGACGGCGGCATCGTCACGGATATCGGCGCTGCAGTGCTCCACCTGGGCATGTTGTTCCAGCGCGGCGGGTAACGCCGCCCGGCGCGAAGCAATCCGCACGGGGTGTCCGGCGTCGATCAGCTCGTGCACGATCGCGCTGCCGAGAAAGCCGGTGCCGCCAAATACCGTGATCAGGTCCGGGCGCATGGCGAGCCACCTTTGTGCGCTCTAGGTAGGCGCCAGATGTGGGGTGTCAATGATCAGTCGTCCAGGTACTGGGTGAGACCGCGCAGAAGTACGAAATGTCCCGGGCCGGCGTGGATTCAAGGGCTGTCTGTGCCTTTTGGGAACGGTCAGGCGTTCAGTCAGCGCGTGCGTCGACATCCGGCCAGCTGCCCGGCCCAGGCATCAAGCAGCCGCTGACGCACACCGGCGTCGTCGCCGCGCCGCAGCTCCTCGCGGCTAGCGGCGAAGGTTTGGGTCATCCAGCCGTCCTCGGCGGCGCATTCGACCCGAATCTCCCAGCCATCGTCGTGCGGCTCGACATCGAACGTGTAGGTCGCCAAATGCAGTTCCTCCAGCAGGCCGTTGACCATCTCCCGCGCCCGGGAGAACTCCTCGACGGATAACGTCATCGTGTCGTCCCTCATGTTGCCGTGCAGCCACTGTTCGAAGCGGCGGATGGAGTGCTCGAACTCCGAGCGGTAGTGCGCTGCCGGGGGGTGATTGCCCGCACCGGCCAGCGCTTCGCGGTAGATGTTCAATGTGCGCTCGACCCATTCCCGCGTGGCGGCCTCGCCGTCACGCTTGATCAGGAAGCGGATGCGTTGCAGTTCGTCGGTCACGGTCTGCTCTGGAACGGGGCTTGTATCTGCCATGATGTAGGGTATTGCGGGCGCCTCTGCAACCGGTGGCCCTTCGAGGCGAGTCCGTTATGGGCCGCCGGAGCGCGCGGGGCCGCTGCGGGTGGGGCCCGCCCCGAGTGCGCTCCGGGTTGGCGAGGCCTGGGCGGACACCAGTGGAACTGTGAAACGCCGCGGCGCGAGAGGCGGCAGACCGGGAAGCGGATGCAGGAGCGTCTTTCACACGTGGTGGGTTTCGATGATGCGCCGTTCGCGCGGCCACATCGGGGTGATGTGCTGGTGGTCGGTGCGGTATTCGCCGGCATGCGGCTGGACGGTGTGATCTCGACGCGGGTGCGCCGTGACGGAGCCAACGCCACCGCGCGTCTGGCCGAATGCGTGCTGGACAGTCCGTTTGCACCGCAACTGCACGCGATCCTGTTGCAGGGGATCACCCTGGCCGGATTCAACGTGGTGGACCTGCCGGCGCTGCACGCGCGCACCGGGTTACCGATCCTCGCGGTGGCGCGCCACGCACCGGATCTGCCCGCGATTCGTCGCGCGCTGTTCGGGCCTGTTCCAGGGGGCGTGCGCAAGTGGCGATTGATCGAGGCCGCCGGCGTCATGGAACCGCTGGCGGGGTTGTACGTGCAGCGCTGCGGGCTGAGTCCCGAGGCGGCGCAGAGGCTCCTGGAAGACCAGCGCGTCCATAGCCGGTTGCCGGAACCACTGCGGGTGGCGCACATGATCGCAGGCGGGGTGGCGACCGGGGCGAGTCGTCACCGTCCGTGACCGGGGGGCGCGAGCCGTCCGGGAACGGGCGGACATTGGGCCGCCCGCTTTCCGCACGCGACTCCACTGCATGAGTGCAGGCGAGATTGGGGCACCCTCCGGATAGGGCGTCAGGCCTGTGGCTACACTCGTTGCAGGCAAGCCTGAAGGAGGTCTCGATGGCCTGTGCGTATGTCGGGACGTCCGGCTGGAACTACCGGGCGTGGAAGGACGACTTCTACCGCGGGGTTCCACAGCGCGAGTGGCTCGCCCACTGTGCGCGGAATTTCAGCGGGCTGGAGATCAATGCCACCTTTTACCGCCTGCCCGCGAGTACGACTGTGCAGCGGTGGGCGGAGCAGACGCCGCCGGATTTCGGCTTCGCGATCAAGGGCAGCCGGTTCGTCACGCATATCCACCGACTGAAGGACGCCGGGGACTCGGTTCGGCTGCTGCGCGACCGCATGCAACCGATGGGGAGCCGGCTGCGGGCGGTCGTGTGGCAATTGCCGCCGAACTTCGCGGTGAACCAGGAGCGTCTGGAGGCGTTCACCAACGCGCTGGGCTTCTGGCCGGAGGTGCGGCATGCGATCGAGTTTCGCCATCCCAGCTGGTTTACCGTGGCGGTGGCGGGGCAGCTGGACGCGGCCGGAGTGGGGATCTGCCAGTCCGATGCCCCGGACTGGCCGTGCTGGGAGGCCATAGCGGGCCCGCTGGTCTACTGCCGTCTGCACGGGCATACCCGCACCTATGCCTCGGCCTACAGCGACCGCCTGCTGGACCAGTGGGCCGACCGCGTGCGGCAGTGGCTGGCGCAGGGGCGTGAGGTGCATGTCTACTTCGACAACGATGCCGAGGGCGCCGCGCCCCGCGACGCCCAGCGCCTGATCGAACGGCTGCGGGATGCAGGCTGATGGCTCAGGCATCCGCCTCCGCGCGGTGGCGGCGGTACAGCCGCAGGGCCGTTAGCCCGACCAGCAGCGAGGCCAGTCCACCGATCACGAACACATGTGCGGGCGTGGCACCGGCGGGCCCGGTAAGCAGCCAGAACAGGACCGGTGCCACCAGCATGGCGGAGAAAGCCAGGAAGTTGCTGGCGGCGATGAAGCGGCCGCGCCGGTCAGCGGGGCTGTGACCCTGCAGGTAGGCGGTGATCGGCACGATGAAGAAACCGGAGGCAATGCCCAGCAGGGCCATCAGCACCAGCGTCGCGGGGTAACTGTCGGTGGCGAAGTACAGCAATGCGCTGATCAGGGCCGCCGCGATCATGCCGGCCGGGGCATGGTGCATGGCGATGCCGCCACGCGACAGGTAGCCGGCAAGGATGCTGCCGGTTCCGATGCCGAGCGCCAGCGTGGTCAGGATGATGCCGGTCGCGAGCTCGCCCAGCTCCAGATGGACCTCGGCGAACAGTGGGACGTTGAGTTGGTACAGCGTGCCCAGAGCCCAGAACCATGCGATGCCGAGGATTACCATGAACAGGACGCGGTGTGGCCGGATCTCGGTGACCGACTGCATGACGGTCGCGAACGGGTTCAGGCGGAACGGCGCGGGGTTGTCGGTGGCCAGGGTCGGGGCGATGAACAAGCTGGTCACCAGACCGGTGACGGACAGCGCCACGATCAGGGCCGCCGGGACCCACAGCGCCTCGCCGGCGAACTCCATCACGAAGCCGGCCAGCGCGGTGCCGAGGATGATTGCCAGGAACGTCCATAGCTGGATGTGTCCGTTGGCGCGCGATAGCTGCTGGTAGCGCACCAGCTCCGGCAGGATGCCGAACTTCGCCGGGCTGAAGAACGTGCTCTGCAGTCCCATCAGGAAGGTGGTCACCAGCAGGCCGGGGAAGTTGTCGGTGATCAGCATCAGCGCGGCGGTCAGCAGCACCGCGGCCTCGGCCATGCGGGTGCAGACGATCACAATCTTCTTGCTGTAGCGGTCGGCGATGTAGCCCGCCCATGGCGAGAACAGCACGAACGGAAGCAGGAACACGAAACCGACCAGGCTGTAGTAGAAGGTGCCTTCGCCCTCGGCGACGAACTCGCGGATGGCGATGAAAATGACCACCAGCCGGAAGAAGTTGTCGTTGAGGGCGTTGATGAAGACCGTCGCCATGTGGGCGACGAAGCTCTTCCTGCGGATGTCCGAGGTCTCGGTCATGGGATCTGCGGCCCGGCGGGGTTTTTGAAAGAACTATAGGTCAGGTTTGACCGCAAAACGGGGGCGGAACACGCGAAACGTCGAAAACAGCGATGAAACGAGGATAAAGCGTCAATTTCAGGCTAGATGAGGAATCCCATGATTTTCCGGGAGGCGAGATCCGGTGTGAAATGCGGGGTGCAGGAACGTGACCGGCCCGGCCTGCCATGGGCAGACCGGGCCGGTTGTCTAGCGGCCGGAAGGCGCGATCGCGATCAGTTGTCCTGATCTTCCGCCTGATCCGCAGCCATCTGTTGCGGAGCCCAGGCTGCACCCTGGTAGGGGGCGGGGTGGTAATACGGGGCATAGCCATAATGCGGGTAGTAGTTCCCGTAGTGACGGCCGTAGTAGTCGCCGTATCCATGCCCGCTGCCGTATCCATGTCCGCGACCGCGCATGCTGAAGTCGAAGTCGCCGAACATGTCGCCGAGGCCGAACCAGTCACCTACGCCGCGACCCCAGCCGGGACCGTACCCGTAGCCGGGACCGTAGTAGGGGCCATAATTCGGCGCGTGATAGCCGGGACCCCACCACTGGGCCGAGGCATGCATCGGGATCGCAAAGGCGCCGATCAGCGCAGCGGTAGAAAGAGCTTTGGCCAGCTTGTTCATGGCAATACCTCCTCAAGTTAACAACCACTTAAACAAGACCAAATGTCTCGGGGCATTCGGGGCCCCGCCTGCTGGAGGGCGGGGTTTTGGGCCCGCCAGTACCTAGCGGCTTGCATCGTAAAAGAAGAAAATCCAGATAATCTGATATATGTCAATTTCTCGACGGAAAATTTTCCTGTGAACGGGGTTGGCTGCGGTAACCGTCGAAAACTTGGCGATTCGAGGGGCGGCTGATCAGCGTCTCCTTGCGTCTCACGCCGAGATTGCGGATGCCATGCCGTTGAGCGCGGGCTGGGGCGGTCAGGCTTTCAACCAGCACGAGGGATGCAAAGGCACCTTCTGGGAGGATCGATGCCCACGTGACGGCGGTGGAGACGGGGGCACCTCTGGCGCGCGGCCTGGTGTATGCGGGGTGGAACATGGTGCGGGCGGGAGTGGTCTCGCATCCATCGGAGTGAGCATGGGCGGACATCGCGAGATCCAGGCGTCACCCGAACGCTACCGCGTCATGTCCGGTGGAGACGAAGCAAGAGGCTCTCCATGATCTTGTTCGCTGCCGTGGCAGTGTGCCGGTTCCGCGTGCCTACCGATGCACGGCGGTGTTTTGCCCGAACCGAATCTGCCAGCCGTGATGATCGTCGTGTTCGAGCAGGAAGCTCATGCGCGTGTACAGGGCGCCGTCCCCCCGGTCCGGGAGGCCCGCAGGCATGGATGCGATGTTCGAGACCCGCAACAGGGCTGCGGTGAAGGCCGTGTCATCGCTCCGCATTGTGATGTCCTGGACGTCCACGCGTAGCGACGTTCCGGCAAGTGGGCCCTGCAGGACTTCGGTATGCCGTTTGGCATTGGTCGCGCGATCATTGAAGCGCGCCCCGAAGGGGTTGGGGTGACGGGCCCAGCCCTGAATCGGACGATCAGTGCAGGGCGGTCGTTGGTCTGGAAGCTACTGAGGGCGCTTGTCGGCTCCAGGGGTGCCGGTTTCAGCGTTGATGGAGACGGGCGTAGGTAGGTAGCGGGCTTGTGTGGGTGACCGGACGACCGGGATGCAACGGCGGGAGCGAATGATGGACAAGACGCAGGCGTTGTTTTTGTCCCATGGCGGCGGGCCGCTGCCACTGCTGGGGGACCCAGGGCACACGGCCATGGTGACGAATCTGGAGGGTCTGGCCGGGCGCGTGCGGGTGCCCGATGCGCTGGTGGTGGTGAGTGCGCACTGGGAGGCGTCGGTGCCGACCATCACGTCCGGGGCGAATCCGGGGCTGATCTACGACTACCACGGGTTTCCCCCGGAGTCGTACACCATCGAGTATCCCTGCCCGGGCGAGCCGGCACTGGCCGCGGAGGTTCATCGACGGCTGCAGGTGGCGGGCATCGATGCGCACCTGGACCCGGCGCGGGGGTTCGATCACGGGCTCTTCGTGCCGCTGAAGATCATGTATCCCGAGGCGCAGGTCCCATGCGTTCAGCTCTCCCTGGTGGAGACGCTGGACCCGGCGCAGCATATTGAGATTGGACGGGCTCTGGCAGGGCTGCATGAATCCGGTGTGTGGGTGGTGGGGTCTGGCTTCTCGTTCCACAACCTGCGCGCCTTTTTCACGCCCGATACGCAGGAGTCCCGGCAGCTCAACCAGTCGTTCGAGGCCTGGTTGGAGGCCGTCTGCTGCGGGCGCGCGGACGCGGAAGATGCACGGGCGGCCAAGCTCGTGCACTGGGATGCCGCGCCGGGCGCCCGGTTCTGCCATCCGCGGGCGGAGCACTTGTTGCCGCTGCATGTCTGCTACGGAGTGGCGGGTGGCCCCGCGGCGGAGCGTATCGGGATGCAAATTATGGGCAAGGAAGCCAGTTGTTATCGGTGGTAGCCGAGGCCACGGAAAGGCGCCCCAGTGTCGCCTTCCGGTAACCCGTAGCGCGGGCCGACGCCGCCCCTGGCTACCAGGCGAGTGCCAGCAAGCCGGCCCCGAGGCAGACGACGATGACCGGGATGATGGTCTCGCGGATCACCTGACCCTCGCGTGCCTGCAGGCCGGCGGCCCCGGCCGCCATGGCGATGTTGTGCAGCGAGATCATGTTGCCCACCCCGGCGCCGATCAGTTGCAGGGCGAGTACGGTCGGGAGCGCCATGCCCAGGGCATCGGCAGTGTCTGCCTGGAGCTGGGCAAACAGCAGGTTGGAGACGGTCGCGCTTCCGGTCATGAACGAGCCCAGGGCACCGAGGAAGGCACTGAACATCACGAAGGTCCCGCCCAGTGATTCCGCCAGGCCCTGCCCCAGCACCTGTGGCATCGACGGCAGGCCTGCGGCGTTGGAGCCGGAGCTCAGCAGGAGCTGGGTGAGGGCGATGATGAATGCCAGCACGATGGCCGCCACGCGCAGCTTGCCCCAGGTGGCGGCCACCGCCTGACCCAGCGTGGCGCGGCTCACGCGGAACAGGATCAGCGCGGTGAGCAGGGCCAGGCCAAAGTAGAAATAGGGTGTGTACAGCGGGGCCAGGCTCTGCCCCAGCTCGATGCCGTGGAACTCGCCCGGCGACCAGCGCACGGACTGCAGGGCCTCGCGCAGCGGCATGATGGTGCGCGAGGCGATCAGCGCCACGGCCATGACCGCGAATGGCACAAACGCCAGCACCACCCGCCCGACTGGGGCCCGCTCGACCTCTGCGCGTCGTTCGTGCCCAGGTAGCAGGAAGCCGCGATGGGCCGCCAGGGCAATCACCGCCATTGCCACCACGCCGCCGATGATCGCGGGCAGTTCCGGCCCCACCAGCCAGGCAATCAGCAGATAGGGGATGCCGAACGCCAGCGCCGATAGCACGGCGAAGGGCACGAACTCGCGGAAGCGCCCGCGTTCCTCGCCGAGGGTCGCCACCCAGACCATGAACAGCGTAATGAATGGTGCGAGGACGGTGTGGATGACCGCCGTCTGCAACACGGCCGAGCGGGTGGTCTCCGCATCCAGTCCGAGGCCGGCGAAGCCGATGATCACGGGCGTTCCGGCCGCACCGAAGGGGACGGCGGTGCTGTTGCCGATCAGGGCGATGGCGACCGCCTTCAGGGGCCGCATGCCGAAATACACCAGCAGCGGTGCCGCCAGTACCGCGGGGGTGCCGAAGCCGGCGATGCCCTCTACGAAACCGACCAGCCCCCACCCCAGCAGCATGGCCAGCACCCGGTGGTCGCGCGAGACGCTGGCGATGACTGACTGGATCGCGCTCATGTGCCCGGTCCCGATCATCACGTTCAGCACCAGCAGTGCCATCAGGATGATCAGCAGGACCTCCACGAAAACGATGGCAGCATCCAGCAGACTCGCTACCAGCACCGTGCCCGATATCTGCCAGACCAGAACGGCCAGAACCAGGGTGGCGAGATAGGCGATGGGCGCCGCTTCAAAGGCCGGCCGCCGCAACGGCACCAGCCACACGAACAGCAACACGAACGGCACCAACGTGAGCCAGAACAGCACGATCCCTCTCCCGTTATGCGCAAGGCGTCATCCTAACCCGGGGCTCGGTTCGGGAATAACCGAATCAGGCTGCCACAAGGCCCCTCGGCGTTATGCCCCGCGAAGAGCTCGCTGGGTCGGGCAGCGTCCTGGAGGTCAGGGCCGGACGCTCGGCCCCATGGGCCGTGGATACTTGTCTATAGTGAGGCTGAACTGGTCACGTCCGGGTCTACATGATGCATAACTCCGAAACCCAGTCATCCGGGGGCGCCTCGGATGCCCTTGATACGGACTTCTTGAAGAAACTTCCGAAGGTGGTCGATGACCTCAGGGACCGCTGGTACATCGTGCGCCAGCGCGGGTTCCGGCCACAGGATGTGATGGATGTCCGGGGCATAACGCGGGCTTTGGTGAGTGGTCTGACCGGCTCGGCAATGGATGACTCCTTCACCACCGCTCGCCGGATTGATGAGCGTCTGGCGCAGTATGCGGCCACCACGGTGCGTCCCAACCCGGCCGATCTCGAGACCATTGGAGCCCTGGTTCTGCGGCTGCGCGAAAGTGTGCGGGGCGAAGTGCCGCTCGCCGCGTACGACGCCGAGACGGCCGCGCCGGCCCCGACGATCCAGCGGCCTCTGGTATGCCTGTTCGGGGCGGATGCTTCGCCGGAGAGCGAGACCGCCTTGCTGCTGGGAATACACGGCTATGCGGTTATTGCGTGCGCCGACGAGGCAGCCCTGCCGCATCCGGGCGACGCGACCCGCCCCGACGTGATGATCGCCGAACTGGCGGCGATGGATGACGCCGAACTGTCGCGGCTTGTCCATCTGCGTGACGGTTCGCTGCCGGGCGTGCCGCTGGTCATCCTGGCGCCAGTCAGCGGAGGAGCAGCAGGACAGGCCGGGCTGCATGTGCTCCGCGCCGGTGCCGATGCCCTGTTGAAGCGGCCCGTGACGGACCTGGACTTGGTGGGGGCCATACGCGGGCTGGTGCAGGACGACCTGATCCCGTACCGGGTGCTGATGCTCGGCGCGGACGCCGGGTCTGTCGAGGAGCCGGCGTCCATGTTGCGGCAGGCCGGGCTGGAGGTAGGTATCAGCGTGGACCCCCTGGAGGTGGTTGGTCGAGTGGCGGATGGTCGGCCAGAGGCGGTAGTGATCGCCGGGTCTTTGCCGGGGGTCACCGCGGAGGAGATCGGCCGCCTGCTGTTGCCCCACGACATGTCTCTGGATATCCCCCTGTTGGCTTTGGGTGTGCCGGGGGCACCGGATGGCTCGCCCGGCAATGGGATGCTCGACTACCTGCCGCCCGCCAGTACCGATGCGGACATCGTCTGCCGGGTTCGTGCGCGGGCTGCATGGCACCGCCGTATTCGGTCGCGGGCGCACGGCCAGGCCGAGCTTGGTCGTGCGCCGACACTGGTGCATCCCCTGGAGTTCGAGCGTCTCGTGTTATGCCATCTCGACGGCCTTGATCCTGCGCAGGGGGCCGCGGTGGTCCTGCAGTGGGCGTTCGATGACCCGGGGGCACTCCTCGCCCGCCTCGGTCCGATCGACTACCAGCAGACTCGCAACCAGTTCGTGCGCCGGATTCGCGAGGCCATGGCCCCGGGTGATCTGGTGGTGAGCCATGGTGAGGCGGGCTTGATTGCGATTGCCCAACGCAAGGACCTGAAGGAGATCGTCGAACTCGCGCAACGCGTGCATGAGCAGACTGCCGGTGCCGCTGTGTCCGGTCTCCCCGGTGGAACCGTTGCGGCCAGCATCGGTGTCGGACAGGTGATGTGGGAACGTCCGCTCAAGGCTCTGGACCGTGCCATCGCGCTTTGTAGCGAGGCCCGCGACAGCGGCGGCAACCGGGTGCAACTGGATCCGGAGTTGCTGACGCCGAATCTGGAGGTCGAAGAGCGCAATCACTGGCGGCGCACCATTGCCCATGCCATCAAGGAAAAGCGACTGTTCCCGGTGTTTCAGCCGATCGCGAATATCAGTGGGTCCGATCAGATCGAGCGTCACGAGGTGCTGCTGAGAATCCGCGAGCCGAATGGCAAGATCCTGTTGCCGGGACAGTTCGTCGAGATGGCGGAACGGCTCGAGCTCGACCGGCATCTCGATCGCTGGGTCATCAGTAATGCCCTTGGCATCCTCAATGCCCGAACCGTGAGCCATCCGCAGTCGCGGCTGTTTGTGAAGATGTCCCGCGGCTCGCTCGGCGATTCGAGCTTTTTGCCCTGGCTGGGCAAACAACTTGCCGTGCACCCGGTATGGCCGGGAAGCCTGGTTCTGCAACTCCGCGAGGGCGATGTGCTGGGCCGTGTGGATCAGCTCTCGGCCTTCGGCGATGCGCTTCGGGATTTGGAGATCCGCATCGCCCTGGAACACTTTGGCGCCAGTACCGATGCCGATACGCGCCGGATGCTTGCCGAAATGCGGCCCGACTACGTCAAGATCGCGCGGGAACTCACCGTGGGGCTGCATCACTCCGCCACGCCTTCGTTACGGCTCAACGGCCTCCTGGGTCAGGCCAAGGAGGTCGGTGCCTACACCATGGCCAGCTATGTGGAGGATGCCGATGGTCTGGCCTTGTTGTGGCAGGCCCAGATCGACCTGGTTCAGGGGAACTTCATCCGGCAGCCAGAGGAAGAGCTGCGCTACGAACTCGAGTTTCCAGGCCTGGACGACGCGGGCTGATCGGCTCGGTGAGACAGGACAGTACGCCTGCGAAGAATGCGGTCAGGCCGGCAAGGCGCAGGGGGCGGTCACGAGCAACGGATGGTCCAGGACGGTAGGATCGGCAGGCGGGGTCGCCAGGCCCCGCAGCGACGGACCGTTCCAATCACGTGACGCAGGGAGGCGTTCATGATTCTTCTGGTTGTATACAGTTTCGCGGTAGTGGCCGCATTGGTGATGCTGTTGTCGCGACGGCGCGCCGCGCTTGGCGTGCGGGTGTTGTATGCCTTCGCGACCTTGGCGCTGCCCTTTGCCACGGTATTGCTCGCGCATGCGCTGAACGGTGGCGAGGCATCCGGGGCGGGGGCTTTCGGGCTGGTGCTGTTCGCGTTCCTTGGGAGCCCGTTGTTGATGTGGTGGGTGTTTGCCTATCGCCACCCTGCAGGGGTCTGCGAGGGTCCTGCTGAGGGGGGCATCGCGCCGGGCTCACCGCCGCCGGAGGCGGCCCGATCGGCCGCGCCGGATGCCGTCCAGGAGTCCGCGGTGGCCGCGGCACAGCGGTCGACTGTGCGGATGCACCCCTTTCATCGTGCGGCGCTGGTGCAGACGCCGGGGTCGCTCCTGCTGGGGTTGGGACTGGCCGAGAAGCTCGGGGATAATGACGGTCCGATCTTTCCGTTTCTGGCGAATGGCTGGCTAGTCGACGGCATGCTGGTGCTGGGGACGGTTCTGTTTGCCGTATCGCTCCGTATGATCGTCGCGGAACTGCGCCGGCCGTCCGCACCGCAACGGGATACCGATGCGCTGGGAATCCGTAACCCGCGTCGCTGAGCCACCCGCAGACGCCGTTCGCCGCGACCGCTTCTCGTACGCCCGTTGACTGTTCCGGTGGACCGGATCTTGTGAGCTCTCTAACGGAACGGTGCTTCCGGGTATGACGGATCGGTAGCAAGCCTCTCCGGCGCGGGCTATGTTCTGGGTGGAGCCGCTGTGGTGGACGAATTCCTCGACTCGCGGGATCGGCCCTAAAACGGTCGGTCGGCGCGGACGGAGGACTTGTGTGGGGTCGTGGGTATGGATGAGTAGCGTGGTGCGGAGGGTTTCGTCATGCAGGGATACGTCGTCGGCAGGGTGGAATCCGATTCGCGGGCAGGGCCTGGCTTGCGGTACCCATGACGTCGGTGGTTGTCACCGCGGCGGGCTGGAGAACGAAGGTATGACCACCGCACAGAGTGACCCCGCTTGAAGGTGCTCGTCATCCTCGGCCACCCGCGCACCGATAGCCTGTGCGGGGCGCTGGCCGAAGCCTACAGCGAAGGGGCGCGCGCGGCCGGGACCGAGGTGCAGTCCCTGAATCTGGCGAGTCTGGAGTTTGATCCGCACGTCCACACCCCTTCGCCCAATCAGCAGCCACTCGAAAAGGATCTGGAGGCCGCACGCGGCCTCGTCGCGTGGGCTGATCATCTGGTGTTTGTCTATCCCACCTGGTGGGGCACCATGCCGGCGCTGCTCAAGGGTTTTCTGGACCGGATCATGACGCCGGAATTCGCCTTTCGCTCCTGCGAGGGCGGTACCGGGTACGAAGGGTTGCTGCAGGGCCGCTCGGCGCAACTGATCACGACCATGGATACGCCGCCGCTGATCCACCGGCTGGTGTATCGCCAGCCAGGTGCCAATGCGATGGCGCGCGCCACGCTGGGGTTCTGTGGGGTCCGGCCGGTGCGCTCGTTGATGTTCGGTTCGGTGCGCCATAGCGACGAGGCCCAGCGCAAAGCCTGGTTGCAGCGCGCACGCCAGGAAGGGCTGCGTCTGGCCAGGGGGCGCGAAAGTGCGGGCGAGTGGCTTGCGCACAAGGCCGGTGCCTGGCTCCAGGCGTTGCGCTTGCAGTTCTATCCGATGACCTTTGTGGCCTACGCGGTGGGGGCGCTGGTGGCCGCCCCGGCGGGTGGGGTGTTCGGCAATCCGGTGTTCTGGCTCGGGTACCTGTGCCTGTTTCTACTGGAAGTGGCCACGGTGCTGGTGAACGAACGCGTGGACTTTGGCTCGGACCGGCAAAACCGGTTCTATGGTCCCTTTACCGGTGGGTCGCGTGTGCTGGTGGAGGGGCTGTTGTCCGCGCGCGAGCTGGGCGTGGGGATTGCCGTCGCGCTGGTGGGCTTCGCCCTCGCGTTCGTTGCATTGCTGGCGACCGCACCCGGAGATTCGGGGCCGATCCTGCTGGTGATGGTCGTCCTCGCGATCCTGGCGATCGGCTACACGGCGGCGCCGCTGAAGCTTAGCTATCGGGGGCTGGGCGAGCTCGATGTCGCGCTGACGCACAGCCTGGGCGTGCTGCTGTGCGGCTATGTGTTCCTGGCGGGCGACTGGACCGCGTCCTTGCCCTGGCTGTTGAGCCTGCCGCTGTTCCTGGCGATTGTGCCGTCGATCACGCTATCCGGTATTCCCGACCGCGAGGCGGACGCCGCGGTGGGCAAGGGCACCCTGGCCGTGCGGCTGGGGAACGACGGTGCGCTTTGGGTGGCGTTGTCGTTCACCATCCTGGCGGCCGCCAGCGGCGCATTGTTCGATGCGCTGGGATGGGCGCAGGGGGCCTATGCCGGGATCGGGTATGTGGTGGTCCCGTATGCCGCCTGGTTGGTCTGGCTCCTGTGGCGTGCGCTGCACCGCCAAGGCCCCAGGGGGCGCATTGATGGATTAATGGCGGCATCCCTGGGCTATGTGCTCTGGTTCGGACTGTTCCCCCTGGTGAACCTGGTCATGGGCTGATGGTGAGTATCTCCGACGAAGCCAATAGCCATGGAAGGCAACGGAGAGGACAGACAGGAACAGGATGAAGGGGCATCCACCAGGCTCCAGCAAGGATGAGGGCAGCGAGCCCGGTGTCCTGGGGAAACACTGATCAAGGTGCATGTTGGCGCTCGAGTCGCTTTTGGGTGTCAGCAAAGGGCGGCGACTGCCGTGCGGTCACTTTGCCCCAGGTGAGCCACAACGCCGTGCGCGCACCCGTTTTCACCAACAGCGGTCGGCCGTGCCCCGTCTTTAAAGGCGTTGTGGGGTTGGTGCGCCTTGTCTCGGAAAACATGGGACACCAACGCGAACATACTCCTTGATCAGTGTTTTCCTGGCGGCCAGGCCATGACAGGCCGACCCGTTGGGGCCGGCCTCTCGTTCAGGGTGGGTTTAGTTGTTGTCTTCTTCGTCGTCGCTATCCAGGTCGAAGCCGCCTTCGGCCTCGGCATCGCCTTCGGCGTCGACTCCATCATCGTCCATGTCGGTGTCAGCGCCGGCTCCCGCGCCGGCCCCCATGCCGCGGTCGCTGCCCAAGCCACGTTCGCTACCCATGCCGCCGCTTGCTTCGGCTCCGGTTTCGGCAGCGCCTTCGGCAGAGGAGCCTAGATCCTGGGCCTGGGCGGCGCCCAGGGCACCGAGTGTGAACAGCGAGCTCAGGGCAATGGCAATGCCGGTCTTTCGATAGTTCCACATGGTTCTTGCTCCTACATTTTTGGCAAAAGTCGCACCGACTGGATGTCACCCCTCGGGGGTGCATCGGTCGCGTGCAAGCCATGGATAACGCTGGTTGGGGGTCGGATAAACCCTGTGCGTGAGGAGTTGAACGCTAGTTCACAGATGTAGGCGGCAAGTTGTGGAGGGGTTCGCGTGCAGGCGGGAAGCGGGCGGGGGCAGCCATCATTGGCTCAGGTGTTGGTTTAAGGCCCGGGGATGCGGCTTATGCGGAGGGTGGCTCGCCAGTCAGCCGCTGCGGGCTGCTGGCATCGGCGGCGCCGCGCCGTTTCCTACGCGCCTTGTCTCGCCAGTTGGGGGCCAGGGTTTCGCAATCGGCGAGTTGCTGCAGGTGCTGGTGGTTCGGGCGCTGATAGACCGCGGCCATTGCGGCCGCGATGCTGAGGCTTTCCGGCAGGCGTTCGAGCCGTTCGATGGTGTCGCCCGCAGTAAGGGTGCCGGGTTCCAGAACGCGGTAGAACCAGCCGCAACGCCCGGTTTCCTGGACCCGGCGTGCCAGGCCGGGGATGTCGAAGCGGACGTCCAGCTTCCAGCAGGGTGTTCGGGGCTGGCTGACCTGCACCCGGACGGAGCCGATGCGATAGACATCGCCGATGTGCACGCTGTGCTCGTCCATGTCGCGGCTTGCGAGGTTTTCGCCAAAGCCGGGGGGCTCGAAGCGCGTGGCCTGCGCTGGGTGCTCCGTCTGCCACCAGGCGTAATGGTCGAGGCAGTAGTGGAGCAGCGCCCGTTCGGGACCGCCGTGATTGTCAGGGTCGGCCTGTTCGTCACCGGTCAGGCCGAGGCGATCCACTGATACCTCGCCTGGCGCGGGTTGCTTGTCGATGGCGCTGGCGCGGCCCTTGGCGTAGTCGGGGGCCACGCGGCCGGTGTAAAGGCCACTGAGGGTGGAGATCGTCATCTGGGACCTTTCCCTGTTGTCGTGACTTTGACCATACAACAGCCCGGGCGCGCCGATAGAGGCCGAGAATGAGCCATCCGTTGGGCCTTCAGCGCCCGCTCAGGTAGATCAGGCGGGCGATGAAGGCGATTCCCAGGATGATCCAACCGACCGGGTAGGGCAGTACGCCCGAGAAGAATGCGGTCAGGCTGGCGACGAGCAGGACGCCGATGACGAGCAGAGGGATATCCATCCCCTTGAGAGCCAGGATTCCGGTAGACGTTCCGCGCGGGCGGGACACGCCGGGCACTTGCGCTTACGGGTCGCCTTGCCACTGATCGAGGATCTCCAGGATCGTGTCGATGGCCGGGGGTTCGTCCGTCAGCGGCCCGGGCACCAGCAGCCCACGATGCGAGGCCTCGAGGATCAGCGGGTTCGGATGACCGTCCAGGTGCAAGGATTCGACCGGCACCACGCCGTCGCCCAGTTCGTCGTCGGTCTGCTCCCACCATTCGCTGATGCGCCCGGCCACCGCCTCGAGGTCGATCTGTTCGTCCAGCGCGGCCAGACTCTCGCGCATGGCGGGGGTGGGTTCGGGCAGTTTTCCGCCGATGATGCGGACCGGTATGTCGTCCGGCCAGGGGCGTGCGTTGAGTTCGGCCAGGAAGTGGCTGCCCGGGCGCAGGTCGATCTTGGCCGCGCCGGTGCCGTCGCGCAGGCCGGCAAACAGCGAGAAGCGCTGCTGCTGGATGTCGGCCAGCCACTCGCGTACCTCCAGCCAGACCCGCAGCCGGGCCCACTCGGAGCCATGATTGGGGGTGGCCACCAGGATCACGCCGGCGACGGGTCGCCCCCCGACACGCGGGGTCGCATCCTCCGGATGCCGGTAGCGAGTCACGAAATCGCGGATCACCAGACCCCCCATGCTGTGGCCAATCAGGATCAGCGGGTCGTCGCCTTCGAGCTGCGCCCAGTGTTCCGCCAGCAGGTCCGCGCTGTGGTCGATGGCCTGGTCGTTGGGATAGCGGAATTCCCAGCCATTGATTCCGGCGTCGTCCAGCGCGGGCGCCAGGGCGTCCCAGATATCGCCGGGCTCGTCCAGTCCGTGCAGCAGCAGAACGTCCGGCGGGCGCTCGTCGTCGAACCGGTCCGAACGCGGCAGGAAGCCCCGCAGATCGTCGGGCAGCTCCATGGTCTCGGGGAACCATTCGTGCAGGCGGTCCTGGACTTCGACGCGCAGCTCGCGCTCCTGTTCCGGATTCTGCTCGGCCCAGCCGACCCAGATGGCGAGGCCGAGCAGGGGCACGCCCACCAGGATCAGGAAGGCGCCGAGGCGCCGGCGGCGCCGGGACGGTTCGGGACGGCTGGCATTCATGGACGATCACCATCGGACAAGCCGAGCTCCACGGCAAGTGGGGGCCTGGCGCGGGCCAGTCGATGCCCTGTGTATCATGGCGGGAAGTCCCTCACGGAAGTTTCGACATGCGACGCGCGCACCTGCTCCCCTGGCTTCTGGTCCCCCTCTTGCTGACCGCCTGCGCCGGACTGGATGTCCGCGACTTCGGCCTCGATGGTGGTGATGATCGTGCCGAGGAGGCCATCCGCGAGGCCCTGCGGGTGGGCACCGAGCGCACGGTGGAGCGGACCGGCCGCGAGGATGGCTACTGGGGCAACGCGTTGATCCGCATCGGTCTTCCGCCGGAGCTGGAGCAGGCCGGCGATACGCTGCGGCGCGTCGGGTTTGCCAGCCAGGTGAACGATCTGGAGCGGCGGATGAATCGTGCGGCGGAGTCCGCAGCGCAGGAGGCCGTTTCGGTGTTTGTCAGCGCCATCCGCGGGATGCGGCCGGAGGATGTGTATGGGGTGCTGCGCGGGGCCGATGATGCCGCCACGCAGTATCTGCGCGATGCGTCGGAGTCCACCCTGCGCGAGCGCTACATGCCGATTGTGCAGGAGCAGATGGAGCGGGCCGACGTCTATCGGGTGTACCAGCCGCTGCGCGACGCGGCGGGCCGCATTCCGGGCCTGTCGGGGCTGGACGTCGATCTGGATCGCTACGTGACCGATCACGCCCTGGATGGCCTGTTTACCATCCTCGCGGACGAGGAGCGGCGCATCCGCGAGGATCCGGCTGCCCGCACGACCCAGCTCCTGCGCGACTATTTCGGTCAGTAGCGCACCGCGTGCAGATGGCCGGTGTGCGGCGTGTCGGAAAGCAGCAGGGATGGGATCTCTTCGGCCCGTAACGGACGGGCGAAGTAGTAGCCCTGGATGCAATCGAATTTTAGTTCGCGGCCGATTGCCAGTTGTTCCTTCGTCTCCACGCCCTCGGCGATGGTTCGCAGGCCCAGCGACTCGGCCAGCAGGACCATGCCGCGCGAGAGGTCGTGGGCGGACGGATCGATCCCGAGTCCGGAGATCAGCTGGCGGTCGATCTTGAGGATGTCGATGGGGAATCGGTTGAGGTAGGCCAGCGAGGAATAACCCGTGCCGAAGTCGTCGATGGCGAGCTGGATGCCGAGTGACTTGAGCTGCTTCAGGGCATCGGTGGCCGCGTCCATCGCCAGCACTGTCTCAGTCAGTTCGATGTGCAGCAACTCCGGCGGTAGCCGATGGCGATCCAGCGCGGCCGCGACATGGGCCGCCATTTCGGGGCGGACGATGTCGTGCGCCGAGAGGTTGATTGCCACGTACCATGCGGGGCGGCCGTGTTCGGCGGCCAGGGCGTTCCACGCACCGGCCTGGCGGCAGCCCTCGTCCAGGGCCAGATCGCAGATGTCATGAATTAACGTGGAATCCTCCGCCACGTCCAGAAACTCCGCCGGGGATAGTTCTCCGCGGATGGGGTGTTGCCAGCGGATCAACGCCTCGACGCCGACATGGCGCTCCTGCGCCAGGGAGTAAATCGGTTGGTAGCGCAGGAAAAACTCGTTGTGCCGCAGCCCGCGCCGGATATCGAATTCTTGGCGCATGCGCCGCAGTTCCTCGGTGACCGGGTGCAGCGCGGGGATGACCAGCCAGGCCATCAGCTGGCCGATGCCGACGAAGAATCCGGTACGGGTTAGCCAGCGTTCGGTCTCCTGCGCGATGCCGGCGGTGACATCCACCGGCGTCATGGGTCCGGCCAGAACGCCGGCCACCAGGGCCACGACCAGGGCGGCGCCCGCGCCGAAGCGCGCCGCGGCGAACAGGATGGGCACGTAATAAAAGTGCGGGACGATACTGTCGGCGCCACCGGCGGTGTAGACGACCAGCCAGGACAGGGCGAGCCCACCCAAGATCAGCAGACTAGCGCCCACGAAGGACATGCCCACCCAGGCACGGAGTGTGGTGCGGGCGAGGTAGTCGGTGTAGCGGATGCTACCGGTGGAGGGCAGGGCCGAGGGAAACCTGGACATCGCGCTCTTCCTTTGGCCAATCCCGGGCCGGTTATTACACCTTTGGCTGTGCGACAAAGCGGCACGGCTTCAGGGTGGCATGTCCAGTCGTCCAAGCGACCGCGCCTGTATCCCGAGTGTAGTACATGTGAGTCAGAACACCGTTTTGCAGATCGGCAGCGCGGATCTGGCAAATCGGTACCCCATGAACGCTGCGGGGTCGTTCCTGGTGCATATAAAAGGCGGGCCCTCGCCTTCGATGATCTGGCTTTTCATGCCCCCTCCTCGCGATGCCCGGGTGGCCAGAAAGGACTCTCGTTAGGCGGTGTTAGGTCTGAGTTGTGGGCAATCGAGATCGGGATGATAATCCGCCGCCCGGGGCACAGCCCCGGCCTGCCATTGCAAGCCTGGGCCCCGAATGCTGAAGAAGATCAAGTTGGAATATGTCGTCGAGGGAATGTACAGCCGGGAACTTTGTGGCTCGTGGATGGAGCATCCCTTCTGGCGCACGCGCTTCCTGCTGGACGATGCGAAGGACCTCGCGACCCTGCGCGAAAGCAGTATCCGCGAGGTCTGGATCGACACCACCAGGGGGCGGGACGTGGAGGGTGCGGAGGCCGCCATGACGCCGGCGGAGCGGGATGCCGAGGTGCAGGCGTCGCTGCAGTCGGTCCCGGATGCCGGGCGCGATTGGGAGCCCGCGTCCATGCGGCAGGAACTGGACCGGGCGGCGACCATTTGCCGGAAATCGCGGCAGGCGATGACCTCGATCTTCGGGGAGGCGCGCATGGGCCGCGCCGTGGACACGGAACTGGCGCGCAAGGTGGTTGAGGAGATCACGGACTCGGTGGCTCGCAACTCCAGGGCGCTGGTCAGCCTGGCGCGGCTGAAGAACGCGGACGACTACACCTACATGCATTCGGTGGCGGTATGCGCGCTGATGGTGGCGCTGGGCCGCGAACTGGGACTTGAGGACGACGCGGTCCTGGCGGCTGGTGAGGCGGGTCTGATGCACGACATCGGCAAGGCCGCGATGCCGCTGGAGGTGCTCAACAAGCCGGGCAAGCTCACCCCCGAAGAGTTTGCCGTGATGAAGCGCCATCCGGCGGAGGGGCGTCGCATCCTGCAGGCGGCCGAAGAAGATCTCTACCCGGTCACCCTGGATGTCTGTCTGCATCACCACGAGAAGATGGATGGTTCGGGGTATCCCGAGGGGCTGGTTGGGGACCAGATTACCCTGTACGCAAAGATGGGCGCGGTCTGCGATGTCTATGACGCGATTACGTCGAATCGCCCTTACAAGGCGGGCTGGGACCCGGGCGACTCCATTCGCAAGATGGCCGAGTGGGCTCAAGGCCATTTCGATCCAACCGTTTTCCAGGCGTTCGTGAAGAGCCTGGGTATTTACCCCGTGGGGTCCCTGGTGCGACTGGAGTCCGGGCGGATCGGTGTGGTCGTGGACCAGTCCGCGGGTTCGTTGCTCAAGCCGGTCGTGAAGGTCTTTTACTCAACCAGCTCGGGGTGCCGCATTCCCCCGAAGGTCGTGGACCTCTCGGCCACGCACGTTCAGGAGGCTATTGCCGGGCGCGAGGACCCCACGGCATGGCCGTTCCCGGACCTGGATGAGCTTTGGTCCGGTCTGCCCGGCGGCAACGGATAAAGGAGACGCTTCGCCGCCGCCGGTGGTGGGTCGTCAGAACAGGCCGCAGGCGGGTCCTGTCCGCGCCGAGCGAACCCCGCGGATGTCGGGATGGGCCCGCAGCTCATCCATCATTTCGCTGTACAGGCCATCCGGGACATCCCGTGCAAAAGTGATGTCGACGCGGCCGTTGCGGCGCATGTTGTAGGCCGTAAAGGCGTCTGCATCGTAGTCGAAAAGGATGTGGGACAGCGCATCCTCGGACGCTCGTGCCTCCGGCGTGGTCGCATGGGTGGTAGCGCAGCCGGACAGGGTTAGAGGTAGAGCGAGAACTAGGATCAGTACGAGGGGCGATAAAAGGATCTGCATGGTGGACCTCCGTGCCGGACGCGATCAAATCGGCGGTTCCCGGGTTGTGCGGCTTTCCTGCGTTACCGGGTGGGAGGTGGCAACCAGGGGCCATCATTCATCTTTGAGCTTCGCCATCAGCTTTCATTTATGTCAAAACATGAAGGAAAGCAAGGGTTGTGCGCGGCTTAGAAGGGATACCCAGGGAGAGGCGGATTCAATCCGCGTCTCCCTAGGCGAGCAGGCGCAGGACGAGCTGGGGTGCCAGGTTGGCCTGGGCGAGGATGGCGATTCCGGCCTGCTGGAGGATCTGGGCACGGATCAGGGCGGCGACCTCGGCGGCATAGTCGGCATCCAGGATGCGGCTGCGCGCGGCCTGGAGGTTCTCGCTGCCGATGCCCAGGTTGTCGATGGTGGACTCCAGGCGATTCTGCACCGCGCCCAGACGACTGTGCCGGGCGCTGATCTGGTCCAGGGCCTGGTCGATTCGGGCGAGTGCGTCGCTGGCGCCCTGTGCGGTGCCTAGGTCGATCCCGGCCAGGTGGCCCTCGACCGCGCGGGTGGCGGGCATGTCCAGGGCATTGAGACCGGCGTCGCCGCTTATGGTGATGATCTCGCGTGCCGTGATGTCGAGGCGCCCATCGAAGCTGGCGGAGGCGCGGTTCGGGGCTCCGAGCTCGCGGTTGATGGCGGTGGCCAGGGCCGCGACCGAGCCGTAATCCCCGTCCGGGACGTCGATCTCCGGCCGCTCGCCGATGCGGATGCGGAAGTCGCCCGCCACCGTGAACGGACCGCTGGCGAACAGCGCCGTCAGATCCCCCGACCGGCTGGTCGCGATCGCGCCGAGCTGGCGCGTGCCCATGCCGTCGCCGAGGTCCACGGCGAGGGTCTGCCCGGCGTTGGCACCAACCTGAAAGAACGCGGTGGGGGCGCTGCCATCGAGCAGGGTGCGTCCATTGAAGGTGGTCTGGGTGACCACCCGGTCGGTCTCGGCCAGCAACTGCCGGGCCTCGCGGTTCAGGGCCTGGCGGTCGGAGGCGGACAGGGTGCCGTTGGCCGCCTGCAGGGCCAGCTCGCGGATGCGCTGGATGTTGCCGCTCATGGAGCCCAGCCCGCCCTCGGCGGTGCGGGCCAGCCCGATGCCGTCCTGCGCATTGCGCATGGCCTGGTTCAGGCCACGAATCTGGGTCGTGAAGCGTTCGCTGATGGCCATTCCGGCGGCATCGTCGCGCGCCGAGTTGATGCGGCGCCCGGAGGCCAGGCGTTGCAGGGCCACCTGCAGGGCGCCCTGGGAAAGCCGCAGGTTGCGCTAGGCGTTGAGCGACAGGAGATTCGTGTTGATCACCTGGGCCATGATGTCGGGTCTCACGGCCCCGTCACCGGGCCTGTCGGTACCCGGTGCCATGCCGCCGGGATCATGCAGCCGAAGTTTCGCGGCTACAGTGCGTTAACGGCGGTCTTGAGGCGAACTTTAGGCCCAGGAAACCCAATCATTTCCATGGTGGCCCCAACCTGTTGGGTACGCCCCATAGCGCTTGCAGGCGCTCCTCCCGGCCGCAAAGGGTCACGTAGTCGGCGTAGCGGTCCGGGTGGTTGCGGTAGTAGTTCTGGTGTTCGTCCTCGGCCCGGTAGAAGGGTGCAGCGTCCCGTATGCGTGTCACCACCGGTTGGTCGAAGCGGCCCGAGCGGTTCAGCTCGGCCCGTGAGGCTTCGGCGATGGCGCGCTGGGCGGCATCCTGCGGAAAGATGGCGGTTCGATAGTGGGGCCCGCGATCACAGAACTGCCCGTGGGGATCCAGCGGGTCAATACTGCGCCAGAAGGCCTCCAGGATCTCGCTGAAGCCGATGCGCCCGGGGTCGAAGAGGATACGCACGGCCTCGACGTGGCCGGTGCGCCCGGTGACCACCTGCCAGTACCCGGGATCAAGGGTATGCCCCCCGGTATACCCAAGCTCAGTTTCAAGCACGCCTTCCAGCGCATCGAAGGGTGCCTGCATGGACCAGAAGCAACCGCCGGCCAGTACCGCCTGTTCGGGTCCCTCGGCCTGTGTCAGGGCCGGCGCCGAGAACAGGAGCAGGGCGGCAAGCCAGAGCGTGCGAGCGAAGGACATGATGCCTCACGAATGCATGCGATCCGATCTTCAGACCCCGAGCCGCGTTCAAGGTGCCCGGTCCAGCGGTCGCGGGCGCCTGGATCAGTCCCTACTGGTTATCACGAGGGATGGAGGCGATGGACCTGACCCCGAACCTGGTGCCACTGCAGGACATCCGGTGGTGCTGGCCGATGATTTCTCCGCGGGAGTGGCCTACTGTTTTGGGAAAGAGCACGCTGGTATCGAGGATCTGGCCACGCGGGGTGAACTCGATGTGGCGACGACCTCGCGGATTGTGTCCCGCACGGCGTGATCCGTACTTTTCGTGGCGGGAGGGCGTCTGCGTATGCGGCGGGGATGGATGACATGACGAACCCCTTGGGGAAGGGTACGGCAACCGCCGTTGCACGCAATGTAAAAGGGCGGTACAGATTCATTGTGCAAGGAGCCAGGTAATGGATAAGCGTACACGGGCAGGGGTGTTGGCGGCCGTCCTGTCGCTGGGACTCGCGGTGCTGTTGGCTGGGTGCGGGGGAACCTTCCCGCAGCCCGGTCCGGATCCGGAATTCGACGACGGACTGAGTGCGGAGGCCCTGTTTCAGCGAACGCTTGCGGCCCACGGCGGGGACCTGCGCGAGTACCCGGGTGATCTGAATCAGGCGACCGATGGCGAGTGGGGGCGGATGATCCAGCGTTTGCAGCCGCTGGTGGCGGACGGCGAGTACCGCGGCCAGGGTGAGGAGCGTTATCGTCCCGCCGATGATCTGTATGCGGTCCACTACACCGGTCCCGAGGGCACCAAGAGCGTCTTCCGCCACGGTGACGAATTCCGCTTGTACTACGATGGCGAGCGCAGTTCGGACCGCGACCGGATTCGCGCCAGCGCGATGACCACGGACGCCGGCGAGCTGTTCCACTACGGTCCGAGCTTCGTCAAACACCGGGCGACCGACATGGAGCGGCTGGCGGACCAGCGCGAGGGCGGTGTGAACTACCGCCGGGTACTGGCCACCATTGAGCCGGGGTTCGGCGAGGCGGACGAAGACCGGGTGGTGCTGTGGATCCACCCCGAAACCGACCTGCTTTATCGCGTGCATGTCACCCTGAACGGCTTTGGCCCCACCCAGGGTGCCCACGTGGATACGACCTTCCTGGAGTACGCGGAGATCGAGGGGTACACCCTGCCGACTCGCTTCGAGGAGCGGGTGCGCGGGCCGCTGCGGCTGTTCGTGCACGAGTGGTGGGTGACCGGTCGGGACAGCGGACGTGACTGGGCGCCTGCGGATGTCCGTGGGCCCGGTTTCTCGGGGGCTGCGGCGCCCCCCGCGGCGGACACTGCCGCTCCGTAAGGGATGTGTTCGGGTGTGCCGTCATCGGCCCGCCATGAACGACGTGAGCCGACCCAGGGCCGATCTGCCGCCTCCGAATGCCCCCGCGGTTCCGGCTGCGCCGGCGGTCGCCGATTGCTTGTGGGGTCGCTGTGCGGTCGGGCCCTACTGGCTGGAGATTGCGGAAGCGCTCGAATCCGACCCCGATGGGATGGCGGACAAGCCACCTTCCTGAAGGCGCCGGACCACGGCCAGTGCCGTGCGGCGGCTGTAGTCGTGGATCTTCCAGTGATCCGGCATCCAGCCGACCAGGAAGCGGTAGAAGTCGGCCTGGGCAATGGGGAACAGCGCACGCCACTCGTGCTCGATGGCGCCGGCTTCCGTGCCCTTGCCCCGTTCGTTCAGGGCCTCGCGCAATGCCTCGAAATAGGCATCCAGCAGGTCGGCCTCCCAGTTCTCCTGTTCCCGTTCGTCCAGGCAGCTCCCGAGGAAATAGGCCACATCGCGCATGCCGCAGCCGCCCCCGACATACTGGAAATCCACGGCTGCGACGGCGTCGCCCTCTGGCGCAAAGCAGAAGTTGGCGACCTTGGCATCGCCGTGGACCAAGCTGCGATAGCGGGCGCCGGTCAGGGCGTTGTCGAGGGTCGCTGCCGTCTCGCGAATCGCCGGGTCCTCGATGGCGGCCCATTCGTCCGGGCGGGTGGCCAGATGCCAGTAGCTGCCCTCGGGCCACAGGCCGGTGGGCTCCCGCCCCATGAAACGCGCGTGGAAGCGGGCGAGCCAGCGCAGGCAGAGCCGCGCCTCGGCGCGGGTCAGGTGGTCCTTGCGCTGCGGGAAACCGGCAGCGTCGAGGTCCTCCAGCACGATCAGGTGCTCGCCGCCGATGGTCGCGGTATCCAGACAGCGGGGGACACGGGTGCTGGCGTCGCATTGGTTGGCCCAGTCGCGGTACCAGGCCATCTCCACCTGATAGGAGCGGAGCTTGCGCTGATGCGAGCGGTTGTTGCTCCAGCCGCGCGGATGGTCCAGTTCGTCGGGGAACACGATGTGCTTGAGGATGACTGTGGGGGAGTCGCCGCCTTCAAGAAGGTAGCGCACGATCTCGCCGTAGCCGCTCCAGAGGGTCTGGATGACCGGGCCGCGCACCGCCGTGCGGGCACTGGTGGCCTGCAGGACGAAACGGGTCGCTGCGTCGGTCATCCGCGGTCGGGCAGGGCGCGACAGCTCCAGAACACGCCCAGCATCTCGAGCATGGCGGCGTCGTCGCGGGTCCAGAACACGATGTCGTCGGTGGGATTGGCGTAGCGCCCGCCGTAGGCCGTCTCGGTGGCTTGTAGTCGGGCGCGGGCCCCGTTGAAGGCCAGGACGGCCTGCTCGCCCTCGAAGGTGGCGGTGAGTTCGGGGCCGTAGGCGCAGATGTAGGCCACCTCGCGCAGGGCATCATCGCCCCGCGGCAGCGCGCTGCAGCCGGCGATCAGCATGATTCCTGCCAGTACGATTGCTAGGCGCACGCGGTGGTCTCCGGTTAGTGATGGTCCATCGTAGGGAAACACGGATCGATGTGCATGCTCGCTGCGTCGTCGCTTGGGCGCGCGAACATGGCGCGGGGAACCGCTCAGGCGCTGCGGCCAGGCTGCGTGGCGGCGGACGAAGCGGGCTCGGCGAGCATCCGTTGGCAGTCGGCGGCTGGCTGCGGGCGGGCAAACAGGAAGCCCTGCAGGGTCTGGCAACCGGCCTCCTGCAGGAAGGCTTGCTGCGCCTCGGTCTCCACGCCCTCGGCGACGGATTCGAGGCCCAGGTTATCCGCGAGGCTGAGGATGGTGCGCACGATGGCGCCCGCGCTCGACTCGGTCTCCAGGTCCGCGGTGAAGCAGCGATCGATCTTCAGCACATCCAGCGGAAAACGGCGCAGATAGGCCAGCGATGAATACCCGGTGCCGAAGTCGTCCAGGGCCACGCGCACCCCGCGCTCGCGAAACTGGCCCAAGGTGCGGATGACCTGGTCGGTATCGGCCATCAGCATGCTCTCGGTGACCTCCAGCTCCAGGGCGTCCGCACTCAGCTGGGTGTGTTCCAATACCCGGTCGATGCTGTGCGCCATCTGGCGATCCCGAAACTGGGGGGCGGCCAGATTGACGGACACGCGGACCGGTGGCAGCCCGGCCTGATGCCAGGCCCGACACTGACGGCAGGCCTCGGTCAGTATCCACTGGCCCAGTTCGACGATCAGCCCGGTCTCTTCGAGGATTGGGATGAAGGCGCCCGGCGAATGTACCGTGCCGGCGCCATCCTCCCAGCGCAGCAGGGCCTCGACGCCTACGATCCGGCCATCGCCGGCCGCCACCCGCGGCTGGTAGTGGAGAAAGAACCCTTCCTGGTGATCGACCGCGCGCCGCAGTTGGCCCTCCAGCGAGACGCGTGTCCGCACGTCATTGTTGAGCTCGCCGGAACAGAACTGGATGGCATTGCCCTCGGTGCGCTTGGCCTGGTGCATCGCGGATTCGGCGCGGCGCATCAGGTCGGACGCATCCTGGGTGTCGTGGGGATACACGGCGACCCCGACGGAACCGGGCACATAGAGCTCGTGCTCGCCAGCCTTGATGATCTGGCGCAGCGGCTCCAGCAGGCGGGTGACCGCGCCGGCGACCGAGCCGGGAGACTCCACCGGGAGCAGAGCGCCGAACTCGTCGCCGCCCAGGCGTGCCAGTACGCCACCGACCGGCAGACGGTTTTCCAGGCGCCGGGCCACATGTTGCAGGACCTCGTCGCCGGTGGCCTGGCCCATGCCTTCGTTGACGCTCTTGAAGCGATCCAGGCCAATGTGGGCCAGCACCAGCGGACGCCCCAGGCGCTCGGCATCGGCGACGGCCTGGTCGGCGCGTTCGGCAAAGCGGGTGCGGTTGGGCAGGCCGGTGAGGGCGTCGTGGTAGGTGATGAAATGGAGGTGGCGCTCCGCCTCGCGCCGTTCGGTGATGTCGTGCACCACGCCGGCCATGCGTTGGGGCCGACCCTGGGCATCGAAGTCCACGCTCCCGCGCTGGTAGACGATGCGGACGGAGCCATCGGGGCGGACGATGCGGTGCTCGATGTCGTATTCCGGTCCTCCGGGGGTGAGGGCGTCGTCGACCGCGCGCTGCACGCGCTCGCGGTCGTCCGGGTGCACCGCCTGCATGAACGCCTCGTGGGTAGCACCCCATTGGTCGTATTCGAGGCCGAAGATGCGGAACACCTCGCTGGACCAGCGGATGCCCCCGGCGTCGAAGTCCGAGATCCAGTTGCCCAGATGGGCGATCTGCTGCGCCTCCTGCAGTTCCGCCTCGCGCCGTTCCAGCGCCTCGCGCGCCGCGCGACGCTCGGTGATGTCCTGGAACGAGACCACGGCGCCGGTAACCCGGTTGCGGGCATCGAACAGCGGGGCGGCGTTGATCAGTACCGGGAACCCGTGTCCCGCGCGGCTCCAGAAATACTCCTCGCAGGCCTGCAACGGCTCGCCGGTGCGCAAGACCCGGTAGACCGGGCATTCCGTGGCGGGGAAGGCCTGGCCGTCGGGCCGGCTGTGGTGCGACAGTTCGTGCGAATTGTGGCTCAGGGCCTCGTCTTCGCTGGCGAACCCGAGCAGTTCGCAGGCCGCGGGGTTGAGAAAGGTGTAGTTGCCATCGGCGTCGATGCCGAAGACGCCCTCGGCCAGGCTCCCCAGCAGGTTCTCGCGCAGGAGTTCGCCCTGCTTGCGGTCCGTGACGTCGATTCCGAGGGTCTGAAAATGGGTGATCTCGCCGGCCTCGTTGAAAAAGGCGCGGCTGGTCCAGCGGATCCAGCGGTCGGCCCCGTCGCCGCGGCGCACCGGGTTCTCGATGGTGCGCACGGGCGCGTCGGGGGTATAGCGCAGCAGGTCGGCGCGGTTCTCGGGCTGCCGCTCTTCGGGGAGGTCATGGATCCAGCGGTGCCCGAGCAGGCTTCCGGGGCGCGCCGCGAAGTACTCGTGGGCCGCCCGGTTGGCATAGAAGATGGTGGTGTCGGGTCGATAACAGATGATGATGAAGGGGTGGTTTTCCACCAGGTCCTCGTACTGGACCTTCACCCCGGACGAATTGCTCATGCATTTCCCCTGTCGGACGCGTCCTGCTGGCCCCCTCCACCCGAACGCGTTGTCCCGAGTTTGTCAGGGGAGTTCTGAAGGCGCAAACCGTATTCAAGAGGCAGATTTCCGGGGCGGTCAAGCGGCGTCAACGCGGCGCGGTTCAGTGGGGCGCCGGTACGGGCGGAGATGTCAGCGCGGGCGTTCGCCGGAATCGAGTTGATCCAGCGGGTCGTGGGCGTCCTCGCGCTGGCGGACGCGTTGTTCGTGTGTCCGGGGGTCGGTAAGGGAGGGATCCGCTTGCACGTTTCGCACGACCAGGAAGGTCCATACCGTCGCAAACACCCACAGGAACAGACCGATTGCCAGCGGGAAGCCGCCGTAGCCGGAGATGCCGGCCAGGCCGGTCAGCAGGGCATAGGCGATCGACACAAGGGCGGCCGCCCAGGCAATGGCGATCGGCGCGGCGCAGCTGTGGGCGGCGGCGCCGTAGCGGTACGCCGCCACCGGTGGCAACACGATGCCGAGAAAACGGTAGAGCGCAGGTTCCCGCGCGGGTTGATGCAGGCTGGTCATGTCGATCCCTCCCTCCGGGGTGCCGCTTTCCCCGGAGTCTGGTCCGAATCCGGGATGTTTTCCACGTGGCCCGGCGCCCGCTGCGCGAGGACTGGACGTGGATCACGGCCCTGGCGCTCGGCCCGGCCGCGGATGGACTGCGTTCCGGCCCCTGCGCGGGGCGCGGTCCGGTTGCTATCCGTTCAGATCACCGGCGATGGGGATGGTTCAGGGCCTGGGTTTGGCGGTGTCGGCCGCGGCAATGGCGACCCGGTCGCGCCCGCCGCGCTTGGCCTGGTACAGGGCGCGGTCCGCGGCCTCGACCACCTGCGTGGCGTGGCGGGTCTCGTTGGGGGTGAGGCAGCCGACCCCGGCGCTGGCGGTCAGTGTGGGGGCCACGCGGGAACTCGCGTGCGGGATCGCCTCCTCGCGGATGCGCTGCAGGCAGCGCTCGGCCAGCGCGTGGGCCGCGTCGATATCGGTGTCCGGCAGGATCAGTACGAACTCCTCCCCGCCCAGGCGTGCCAGCAGGTCCTGTTCGCGGCCGACGATGCCGGCGAGGCAGGTGGCGATCCGCTGCAGGCAGCCGTCGCCGGCCGGGTGGCCGTAGCGGTCGTTGTATTCCTTGAAATGGTCGATATCGAGCATGATGGCGGAGAGCGGGCGCTGGTCGCGCCGGGCGTGGGCCCACTCGCGTTCGAGTACGAGGTCGAACTGCCGACGGTTGGCGATGCCGGTGAGCGAGTCGCGGTAGGACAGGGCCTCCAGTTCGGACTTCAGGCGCAGTAGTTCTTCTTCCTGTTGCTTGCGCTCGCTGATGTCGAACATGAAACCGACCAGGGCCTCCACCTCGCCGTCCCTGCGCACCACGTGGACCACATCGCGGATCCAGATGTAGTGCCCGTCCCGTGTCAGGGCGCGGTAGTCCGCCTCGTGGTCGACCCCGGACTGCGACTGGGTGACGCAGAAGTTGACGACCGATTCGCGATCGTCCGGGTGCATGCGCTCCACCCAGTCGTCGATGCTGACCCAGCTCTCCGGCGTCCAGCCCAGCAACGCCTCGATCTGCGGGCCGATGTAGGTGAAGCGCATGGTGGCCCAGTCGATCCTCCACGGGATGGCGCGGGTGGATTCCAGCAGCGTGCGATAGACGGTGCTGTCCGGTTCCATCTCGGGGTGCGTGGTGGGCGATTCGATGCCCGGTCCCGGGGCCGTCCCTGTGTTCTCCGGCTGGTCGGCTGCGGTCGCGTTCATGGCGAATCAAGTCCTTCTTTGGGGCGCAGGCGGTATTGCGTGGTGGTTGGATTGATCAGCTGGCGGCGAGGGGCTGGATCAGCAGCTCGATCTGCGGGGAGAACGCCTCGCTGCCGAGGTTCCCGGCCGGAGTGGTGGTGCCGAAGACGCGCAGGACCAGGCGTTCGGGGGCGACCCCGGCGTTCTCCAGGCGGCGGCCCGCCGCCATCGCATCGTCCTCCGTGCCCTCCGATGAGGTGTCGGATGCGTCCATGCCGTGTCCATGCGCGATGACGGTCACCAGGCTGGCACCAAACTCGTCGAGCAGCCGGCCGATGGTATCCAGTGCGCGGGCTTGGTCCGCACCTTCCGGCAGGGTCACGCGGATACCCGAATCCTGATGATCGATCGCGCTGGGTTGTCCGGACAACTCCTGGCGCAGGCGGGCCCCCAGGACGTCCATGTAGTAGCCCAGGCGGCCGGGGTCCAGGGTTTCGTGACCCTGTTCCCTCAGGAAGACGCGTCGTTCGCTTTCGGCGCTGGACGAGCGGGCGATGTGCAGGCCCAGCGACGGTTCGGTGGGTTCCGTCGAGCGGGTTTCCGTCTCCGTCTCGGTGTCCGTATCCGTACCTGCGGCCGTGTCCGTGTTCGTATCCGTTTCGGGCTGGTTATCGGTGCCTTCGGGTGGCGTCGTATCGGTTTCCGGCGCGGCGGGTTCGGAGGCGGGGCGGTCGCCAGTGGGAGCCGGTGCATCCTGCTCCACCGGCAACAGGGCACAGCCCGAGGCCATCGCGGACAGTAACAGGGGGAGCGCCAGGATTCGGCCCGAGCGACGGGTGTTCGAAGATTGGAACATGGTCTCCTCAGTGTTGGCGGCACCAGTCGAGGAAGGCCTCGGCGGACAGGGGACGGCTGAAGTGGTAGCCCTGTCCGCCTTCCACGCCCTGCGCGCGCAACCATTCCACCTGGTGGGCCGATTCGATGCCCTCGGCGACGATCTGCAGATTGAGCGAGCGGGCCATCTCGATGATGTGGCCGATGACATGGCTGGTCACCGCTTCGTGGGCGATGGCATCGGCAAAGGTCTTGTCGATTTTTAGTGTATCGAGTTCGAAACGTTCCAGGTAGGAAAGGCTCGAATATCCGGTGCCAAAGTCGTCGATGGCGATGTGGTGGCCGCGCCGGCGCAGTTCCCGCAGGCGGGCGCGTATGGCGTCTTCGTTGAGCAGGGAGCGTTCGGTCAGCTCCAGCTTGATCGCGGAGGGTGCGACACCTGCCTCGCGCAGGGCCTTGCGCAGCGCATCCCCGAAGCGGTCGGAGGCCAGGTCGTGGCCGGTAATGTTGAGGTTGATGGTCTGCTCGGGATGCGCCCGCAGGTTGTCGCCGAGATCGCGGAGGATCGCGCGCAAGATCGCCAGGGTCAGATCGGTGGCCTGCCCGGTGTCCTCGGCGAGCGGCACAAAGACATCCGGGCGGATGGTCTCGTCGCCCTCGCGATGCCAGCGGGCCAGGGCCTCGGCACCCCGGCAACGGCCGTCGGCGAGGTCGACGATGGGCTGGTACTCGACACTCAGGCACTCGTTGGCAATGGCCTCGCGCAGCTCGCTGGCCAGGCTCAGGTGGCGGCGCAGGTAATGCAGGACCAGGAGTAGCCAGAGGGTCACCAGGAGCAGCCCGAAGATGCCCGCCACGATCAGGGTGGAAAGGTAGCGATCCCAGAAGGCCGCCAGCGGCTGCACGGCAATGATGTCGACAGGGAAGATCGTGTCCAGCGAGAAGCGGCTGACGATGCGTCCCTGGGCGCGGTCGACGCTCAGGCCAATGGGGGTGGCGGCGGGTGATGGCAGGTCGGCGTCAGCGGGATAGCGGCTCATGGGAAGGCCTTCGACCCACAGGCCGACCCGCTGCTTGTCCAGCAGGCCCGGACTGATCAACAGGCGTGGGTCGATCGCGACATCATGCTGGCCGAAGCGCATCAGGAACAGCTCCACACCGCCCACGGCGGTGTCCGCGCTCGGCCACCAGGCGACCACGCCGGTGTCGTAGATGCGGCTGGCACGCGGTGGTGTGAGGGCCTCGCCCTGGACAAACCCCGCACCGCACTGGCGTTCGGCCGCGCGCCAGTAACCGATGGCACGCACATGAGGCCGTGCGATGGCCGCGTCCTGAAGGCGTTCCAGGTGCTCCGGGGAGCAGGGTTCCAGATCCAGCTGGTTGAGGCTGTCCAGTAGTTCGCGGGCGTCTACCAGCGCGGCTTCGGTCTGTTCGCCCAGACGCTGGGAGAGTTCGGCCAGGCGCTTCTCCTCGGCGACCACGGATTCCTGCCACAGGAACCAGGCCAGGGCGGCGAGCGGCAGCAGGATGCCGAGCAGGGTCGCGGCGGAGACCGAGAGCAGGACCTTGTCGCGTCGGGTGACCATATTCACCAGGGGCCGGGATCGAACGGATTGAGAGTAGCACGGGGCGGACCTCAGGCCGGTACCCGTAATGTCACGGAGATTCGGCAACGTCTATGGTCAGAATGAGGAGTCCGTGTCGGGAGGTGTTGCCATGAACCAGGATCGGAAAGAGGGCGGAGATGGGGGCGCGACGATGTCGCACGAAACATCCGGAACGCGAATGCCGCAGGCCCTGCGCAGCCGGATCAGCATGCATGACGGTGTCACCGATTGGTGCGACTGCTGTTCCTGCGAGGCCGAGCCGTACTGGGCGGAGGTGGCCGAGGAGCTGGGAATCGATCCGGATCTGGGCGTGGCACGTGGAGGGCGCGCCCGCGGGTCAGTCGCAGCTCCCGACTGAGTCACGGGCGCAGATGCGGCCGTCGGTCCAGATGCTGCGGCTTAGGTAAGCAGCGTCCAGCCGGGCACCGGAGAGGTCGGCATTGGTCAGGTTGGCGTGGGCGAGATTGGCACTCTCGAGGTTGGCGTCGACCAGGCGAGCCTGGATCAGGTCCGCGCCGGTCAGGTTGGTTCCAGCCAGATTCGCGCCCTCCAGTCCGGCCAGGGCGAGGTCCGCGAAACGCAGATCCGCGTCGGTCAGCCGTGCACCATGCAGGCGCGCGCCGGCCAGGCGGGTGCTGTGAAGTGACGCGCCCGTCAGGTCGGCACCGCGCAGGTCGGCGCCGGCCTTGTCACAGTAGTTCCAGTTGACCCCGGGCCCCGCGGCTTGTTCGCAGTTGGGCCCGGAGTCACGCTCGAAGGCAATCCCGAAGGCGAGCAGCAGGCCGATGGCCAGGGTGACTGCAAGGCCACCCGCGATCCAGGGCCGCGGCCCGCGGACCCACTCACTCCAGGGCGGCGCCGGCCGTTCCAGGATCTCGGCCCATTGTTGGCGATGGGAGATCGTCGCGGGCGATTCGGGACAACGGCGGTCCCCCTTGCGGCGTTCGCGGATCTCGGCGGGCGGGTTGTCGTCGCGCCGTTCCCGCCGGCGTTCGTCCTCGCGCAGGCGGGCCTGCTCCAGGCGTTCGCGGCCCTCCGGGGTGTGGGCGTTCTGCAACTCTTCGGGGATCAGGTGAGGGCGCTGGTCGATGCGCCACCAGGTCTCGCGGTCGAGGCTGACCTGGTCATCCGGGCGCAGCCGGCCCAGGATCAGGAAGCGGCCGATCGAGCGCTGAGGGTAGGGCCCGCAGACCTGATCATCGCGTCGGGTAAACCACAGCTCATGGCGTCCGTCGCCGGTTCCCGGGGGCGGATCTTTTGCGTCTGGCCGGGGATCGGGGTTATCGCTGGTCACGGTTCTTGCTGGCTTCCCTTGGCACCGCGTCCGTTACGGTGGATGCCGCGAGTATAGGGCATGAAACCGGGCTTCTGGGCACGGATTACCGGCTGGGGGCCGGGGGCTGGATGCCCCAGGCATCGAGCTGGGCGCGGAGTTCCCCGGCGGCGGGCTCCGCCTTCTCCAGGATTTCGTCGATCCGGTTGAAGTGCAGCAAACGGATGCCACCAGTGTCCGGTACCAGGTAGAGATCCGGCGGGTCGAGGCGGGTCATGTGGCGGATGATGGAGCCCTGCATGATGCTGAAGCTCTTGAACAGCAGGTCGGTGATGCCGATCTCCTCGGTGGCGTTCGGCGAGCCATTGCCGGACACGTCCACGGCGATCACGTAGTCGTATTCGCCCTGCAGCAGATCATAGGGCAGAGGATTGGAGGCCCCGCCGTCGATCAGGGTCTGGCCGTCGTCGTGCCGGACCGGTTCGAACAGGCCGGGCACTGCCATGCTTGCCTCGATCGCCAGGAAAAGGTCGCCCTGGTCGATCACCACGCTCTCGCCGGTGCGAAAGTCGGTGGCGACCACGGCGAAGGGGATGCGCAGGTCGTCGAAGTCGCGCGCCTCGGTGTGCTCGGCGAGGAAACGCAGGAACTCGCCCGAATCGAACAGGGCATTGCGGCCCAGTCGCAGGGGGACCAGGTCCAGCAGCTTGATCTCGGAGCGCGCCAGCCCGGTCAGGGCATCAAGCTCGGATCCGGAAAAGTCGTCGAACAGGTCGAAGATCTCGTCGGCATCGAGCCCCGCGGCGTACAGGCCGCCGATCACGGCGCCGATGCTGGTGCCGGTGATGCGGTCGGGCAGGACCCCCCGGTCGTCGAACACCTGCAGCATGGCGATATGCGCCAGCCCCCCGGCCCCGCCCGAGCCCAGCGCCAGGCCAATGGTGGGGGTGGGCGGTTCAGCGGTGTCCGCAGCCAGTGCGACCGGGGCGGTGGCCAGGAACAGGGCGAGGAAAAGGAACGACAGCCGTCTCATGGGGCGATGCGTTTCCGGGGCGTGTGGGTGTCATGCTGCTACCCTGAGCCCGAATGCACGGACGGGCAAGAAGAGGGTCGCGCATGCGGGTCACAACAGGGAGTGGCGAGAGGGTCCCCCGCGCCTTCAAGTGGAGCTATCTCGCCTTCGTTCTGGTGCTGGTTCCGGTGTATGCCGTGGTGCATGGCTGGTTCAATTTCCTCTGGTTTTCCAATGTGGCGTTACTGGGCGGGCTGCTGGCGGCCTGGCTGGAGAGTCGCCGGATCGCGAGCATGATGCTGGTGGCCGTCGTGCTTCTGGAGCTGGGCTGGGTGCTGGATTTCCTGCTGAGCATGGCGGTCTGGGGCTGGGCCCCGCTGGGGGTTGTGCACTACATGTTCAACCCCGAGATCCCGCTGTTCGTGCGCCTGCTGTCGCTTTACCACCTGCCGCTTCCGTTCGTGCTGATCTGGATGGTCTGGCGTCTCGGGTATGACCCCCGTGCCTGGCGTTACATGGTGGGGCTGGGCTGGGTCATCCTGTTGCTGACCTTCGCGCTCGCGGATGCCGACAACAACGTGAACTGGGTGCTGGGTCCGGGTGGGCAGGTGCAGGAGTGGATGCACCCTGTTGCATGGCTCGCGGTGGTCATGGCGGTATGTTCCGGGGTGTGGTGGCTCACGCATCTGCTGTCTGCCTGGCTGTTGCCGCAGCGCAGCATCGCGCGCTGCGGGCGGGCTTGGTAGGCTGACGGGCTTCCCCGAGCGAGGAAACGGGAGCGGAAATGATCGAGACTACGCCGGTAGAGCGGGTCGGGCTTGTCGAACCGGACACGTTCCTGCGGCAGTACAAGGCGGTCGCGCAACCGGTGATCCTGGAGGAGCTGACCCGAGAGTGGCCGGCACGGGAGCGCTGGACACCCGACTATTTTCGCGAGGTCGCCGGGGATGCCGTGGTGCCGCTGTACGACAGCCGGCCCGCGCGCGACAACGAGCATCAACACGCCGCGTCCCTGCACATGCCGCTGGCGGAGTATCTGGACCTTCTGGAAGGGGGCGAGCGCGATCTGCGCCTGTTCTTCTTCAACCTGTTTGCCGCCCGGCCGACGCTGGCGCGCGACTTCGAGTTTCCCGACATCGGTTTGCGACTGTTCCGCAAGCTGCCCGTGCTGTTCATGGGCGGCAAGGACGCGCGCGTGCAGATGCACTTCGACATCGACCGCCCGGATATCTTGTTGTGCCACTTTGGCGGGCCGAAACGCGTACTGCTGGTCGCTCCCGAGTACACGCCGTACATGTACCACGTGCCTTTCTCGTTCAGTGCGCTGGCCTCGGTGGACTTCGAGGATCCCGACTACCAGCGCCATCCGGCGCTGCGGCATGTGCGGGGCCACCTGGCCGAATTGCACCACGGGGACGTGCTCTATATCCCGCCGGGGTTCTGGCACTACGTGCTGTATGACGACATCGGCTTTTCCATGGCACTGCGGGCGTTTCCGCGTGACCTGCCGAATGTCGCGCGGATGCTGAGCAACCTGCTGGTGACGCGGACTATCGAGGGCACCATGCGCAAACTGGTCGGGCAATCCTGGAACGACCGCAACGAACGCCGCGCGGTGGAACGCACCGAACACTTTCTCGCCCGGCATCCAGGGAAACACTGATTAATGTACACGCTCGCGCTCGAGTCGCTTTTGNNGCGGTGACTGCCGTGCAGTCATTCTGCACAAGGGAACCGCAACGCCGTTCCCACGCCCGTTTTTGATCAACAACGGGCGGCCGAGCCCCTGCTTTTAATGGCTTGTGGGGTTGGCACCCCAGGTTCCCCGATCCTGCGTTGCGGCCCTTGCCGGTAGAACCACTACCGGCTGCGCACCGCGCCTGGTCTCGGAAAACCTGGGGTGCCAACGCGGGCGTGTACATTGATCAGTGTTTCCCCAGCGGCCTGATGGATCCATGCACGCGCTCGCGGAGTAAGATCAGGGTGCTGGCCTTTTCTTCTTCTGCCTGGAACGAGGTGCTGCCGTGAGTGAAGCCCTGCACGTGGTCTGTCCGCATTGTGACGCGGTGAATCGAATCCCTGCGACACGGCTGGGTGCCGGCCCGAAGTGTGGCCAGTGTCATCGGTCGTTGTTCGGCCAGGATCCGCTGGAACTGACCGCCACGAACTTCCTCCGCCACCTCGAGCGTAATGAGATCCCGCTGTTGGTGGACTTCTGGGCGCCGTGGTGCGGCCCCTGCAAGATGATGGCCCCGCAGTTCCGCCAGGCCGCGGCGGACCTCGAGCCGACCGTGCGGCTGGCGAAGGTGAATACCGAGGCGGAGCCGGAGCTGGGCCGGCGGTTTGCGATCCGCAGTATCCCGACGCTGGCGCTGTTCCGCGGCGGACGCGAAGTGGCGCGCCAGGCGGGCGCGATGGGGGCGGCAGATATCGTGCGCTGGACCCAGAGCCAGGTTTAGCCGGGCAAAGGTGGCTTCGTCGCGGTCGTCAGCATCGTAGGGTGCCGACGGTAATCAATCAGCGGCTGCCCAGTTCGCGCCAGGCCTCGTGGCCGCAGCTCATGCAGTGGTATTGCGCCTCGAAATGCCCCGGCTGGTTCGCACGTTCCCGGATCGTACCGTCCTGGAAGGTGAAGCTGCGCAGGGTGCAGCGCGGGCATTTTTCGACCGGGTCGCGGGGCGCACGTGGCTCGCTGGCCGCAGGCGTGTGGGTGCCATCGGTCCTGTCGGCGGCGTCCTCGATTGCCTGATTGAGCTCCCGGGTCAACTCGGCCGTGACCCGGTGGGCGGCCTCTGTGGTGTCCTCGCGGGCCATGGCCTCCAGCTCGGCCAGACGGTCACGGATGTGCTTTAGACGGGTTTCGAGTTCGGTCACGGGCGCCTCCAGGGTGGTATGCCCAGCATAGTCGGTTCGAGTTCGACGGGGGTTAATCCAGCCGGACTACTGTACGGCCGCGGATCTGGCCCTTCAGGATCGCTTCGCCGTAGTCCGGCAGGTCTTCCAGGCCGATCTCGCTGGTGATGGCGTCGAGATCGGCCCCGGGGAGCAGAGCGGCCAGGCGCTCCCAGGTGCCCCGCCGCCGCTCGGCGGGGCACAGGACCGAGTCGATCCCCAGCAGGTTGATCCCGCGCAGCAGGAACGGCAGGACCGTGGTCTGGAGCTGCGCGCCGCCGGCCAGGCCACAGGCGGCCACCGAACGTCCGTACGCCATCCCGGCGAGTACATGGGCCAGCATGTCGCCGCCGACCGTGTCCACACAGCCCGCCCAGCGTTCGCCCAGCAGCGGCTTGGCCGGCGCGTCGGCCAGCGCCTCGCGAGCCAAGATGGTGCTGGCGCCCAGTTGGTGCAGGTAGTTGGCGTTCTCCGGGCGTCCGGTCACGGCGGTGACCGTGTAGCCCAGGCGTGCCAGGAGCCGCACGGCGATGCTGCCCACGCCGCCGGAGGCACCGGTGACCAGAACCTCGCCGGTGCTCGGTTGCAATCCGTGATCTTCCAGGGCCTGCACCGCCAGCATGGCGGTAAAGCCGGCGGTGCCCGCGGCCATCGCCTGGCACGCGCTGTATCCGGACGGCTGAGCGATCAGCCAGTCGCCGCGGACGCACGCGCGCTGGGCGTAACCGCCCCAGTGGGCCTCGCCGACACGGTAGCCGGTCAGCACGACGGGATCGCCCGGGCGGTAGCGCGGGTCCGCCGATTCGAGCACGGTCCCGGCCAGGTCGATGCCCGGCACGTGGGGATAATCCCGCACCAGGTTGCCCCGCCCCTGCAGGATCATGCCGTCCTTGTAGTTGAGCCCCGAATAGTGAACCTGGAGCAGGACTTCGCCCGCGGGCAGGTCGTCGAGGGTGAGTGTCCGGATCGTGGCCACCGGGCCGTCGGGCTGCGGTTCCAGGAGCAGGGCCTTGAAGGATTCGGTCATGCGAATCAGCGTCTCGTCAGGGAATGCAACGGCAGCCTAACAAACGGCCGTCTTTTCTGGCGCGAAGGGCGGGGAATGTTGCTAACCTCATTGAGATGGGCGAACGGGATTGCGCGTGTTCGCCGGGCGGCGTTGCGCCACGCGCCGATTGTTTCCCGTTGCGAGGATCATCATGGCGGCAGACCCCTCCGGGTGTTTCCATTCACAGATCATTGAATACGCCCCGGTCTGGGTGAATACCCTGGATCCCGAGGGGCGGGTGACGCTGTGGAATCGGGCGGCGGAACGGATCAGTGGCTATAGCCGCGAGGAAGTCGTGGGACACGCGAGTATCTGGGAATGGCTTTTCCCCGACCCGGACTATCGCGTAGCGGTCTACGCCGAGGGGCAGGCCATCATTCACGAAGGCCGCGAGATCGCGGGCCTGGAGTCCACCATCCGCACCCGTAGTGGCGAACAGCGCACGCTGTCCTGGTATGCCCAGCGGTTTTTCGATACCGAGGGCACGCTGCTTGGGGCCAGCGTGATGGGCGAGGACATCACCGAGCGCAAGCAACTGGAACTCAGGGCACAGCACCAATACCGGTTGCAGGAGGTGGTCTCGGCGATCTCCGCGCAGTTTGCGGACCTGTCGGCGGACGCGGTGGACGCGGCCGTTGTGCAGGCCCTGCAACGTCTGGGCGAGTTCTTCCGGATGGGGCGAGCCTACGTGATCTGCTTTCGCCCGGACCATGAGACGATGGACCTGGTGAGCGAGTGGTGCGCGCCCGGGGTCGGCCCCTTTCTCGACGAGATGCAAGGGATACCCATGGAGGCGCATGGTTGGGTGACCCGCCAGATTCGGCAGGGACACCCGGTGCACGTCCCCGATGTGGGTGCGCTCCCCGAGGCTGCGGTGGTGGAGCAGGCCGAGTTCCGGCGCCAGGATATCGAGTCCCTGTTGCTCATCCCGTTGATCAGTGATCAGAAGGCCTTCGGGCTTTTGGGCCTTGATTCGGTGGCCCGGCACTACGAGTGGAGCCCCGAACAGATCGCCGTGCTGCAGGTGGTAGCCGATATCATCGCCGGCACCTTCGCGCGCAAGGAGGTGGAGGCGGAGCTGGCACGCCAGGCGCGGGTAGATGGCCTGACCGGCCTCGCCAACCGGCGCGAATTCGATGCCGTGCTGGAGCGCGAGTGCGGTTCGCGGCGCGAGGTGAACCTGGCGCTGTTGATGATCGATATTGACCACTTCAAGCCGTACAACGACCGCTTTGGCCACCAGCGTGGGGATGACTGCCTGCGCCAGGTCGCGGAGGTATTGCGCGCCGCGGCACACCGGCCCACCGATCTGGTGGCGCGTTATGGCGGCGAGGAGTTTGCCTGCATCCTGCCGGACACCACGCTGGAGGGTGCGCGGGCGGTCGCCGAACGGGTGCGCCGCAAGGTCGAATCGTTGCAGCTGGGCCACCCGGATAACGTGACGGATGCGGTGACGGTCAGTCTCGGAGTATCCGCAGTCGACGGGGGGCGATCCGTGGCGCCGGAGGATCTTCTGGGGGAGGCGGACCGGCAGCTTTACCGCGCCAAGCGCGAGGGACGCAACCGGGTCTGCGCGGCGGGGCTCTGATTACCCCCGCCGGGGTTATTCTGCGCCGGCGGCGCGCGTCGGGCGTTCGCGCGGATCGGCGGAGCGGGCATCTTCGCGCTCCAGCAGGGTGACGACCGGGACCGACTCGCTGTCTTCGCTCACCAGCTGATCGCCTTCCATCCACGGTGGCGGCAGCTGCGGACGCATGTCCTGGACCTGGGCGAAATTCGGGAACTCCACCTTGGAGAACAGTTCCGCAGCGGATTCCTGCGCCTGCGGGTTTTGCAGGGTCAGCACGAAGCCGGTGGCCAGCACCAGCAGGGAAAACTGGAAGCGCTGATCGCTATAGGTGGAACGTGAACGCAGCAGGTCGAGCATTGGATGGTCTCGCGGGAGTATTACCTGCATAGACAGTACGCCCGGACGAGGGTTTCCATCAAGCAGGCCCGGTGCGGAGCGGGGCTTTGAGTCGCCACCGACCCGGGTCGTGTCAGGGGCAGCCGGGGGCGTGTTGCTTCAGGAGGCGCGGCGGCAGACCAGAAAGACCTCTTCGACGCCGTCGGTGGCGACCATGCCGGGGGTCAATTCGAGGGGCTTTTGCAGGCGCAGTCCCAGGGGCATCAGGAAGCGGTTGTAGACCTTCATCGCGACCGGCCGATGACGTTGCAGGAACCACATGCCGAGGTCATTGAGGCGCGAGGATTTGGGCTTCATGCCGAAGATTGCGCTTTGCTCGATCTGCAGGTGGTGGCGTTCCAGCAGTTGCGTCAGCTTGGCCGGTTCATAGCGCCGGTAGTGGCCGACGATGTCGTCGAACGGTGTCCAGTATTCCGGGTGTAGCGGGGTGGAGAGCAGTACCCGGGCCCCGGGTGCCGCCACCCGCGAGAGCTCGGCCAGGGCCGCCTCGTCGTCTTCCACGTGCTCCACGATGTCCAGCGCGCACACCAGGTCGAAGCTCTGGTCGGCGTAGGGCAGGGCGGAGATGGGGGCGGTGTGGGTGATGCCGCCCGCGCTTTCCAGTGCCGCCAGGGCCGGTGGGCTGATATCGACAAAGTGGGTGCCGGCGATCGGCAGGCGCGGGCGCATGCCGGGCCCGACTTCGAGCCGGCGGGTATGCGATTCGGCCAGGCTGGACACCAGGCTCCAGGTGTTGAAGCGCTCCGGGTGCACCAGACGCGTGTCCGCCCACAAGCCATCGTAGAAGCGCTGGTTGACGTCGCCGATGTCCGAATGTTGCTGCGGGGCAGTATCGTGGGTCACGCGGTGGCCGGGCTTGAGTGGTGCGCAACAGTGTAACCAACCTGACGGGTGGTCACAGGCTGACTGGGTAGACTCCGGGAAGCCGTTCTCGGTTTGGTGGGCGGGTCAGCGCCATCCGCTGTGTCATTCGTCGGTCTCAATGTGCCGTGAGTGGCGGCGCTGAATCCGGTGGCGCAGCGCGGCGCCCAGCAACAACAGCACCGCCAGCGCAAACAGGGGCAGGAGGGTTTGCGGTTGCAGGGCCTCGCCGCTCGCGAGGGCGTCGGTGGTCCCGTGGATGGCGGTGGCGTACACGCTCCATTTGACGGCGAGCCCAAGCACGGCTGCCAGCAGGAAACGGCCAAGTGGAAGGCCCAGCGCGCCGCCGGCGTAGTTGACCATCGAATGGGGAAAGCCGGGGAGCACGCGCAGCGCGATCTGCGTGGCGAGGCCACTGTGGCGGTGCAGGAAATCGGCCAGCCAGGCGTCTTCGCGGCGTTCGTGATCGGGATGGCGCGCCAGGCGGGCGGACACGCGGTACGCACCCCAGGCACCACTGACGCTACCTGCGAGGAGCAGACCGATGGCTAACAGGGGCGGATGGAACGGGGCGATCAACCAGAGGATGAGCGTGCCGGGCAGAGCAAAGGTCAGCATCAGGGCCATCAGGAGCACCAGCCCTGCCGTCGCCCAGGGGCCGCCCGCGACGGCATCGCCCCAGGCCAGCAGGCGGACCGGATCGCCGATCCGCAGCGCGATGCCGATGCCCAGCGCGATCAGCAGCACCAGCAGGCCGCGCCCGATGTTGGCGCGGGAAAACCCGTTGGGTCGGGGGCGGGGGTGCGTCATTGAGCGGGGCCTCCGGGGAGCGTCCGGCGTGATGCGGTCAGAGTAGCGGATGCGCAATCCCAAGGTTCGGTGGGCAGGTCGCATCGGCGCCGCGGATCGGTACACTCGGCTCAGGCACCCGGGGAGGAGACGCGCATTGAGCAAGAAGCTGGAGAATCAGACGGCACACAAGATCCTGCGCGGGCTCAAGTCGCACTATCCGGTGTTCTACCTTCTCGGCTGGGACGAAGATCGCATGGAGCGGCTGCTGCGTTCGGTCGCACGTTCGTTCTACGGCGAAGACGGCCACCTGGAAGTCTGGTCGGCGAGTCACGGATTTGGCGAGCACGACGACCCGAATGCCCCGACGACGGACCCGGTAGCTGCAGTGGCGCGGGTGGCGGCCGGCGAGACGGATGCCCCGCGCATGGTCCTGCTGAAGGATCTGCCCATGTGGTTCGATGACAACCCGGCGCTGGTGCGCGGAGTGCGCGACCTGTACTACCAGCTGAAGAAGGGACGCAACGTGGTGTTCCTCAGCTGCCCGTTGCTGAAGCTGCCGGAGATCCTGAAAAAGGAGGTCTTCCTGGTCGAGGTGGAGCTGCCGTCCGAGGCCGAGGTGCTGGAGCAGCTCGAACACACCCGCGGCGCCGAGGCGGTCCCGCGCGAGCAGTTGTTCCGGGTGGCGGCGGGAATGCGCGGCCTGTCGCTCAACGAGGTCGGGCACCTGAGTGCGCGGCTGTTCCGCGGCAAGCCGCTGCCCGAGGCCGACATGCTGGCCGAGATCCAGGAGGAGAAGGGCCAGATCCTGCGCAAGGAGAGCTGCCTCGAGTTCTATCCGCCACAGCGCTCGCTGGAGGATATCGGCGGTCTGGAGAACCTCAAGGAATGGGTGCGCACGCGCGCCGACCTGTTCACCGAGAAGGCCTGGAACGACAACGTCCCGCTGCCGGCCGGGGTGCTGTTCATGGGGGTGAGCGGCTGCGGCAAGAGCATGGCCGCCAAGGCGATCGCCACCGCCTGGAAGCTGCCGCTGGTGCGGCTGGACATGAGCCTGGTGCTGTCCGGCAGTTTCGGTACGCCGGAATACGCCTTTGCCCGGGCCACCCGGATCGCCGAGGAGATCGCGCCGATGGTGCTGTGGGTCGACGAGCTGGAGAACGCCTTCGGTTTCGATAGTCACGCCGCGGGCAGCGCCGGCAATGTCAACATCTTCTCCAGCTTTCTCACCTGGCTGCAGGAGAAGTCGCCCCGGGTGTTCGTGGCGGCGACCGCGAACCGCATCCAGCAGCTCCCGGCCGAGCTGATGCGCAAGGGGCGCTTTGACCAGCTGTTCTTCCTCGACCTGCCGAATGTGGAGGAGCGCAAGGAGATCCTGCGCATCCACGTCGAGCGTCACGGCGGCAACCTGGAGGACTTCAACCTGAACTACATGGCGGCCAGCACCGAGGACTGGAGCGGGGCCGAGATCGAGCAAGCGGTGAAGTCGGCGCGGATCGACGCCTACCAGGAGGGGCGGGTGTTCAACCAGCGCGACGTGATCCGCAACGTCATCAACACGGTACCGCTGTCGCGGACCATGGTGGAGCAGATCCGCGAGATCAAGAGCTGGGTCTTCCAGCGCGCAATCAATGCCTCGAAGCCGGAGCCGAAGGGCGCCGCGTCCGGCCCGCCGAAGCCGCCCGGCTGACCGCCGAGCCTGGTTTTCCGGGCGCCGGAGAGTGGGCCCCGGGTGGCCTATACTCCGGTCAGGGGGACGCCAGAGCCGGTACGGGTCCCGGTCCCCCACGGGTTCAGATACGGGTCGCCGGTGGAGGAATGCTCATGTGGCGCAATGTTTCTTTCGCGATTGTCCTGGCGGCGGTCCTGGGTCTCGGCGGCTGTGCGACCTATCAGGGGTCGCAGGAACAGGCCGGGATGGTGATCGGCGGCGTGCTGGGGGGCGTGCTTGGCTCGCAGGTCGGCTCCGGGCGTGGCCGGACCGCGGCGATCATTGCCGGCACCCTCGCGGGGGCGGCGATCGGTGGCTCGGTGGGCCAGTCCATGGACGAGGTCGACCGGTTGAAGACGGCCCAGACCCTGGAGAGTGTGCGGACGGGTGTGCCCTCGCGGTGGGTCAACCCCGACAGCGGCAACCAGTACACCGTGGTGCCGACGCGGACCTACGAGACCACCGCCGGCCCGTGCCGCGAGTACACCATCGACGCGGTGATCGGAGGCCAGACCGAGCAGGTGTACGGGACCGCCTGTCGGCAGCCGGACGGCAGCTGGCGTATCCAGGGCTGAGTGGCGGGCCTGGTCCGCGTCTCAGACAGACGGTTCCGGGGTCGGTTGCACCGGCCCGGGCGAGTCGGCGGCGGCGTGGATGTCCTTGCAGTCGGATTCGGCTCCAGCATCCAGGGTGCGCGAGACGACGCAGTCACGCCCCTCGCTCTTCGCCTGGTAGACGGCCTGGTCGGCGACCCGGAAGAGGTCGTTCATGTCCACCTCGCGACCGCAGGGACGACTGGTCACGCCGAAGCTGGCGGTAATGGTCAGTCCGGCGGGCTGGAGTTCGCGCAGTTGCTGGCGCAGCTCCTCGGCACGGGTATGGGCATCGAACAGGTCGCACTCGGGCAGGACCAGCAGGAATTCCTCGCCGCCGAAGCGCAGGGCGACATCGACCTCGCGCCCGGTGGTACGTAGCAACTCGCCCACACCAACCAGGACCTCGTCGCCCACCAGATGGCCGTGGCTGTCGTTGATCTGCTTGAAATGGTCGATATCCAGCAGGATCAGGCTGAGGGCCATGTCCTTCTGGTTGGCTTCGGTGAAGAAGCGTGCGGCGCATTCGGCCAGGACATTGCGATTGCGCAGGCCGGTGAGGGGATCGATCATCGCCATGTCGTAGAGTTTCTGGCGCTGGCCTTGCACTTCCTCGAGCAGGCGCTTGTTCGCCAGGAGGTTGCCGATGCGGGCGCGGACCTCGTCTTCCAGCACCGGCTTGGTCACGAAGTCGTTGACCCCCAGGCGGAAGAGCTCGGCGCGTCGGTTCGGGTCGTCGAGGCCGGACATCGCGACGATCGGCAGGCTGGTCTTGTCGGGGAAGCGGTGGCGCAGGCGGCTGACCAACCCCATGCCGCTGATGTCGCCCTCGACCAGGATATCGCTCAGGACCAGATCCCAGGTGGCCTCGTCGAAGGCATTCAGGGCGGCGGAGGCGCTCCGAAAGTGCGCTACTTCCAGACCCATGCCTTCGAGGATGCGAGTCATCACCCGGGCGACGGTGGGGCTGTCCTCGACATACAGCACATGCCCCTCATGGGCGTGTTCCACCGGCCGGCCGTAGCGTGCGGCCTGGTGGAACAGGTCACGGATGTTGGTCTTGTCGTGGAGATCGGTGGCGCCGGCCTCGAAGGCCGCGCGGCGTATGTCGTGGTCCTGCTTGGTGGTCAGCAGGATCAGCGGCAGATCATGGCCGGCGGATTTGGCGCGTGCCTGGCGGCAGAACTCGATCCCGCTCATGTCGGGCAGGGTAATGGAGGCGCAGACCAGCTCGAGGTCGTCTTCCTCGATGCGGACGAGGCCCTCCGCACCACTTGCGGCCATGATCGGCTTGTGTCCGGCGGCCAGGACCATTCGGCTCCACAGCGCCCGGAATACGCGGGAGTGGTCGACGACCAGGATCTTCATGGCGGGCCGTCCATTGGGCGGTCTCGCTGGGGCGCGGCCGTGCCCGGCGGCCGGAGCGTGTCTGCCGTCATGCTGGGCCCTGACTCCATTCAGTGATCCGCAGGCAAATCCGGATAATGCGCGTCTTCGCACCGGGCTTCAAACGGGCCGTCAAGGCGCGCTGGACAGCGCGTGCGGGCACGGGAACAATGCGGTCATCTGGCGTGCGACGAAACACTACGCCCAGGGGAAAGGAGTCCGGCATGAGCTACATGCAGCGAATGGGGAGTCTGCTGCGGTTCGGCAAGGCCGGCGAGCGGCGTACAAAGGCACGCCAGGAGGCCGCTCGCGGGCTGCGGGTGTTGGTGGTGGATGATTCGCGCACGGTGGTCGCGCTGCTCACCAGCATGCTCAAGCAGAACGAGCTGGAGCCGATTGGCGTCGGCGATGCCGAGGAGGCGCTGGCTTTGGCGCGCGAGAATCCACCGGACCTGATCTTCCTGGATATCCTCCTGCCCGGGATGACCGGGTTTGCCATGCTGCGTCAACTGCGCCGGGACCCCGCCACCGCGAAGGTGCCGGTGATCATGATCAGCGGCAACGAGGACGCGGTCGAGCAGTTCTTCCTCGATCGCATCGGCTCCGACGACTTCATGAAGAAACCCTTCGGCCGCGGAGAGGTGTTCACCCGCATCGAGCGCCTGGTGGCGAAGGGGCGTCTTCCGGCCCGCCCGACGCGCTTCTCCGGATAGGAATCCCGGACCCGCACTCGCGGTTCAGGCGGCCTGCCGGGCCCGCCAGTCGCCGATCTCGTCGTGCAGGCGCTGTTTTGCGCTGGCTTCCAGGAACGCGGCGTCGACGGCGTTGCGTGCCAGTTTTTCCAGGTCATCCAGGTCCAGCTGCAGGGCCGCGGCCGTGGCGCGGAAGTTTTCCCCCACGTAGCCGCCGAAATAGGCCGGGTCATCCGAGCTGATGGTGACGCACAGCCCCGCGTCCATCAGGCGCTTCAGGTTGTGTTGTTCCAGGCGCTCGAACACGCACAGCTTGATGTTGGACAGCGGGCAGACGGTCAGCGGGATCTGCTCCCGCGCCAGGCGCTGCATCAGGTCGGGGTCCTGCTCGGCCTGGACGCCGTGGTCGATGCGCGCGACCTTGAGCAGGTCCAGTGCCTGCCAGATGTAGTCCGGTGGTCCCTCCTCGCCGGCATGCGCCACGGCGGGGAATCCCTCGGCCCGCGCGCGCTCGAACACGGCCTGGAATTTCTCCGGCGGGTTGCCCAATTCGGCCGAGTCCAGCCCGACTGCGTGGATGTGCTCGCGCCAGGGCAGGGCGGTCTCCAGGGTCTCCATCGCGGCCTCGGCGCTCAGGTGGCGCAGGAAACAGAGAATCAAGCGGCTGGTGATGCCGAGTTCCCGTTCGCCGTCGGCCAGCGCGCGGTGGATGCCGTCGATGACCGTCGCGAAGGGCACGCCGCGTTCGGTGTGGGTCTGCGGGTCGAAGAAGATCTCGGTGTGGCGGACGTGGTCGTCCCGGCAGCGTTCGAGGTACGCCCAGGTCAGGTCGTAGAAATCCTGCTCGGTCAGCAGGACGCAGGCGCCCGCGTAGTAGATATCCAGGAAGGATTGCAGGTCGTGAAACTGGTAGGCGGCCCGAACCTCCTCGACCGAGGCATACGGGAGCTCGACATTGTTGCGCTCGGCCAGGGCGAACATCAGCTCGGGTTCCAGGGAGCCCTCGATGTGCAGGTGCAGCTCGACCTTGGGGAGCGTGGCGATGGCGTCTTGCATGGCGGGATCCTGCGGTGTCGGGGAGGAAAGTGCGCAGAGGCTAGAACTGCCCGGGGCGCCCGACAAGTAACCGGGGTCACCCGAGGGGCGAGAGCAGTTCCTGGAAGAATCGCGCCAGCAGGCCGGGTTCCAGCCACAGCATGAAGGCGATGCCCCAGGCGCCGCCCCACAGGTGGGCGCTGTGGTTGATGTTGTCGCGGTTCTGGCGCTGGGCATAGAGCGAATAGCCGACATAGACCGCCGCAAACACGATGGCCGGGACCGGGATAAAGAACACGAACAACAGCGACCACGGCTGCAGCAGGATGTAGGCGAACAGCACCGCGGAGACCGCGCCGGAAGCGCCCAGCGAGCGGTAGCCCGGGTCACGCAGATGGCTCAGGTGGCTTGGCAGACTGGCGAGGACGATGGCGGCCAGATAGAACAGCACGAAGCCGCCCATGCCGATCGCGGGCACCAGCACGCGCTCCATGGCCATGCCGAAGAAAAACAGCGTGATCATGTTGAACGCGAGATGGGTGCCATCGGCATGGATGAAGCCGTGGGTCACCAGGCGCCAGTATTCGCCGCGCTGCACCGATGGCGGGTGATGGATCATCGCCTGCAACCAGCGCGGGTTCTGCCATGCGAGCAGGGAGACCGCGACGGTGGCGACGATCAGGTACAGCGTCACACTCGGTTCAAAGTTCACCGGCAACCTCCAAGGACCCGTAGCGCCAGGCCTGCAGGCCGTCGGGCCAGCCGCCCGGCGCCAGCCCGGCCTTTTGCAGCAGGGCATCGAGGAAGGTCTCGGGGTCGGGCAGTTGTTCCCAGACCGCAGGGAGGAAGGTGGCGCGGCGCGCTCCGGCCTGAACGACCAGGCCGTCCCGGCCCGGTTGTAGCTGATCCAGCAGGCCCTTGCGGTGCGCGGCCTCCATGGGTCGCGACGCGGTCAGCAGCGTGACCGAGTAGGCGAGACCGGCCAGTTCCGACGTGCGCAGCGGCGGAAAGCGCGGGTCATTGAGCGCCGCCGCGCGAGCGTTGTGCAGGACGTCCGCGGCCAGGGGCTGGTGGGCCTCCAGCGTGCCGATGCAGCCGCGCAGGGTTTCCCCTTGCTTCAGGGTGACGAAGCTGGCGCCGGGATCGGGTAGCGGGTCGGGCTCCTGTTCCAGTGCAATGGGGCGGGCGGGGGCATGGTGCGCGGCCCGCCGGATGGCATCCGCGGCCAGTTCCAGCAGGCGCTCGCGCGCCGGCGCGGGCAGGTCGATGGTGTGCGTCATTGCAGCATCCAGGCGCCGTAGCCGACCACCTGGTCGCGCGGGCCGGCGGTGTCGCCGGAGTTGCGCTGGTCCAGTGTGGTGATGGTGAGACCGCGCTGCCGCGCGAGCCGCAACAAGCCCGCCAGCGGCCGGCAGCCGCAGGCCTGTTCCGGCCCCAGCGCGTGTTCGTCCAGCTGTTCGATGGCACGGGTGGTGGCCGTGTCCAGGCGGCACGCGGTGGCATAGTCGTGGAAGTGGGAGAGATCCGAACTCACGACGATCAGGGTCTCCGGGCCGCCCCACAGCCGTTCCAGCACGCTCGCGACCTGCTCGGACGAGGCATCCCCGACCACCAGCGGGACGAGTTCGAATGTCCCCAGTGCCACCTGCAGGAACGGCAGGTGGGCCTCCAGGCTGTGTTCCGGTCCGTGGGCGATGTCCAGTAACTGGACGCCGGGCAGGTCCGCGATGGCTTCCAGGGCTTTGTGGTCCACGGGGAGGTCTCCCAGCGGGCTGCGGTAGGCCGTTGCCGTAGTGGTCGCGATGCCGCGGAAGGGCACGCGATGCGACGGACCCAAGAGGATGACGCGCTGGATCTTCCCCGCCAGGGGGCGGATGTGCGCATAGACCGAGGCCGCCACCGGGCCGGAGTACGGGTAGCCGGCATGCGGCGCGATCAGGGCCTTGGGCGGCGCCGCGTCCGCTACGAGTGGGACGGCATCGAGCAAGCGGGTGACCGTGGCGCGCAGCTCCTCGGGATCGGCAGGGTAGAACTGGCCCGCGATGGCGGGCTCGCGGATGCGGGGCTGTGCCGTCATTGGGGGGCTCCATCAAACATTATGTTGTTGAATATTGGGATTGTGTCCTCATATTCAAGACCATGAATCACGGTCTGGACTGGATATGAACGACATCCCCGAACACGACGCATTCACCGTCGCCACGCGCTACTGGCATGCCCTGGAGGATGGCCGCGTACAGTGCGATCTGTGCCCGCGCTACTGCAAGCTGAAGCCCGGACAGCGCGGCGCATGCTTTGTGCGCGCCAATCTCGACGATGCCGTGGTGCTGACCAGCTATGGGCGTTCCTCCGGCTACTGCGTGGATCCGATCGAGAAGAAGCCGCTCAATCACTTCCTCCCGGGCAGTCCGGTGTTGTCGTTCGGCACGGCCGGCTGCAACCTGGCCTGCAAGTTCTGCCAGAACTGGGACATCAGCAAGTCGCGCGAGATCGACACGCTGGCCGATCGCGCCGATCCCGAGACCATTGCACGTGCCGCCGAGGCGCTGGACTGTCGCGCGGTGGCCTTTACCTACAACGACCCGGTGATCTTCCACGAGTACGCCATCGACGTGGCGGCGGCCTGCCGCGCCCGGGATATCCGCACGGTGGCCGTGACGGCCGGTTACATCACCGAGCAGGCGCGCGGCGAATTCTTTGCCGCCATGGATGCGGCGAACGTGGACCTGAAGGCATTTACCGAGCGCTTCTATCACAAGCTGACCGGGGCCCATCTGCAGCCAGTACTCGACACCCTGGAATGGCTGGTGCACGAGACCGATACCTGGGTCGAGATCACCACGCTGCTGATCCCGGGGGAGAACGACAGCGATGCGGAGATCACCTCCATGGCGCAATGGGTCCGGGAGCATCTGGGGCCGGATGTGCCGCTGCATTTCACCGCCTTCCATCCGGATTTCAAGATGACCGAACACCCGCGCACGCCGATCGATACGCTGCAGCGGGCGCGGCGCATCGCTCGCGAGCAGGGTCTCCATCACGTGTATACCGGCAATGTGCATGACACGGAGGGCCAGAGCACCTGGTGTGCGGGCTGCGGGCAACGCGTGATTGGCCGCGACGGGTACGAACTCTCGGACTGGAAACTGACCGCCGATGGTTGCTGCAACGCCTGCGGGGCATCGGTGCCCGGGGTGTTCGAGGCGCGCCCCGGCAACTGGGGCGCGCGGCGTCAGCCGGTGCGGCTAGCCGATTTTCGGGGGGTCTGATTCGCAGGGCTTGAAAAGTCCCTCTCCGCGACCTAGTTAACTCGGTAGACAGGATTTGCAACGGAGGTGATCACCATGGACCTGCAAAAGCTCAAGCCGTGGAACTGGTTCAAGCGCGAGGAGACCGCGAGCACGGAGGTCGTGCCGGCTCGGCGCGAGGGCGGCGACCCCTTGATGCGCATGCACCGCGAGATGGACCGGATGTTCGAGGATTTCTTTGGCTCGACCCTCGGGATGCGTGGGGGTGATGCCGCCGCCTCGATGCTGCTCAAGCCCAGTGTGGATATCGCGGAGAGCCGCGAGGCCTACCGGATCAGCGTCGAGGTGCCGGGGATCGAGGAGGACGCGATCGACCTGACGGTGGATGGCGACGACCTGATCATCTCCGGCGAGAAGCGCCAGGAGACCGAGGAAGACGACGCGGGCTACCATCGGGTGGAGCGGGCCTACGGACAGTTTCGCCGTATCCTCAGCCTGCCCGGGGACGCCGATATCGATGCCATCCAGGCGCGGTTCAAGAACGGTGTTCTGAAGATCGACATCCCCCGGCGCAAGGACGACGCCCGGCCGGGCGTGCGCCGGATCGAGATCGGCTCCTGAGGGGGCATCACACGGCGGCATGCCGTGCGGCGAATGATCGCCGGGCCCGCCCGACGACAAGGATGTGAGCCCAGCGAATGACACGACGGATCGTGATCTGTGCGGACGGAACTTGGAATCGCCCGGAGGAGGACGTCGAGTCGGACGTGCCGACGAATGTCCGGCCATTGCGCCCGCCGATGCCATGGGCGACCCGCAGCAGGTCTACTACGACTGGGGCGTGGGGGCGTACTACGCAAAGATCTCGGGTGGCGTTACCGGGCGTGGCATCCACAAGAATATCCAGGATGCCTATCGCTACATCGTGCAGAACTACGCCCCCGGCAGCGAGATATTCCTGTTCGGTTTCAGCCGCGGGGCGTACACCGTTCGCAGCCTGTGCGGCTTGATCAACAACTGCGGGGTCCTGAAGCGCCCGGATGCACGGTTGATCGAGCAGGCCTTTCGGCACTACAAGAACAGCGGCGCCAGCCATGCGCCCGAGGGCGAAGCCTCGCGTACCTTTCGCGCGAAACATGCACATCCCTCGCGGGAGATCCGCTTTGTTGGTGTCTGGGATACGGTCGGCGCGTTGGGAATCCCGTTCTCTCTGCTGGGAATGTTCGATCGTACGGACGAGTTCTACGACACCAAGCTGGGGCCCAACGTGCGCATCGCCCGCCATGCCATGGCGATCGACGAGACACGAGCCGACTTTGAGCCCACCCTGTGGGATCCGCGCCCGGGGCTGGACCTGAAACAGCTGTGGTTCAGTGGCGTGCATGCCGACGTGGGCGGCGGCTACGCCCCGGATGCCGTGGGGCGTCTCGCGTCAGAGGCCCCGCTGGCGTGGATGATCGAGCAAGCCCGGATGGCCGGACTGCAAGTGGAGGGGTATCTGCCGGATAACCTGCGCCCCGACCCGCTGGCGTCGCTGCACCGCTCGCGGCGGCACATCTATCGCCTGCGACGGCGCTATCGGCGTCCGTTGTACCAGTCGGGTCACCCGACCGAGGTGCATCCGAGTGCCCTGGAACGCTATCGGAAGGATGTCGCCTACCAGCCCGAGAACCTGCGCGCGTTTCTGGACGAATGGGGCTGGCCGGACGCCGACTGAATTCCCCCGGATGGAGTAAACGCTCGCGTTGGGAGGCCGGGTCTCCGTTATCCTGTAGGAATAGCAGACGGAGATTCCCTCAATGCAGCCATTTCCCTCGAAGAACGTGTTTGGCGGGGCCCTGGAGCCCTGCAGTCGCGGACCGGTCACTGGTTTTTATCGCGACGGCCGTTGTGCCACCGGCTACGACGACCAGGGCATGCATACCGTGTGCGCCGAGCTCACCCGCGAGTTTCTCGATTTCTCCCTGGCACGGGGGAATGATCTGATCACGCCGGTTCCGGAATTCGGCTTCCCCGGCCTGGAGGCCGGGGATCGCTGGTGCCTGTGCGCCGCGCGCTGGCTGGAGGCCTACCGGGCGGGGGCGGCGCCCGGGGTCTTCCTGCGCGCGACGCACGAGGAGACCCTGGCGGTGATCCCGCTGGACATCCTCAAGGAACACGCGCGCGACCCAGCTGATTGAGATGGAGGCCCTCCTCGGAGGGTCGGTGGGGGGCCGGGGTGGGCCCCGTTGAATACAGGGAGAAGACGGATGGATCCGTACATGGTGGGGCTGACAATCGTTCGGGTCGATAACGTGGGCATGGGGAATCGGGGGGTGGCCGATGGTTGACCGCATGGCGGTGCCCGAGATCGAACGCTTCCGGATCACGCGGACGCTGGGTACGAGTGCCCGCGACGGGCTCTATGTCGCGCACGACCCGCTGCTGGATCGGCAGGTCGCGATTCGAACGCTGACCAACGTCGCGGCGGACGCTTCGACCCGCCAGGCATTGCTTGAAGATGCCCGCCGGTTAAGCCGCTTTCGACACCCGAACATCGCTCCAATCTTCGAGGCGGGGGACTACGCCGAGGGCGTCTACCTGGTGTTCGAGTACGTCGAGGGCGAGACCCTGGAGCAAATCCTGGCGCGCGGACCCTTGCCGATCGATCGCGCCCTGGCCCTGATGCGCGAGCTGCTGGATGCGGCGGCGGCGGCGCACGAGCAGGGCATCCTGCACGGGGCCTTGCAGCCGGCGAACGTGACCGTAAACCCCGAGGGGCATGCGCGCATCACCGGGCTGGGCATGGCGTTGCCCGACGTGGCCGCGCGCGGCGAGAGCCACCTGCCGGATACACCCTACTATCTGGCGCCGGAACGGCTGGCAAACGAGGCCGCGACCGAAGGGTCCGACGTGTTCTCCCTGGGGGCCTTGTTCTTCGAGATGCTGACGGGCGAGCGCGCGTTTGCCGGTGATACCCCCGCGGCGATCCGGCAGGCGATGCAGGCGGGGGCGCTGGAGCCACCCTCCGGTCGCACCGGCAATGGCGACGAACGCTTCGACGCCCTGGTACTTCGGGCCACCCGCCCGGATCCCGCCGAGCGTTTTGCATCGGCCCGCGAGTTTCGCGAGGCGCTGGTGGTGGCCGTCGAGGGCGAAAGCCAGACGGGCGACGGATCGCAGGACTTCATCCTGCGGCGGATCCGACGCAAGCCTGATTTCCCCGGCATCTCCAGCCATATCCGCGAGATTACCCAGTGTTCCGACGACACCATGAAGCGCTCGGTGGCCGAGCTGTCGAATGCCGTGCTAAAGGACTACGCCACCACGCAGAAGCTGCTTCGGCTGGCGAACTCCCCCTTTTACAGCAACTTTGGCGGCAATATCCGCACCGTTTCGCGCGCGATCGTGCTGCTGGGCTTCGAGCAGGTGCGCACGGCGGCGCTCGGGCTGGTGCTGTTCGAAAACCTCAAGGGCGGACGTCATTCCGGACGCCTGATGGAGGCGCTGGTCGGCACCCTGTTCAGCGCCATGCTGGCGCGCGACCTGGCGGAACAGGTCGGCGGGGTGGAGAGCGAGCAGGCCTTTGTCTGCGCTCTGTTCCACGATATCGGCCGCATGCTGGTGTTGTACTACCTGCCGGAGGAGGCGGACGAAATCCGCATTCGTGTGGGTCAGGGTACGAGCGAGGGCAGTGCCGCCCGTCAGGTCCTCGGTATCTCCTACGAGGCCCTGGCGCGCAGCGTGCTGGAGGACTGGAACTTCCCGCGCGAGATCGTTACGTCGGTGGAACGGGCTCCCTCGGGCACGCTGCCGGCAGCGCGGGATGCCGACCAGCGCCTGCACCGCATCGTCACCCTGGCGTCGGAGATGGGGCAATGCATTACCCAGGCGGATCGCGACCAGCAGGGCGCCTTGCTCACCGATCTGCGCAGGCGCTACGAACGTGCCCTGGGCGTGGATGCCCGCGGCATGCAGCGGGCCATCAAGTCCGGGCGCGAGCACATGGATCACTTCCTGACGGTGGTCAAGCTGCCGCCGGAGGGCCGCGAGCCGCTGAACCGGCTGAAGGCGAATCTGGGTGTGCAGATCGATGACAGCGACGCGGCGGATATCGAGCCCGCGGGGGGGAGCGGCGAAGCGGCGGCAGCCGCAACTGCCGATCCCGACGCACAGGCCGCGGCACTGATGGAGACCCTGACCGACATGCTGGACAGCATGGTGGGCGAGTTCGAGCTGAACACCTTGATGCAGACAACGCTCGAGACCCTGTACCAGACCCTCGGTCTGCGCCGGGTAATGCTGATGCTCGCCGATCGCGAGCATCGGGTGCTGGTGGCGCATACCGCCTTCGGAAAGGATGCCGAGACGCTGTCCGGACGGCTGCGACTCACGCTTGCGGGCAAGGGCGACATTCTGTCGCTGGCCCTGGAACAGAAGAAGGACCTGGTCATCACCGACAGCCACGAGGCCTCGATCAGCCGTTATATCCCCGACGAGTTCCGCCAGGCTCTGGATGCGCGCAGTTTTCTGCTGCTGCCGCTGGCGGTGCGTGATCGTTGTATCGGGCTGCTGTATCTGGAATTGCCGGCCGGCGCCGCCGTGGAACCGACGGTCCTGCGGGCCCTGAAAGCGGTGCGCAATCAGATGGCTCTGGCCATTCGGCAGGCGCGCGACTGACGCCGCCGCAGTGTCGAGCGCGGCCCTCTGTCCGCCGGATTGGGCCAGCCGGTGCCGACATTTGCGAACGCCTAGCGGGTTCTGTACTAAAGCGCTGTTCCGCCTCGGGGAGCGGCGCTAAGGTAGAGGTGATGCAAAGCTGGCCGAACATCGTCGCGGCCAGATGCGACAGTTGGACAACAGTGGTATGCCTTGGGGACTGTTACAGCAGGAGATCCCGGTTTCCGACCTGCAGGTTGGTATGTACGTCAGCCGGCTCGATCGCCCGTGGCTGGAGACGCCCTATCTGGTCGAGGGGGTGCGGATTCGCTCGCAGGACGATGTCGACGAGCTCGCCCGGCATTGTGTGCATGTATTCGTTGATCTGGATAAGAGCGCGCCGGAGTCGTTGAGCCGGCTGCCACCGGCCGCGGGATCCGCGCGGGCTGCCGCGACGGCCTCGAGCCGGGCCGAGGCCGCCCAGTTCCGCGGTATGACGGTGTATCGCGATCACTGTTCGGTGGAGCAGGAGCTCCCGGCGGCCAAGGAGGCTCAGGCGATTGTCGGGCGTGTTCTGGAGCAGATCCGTGCCGGCATGGAGCGTAATCCCGGGGTCCCTCTGTCGGCGGCCCGGGAGGCGTCCGAGGCGTTGCGCGAGAGCGTGGAGCGCAACCCGGACGCCCTGCTGCTGCTGGCCAGGCTGAGCCACTCGGACGACGTGCTGTACGCCCACTCGCTCAATGTCGCGATCCATCTTCTGGCGCTGGGTCGGCACATGGGGCTGGATCGAGCCGAATTGTCGGTCCTCGGGCTGGGGGGGCTGCTGATGGATATCGGCAAGATGCAGATGCCGCGGACGCTCCTGGGGCGCCGCACGCGGCTGTCCCCGGATGAGCGGCGCGAGATTCAGCGGCACGTGGAATATGGCGAGACCATTCTGCAGTGCTCCCACGGGATCCCGGAGGGCGTGCGCGACATTGTCGCCCAGCACCACGAACGCGAGGACGGGCGTGGCTACCCACGGGGTCTGGTGGCCAACCAGATCAGTGCCTATGCGCGCATGGCGGCTATCGTGGATTCCTACGAGGAGATGCTGACGGAAGGCGGCCTGGCCGGGACCCCCTTCGAGGCCCTGAAGGAACTGCGGGAGAACGCGCGCTGGGGGCTGAATTCGGCGCTCGTGGATCAGTTCACCCACTGCGTGGGGCTGTTTCCCGTGGGCAGCCTGGTGGAGCTGGATAACGGTGAGGTCGCGATCGTGCTGAGTCACCGCCGCACGCAGCGCTTCATGCCCCGGGTGATGCGCATCCTCGATCCGTCCCATATGCCGTATCCCGACCCGTGGGAGCTGGATCTGGGGTCGCACGCGCCGGAGTCCGAGGGGGCGCGGCGCCAGATCCTGCGCGACCTTCCGGCGGGCGCCTACGGGGTCGACCCGGCGCGCTATTATCTTTGAGTAGATGCGCATTCCGTACATGGGATCCGCATGTACTGATTTCGCCGCATGGGCGTAGCAGCAGGAACTCTCCCGATGTCGAAGCTGTTTGAATACCCCGATTTTCTCCGTGCGCTGGACGGGATTTCTCCGTGCCCGCAGGACGCCGGGGCGCAAGCAGCCGTGACCGTCATCGAACTGGAGGGGCTAAGGGACGTGGACGCGGCCCTGGGGTATGCCGCGGGAGACGAGCTGATCCGGAACGCGGGTCAGGCACTGGCCCGCGCCCTGGCGGACGGCCTGGTCGGTATCACTGGACGCCATCAGATCACCTGTGCGCAGCTGGCCGTGGCCGGGAGCGGGTTCGCCGAGCTGGCGGCCCACAAGATGCTGCGGGTGTTGAGTGAACCGTTTGCCTGTGGCGAGCGGCAGGTGCTGCTTTGGCCGCGTGCCGGGCTGGCGCTGGCGGGCCCCCGGGTGGTGCGCCCGCAGGAGTTGCTGGCCCATGCCTATGCCGCAGTTCGGCAGGCGCGGCGGGCTCGGGCGCGCCTGCGCCTGTATGCCCCGGAGGCGGCGGCAACCATGCTGGAGGGCGTGGATCTGTGGTCCCAGCTGGGGCAGGCCATCGAGGAGGGAAGCCTGCACCTCGAGTATCAGCCACAGGTCGCGCTGGCATCGGGCTGCGTGCAGTCGGTGGAAGCTTTGTTGCGCTGGGATCACCCGCAGTACGGCTCGATCCGTCCGGACACCATGGTGCGCGCGGCGGAGGGAACGGACCTGATGCCCCGGCTGACGCACTGGGTCTTCAACACGGCCCTGCGCCAGTGTGCCGAGTACCGCCAGGCCGGACTGGACGCGGGGATCTCGGTGAATTTTTCTGCCGATGACCTGCAGGAACGGGAGGTGGTGGATCTGGTGGCCCAGTCACTGGAGGTCTGGCAGGTGCCGGCGGAGAGCGTCACGGTGGAGCTGACCGAAACCGCGGTGATGGAGAGTCACGACGCCGAGGCGCGTGCGGCCCTGCACGGGATGAAGGACCTGGGCTTGCGGGTGTCCATGGATGACTTCGGTATTGGCTATTCGTCGATGGAGCGGCTGCTGCGCATGCCGCTCGATGAGCTCAAGATCGATATGACCTTTGTCCACGAACTGGTGTCCAGCCGGCCGCACCAGCGCATCGTGGAATCCATGATCGGGCTCGGCCAGAAAATGGGCTTGAGCGTGGTGGCCGAAGGCGTGGAAGATCAGGAAACCCTCGAGCGCCTGCGCGCTCTGGGCTGTGATCTGGTACAGGGTTTTTATCTCGGGCGGCCGGCGCGCCTGGCTCAATTCATGGAACAGACGCGCTCGGGCCATGGCCCGAGCGCGTTCTGAACGCGCCCACCCCGTCCTCGTTCGGCGCGCCAGCGCACCGATCCCGTAGTCCGGAAGCCTGTCGCGTGCTCCCGGGACAGGCAGTCGGTGACGTCGACCCCCGGCCCGTGGAGTGTCATCCAGCAGTGGCAAGGCGGGACTTGGCGGGCCCGTTCCCCCTGGGTGATTGCATGGATGATCATGCGCCGCGCCTGCCGGCATCGCGGGAACGCAGGTACCAGTGGATGACGATCCAGTCGTACAGGGCATGGGTGACGATCACCACCAGCAGGTTGCCGGTCAGGTGATAGAGCAGCCCGAGGTAGAGCCCGATGACGGTGGCGAACACGAAGTACAGGCGGCTGATCGAATGGGCGAGTCCAAACACAATTGCCGCGGCGACGATGGCCCACTCGGGTGACCAACGTTCGGTCAGCCAGCCCTGCAGCACGCCCCGCACCAGCAGTTCCTCGCCCACGCCGGCGAGGATGGCGATCAGCAGCACGGCGCCAGGCAGGGCGTTGCGAAAGAGCTGGTGCACGAAATCGCGGACCTGGTCGGCCAGTGCGCGGTAGGGCTCCCAGCCGCTGAGTGCGAGCGTGCCGAGCAGCATCAGCATGGGCAACACGGCAAGGGCGCCCAGCGCTGCGGCCTCCAGGCTCCAGTCGATTCGCTCGTCGAGCGGGATGCCGGCCACCCGGGCCAGGATCAGGGCGAGCGGGATCAGCGCGGCCTGAAAGGCCATCCCGGCCAGCAGCGGGTGTCGCGCGACCGCTTGACGGAAGCTCATGGGTGTTGGGCCGGGGCGTGTGGACTCATCCGCGAGAGGATGCCCGATTCCGGGGGTGGTTGTCCCGAACGGAACGGCCCCCGCGGCGCCGAGACCGGCGGGCGCGGGGGCCGGGTGGGGAGGCTGGATGGCCTGTGGTGACCATCCAGACGGCGGCCGGCGTCAGGTCTTGGCTTCCTCGATGCGGATCAGGGCCAGTTCGTGGAACAGTCCCTTCATCAGGCTGACGCACATCAGCAGCAGCACGACGACGAATGGCAGGCCGGTGCTCACCGCCCCCGCCTGCAGTGCATTGAGGGCCGCCGCGCCGCCAACCGCCAGCAGGACCCCCGCGACCACGCCCTCGGTGGTGGCCCAGAACAGGCGCTGGGATTGCGGGGCGTCGGTCTTGCCGCCCGAGGTGATGGAGTCGATCACCAGGGAACCGGAGTCCGAGGAGGTGATGAAGAACACCAGCACCAGGGCGATCGCCAGGAACGAGGTGATGGCGGTGAACGGCAGGTGCTCCAGCATCTGGAACAGGGCCAGGGAGGAGTCGGAGATGCCGTCCGCCAGGGCGCCAACGCCGTCGCGTGCCTGGGCCAGGCCGGAGCCGCCGAAGGCACTCATCCAGACGACGGTGACCAGGGTCGGCACTAGCAGTACGGCGGTGACGAACTGGCGCACCGTACGGCCGCGGGAGACGCGGGCGATGAACATGCCGACGAACGGCGACCAGGAGATCCACCAGGCCCAGAAGAAGATGGTCCAGGCGTGGTAGAAGGTCTCGTCCTCGCGCCCGACCGGGTTGCTGAGCGGGATGAAGTACTGCACGTACCCGGTGACCGTGGTGCCGATGCTGGAGAGGAATGCGAGGACGCCGCCGGCGACCATCACGAACAGCAACAACACTGCGGCGAACACCAGGTTGATGTTGCTGAGGAGCTTGACGCCGCCATGGATGCCGCGCATGACCGACAGCAGTGCAATGATGGTCACGCCGATGATGATGGCGATCTGGGTGTTCAGGCCGGTATCGATGTCGAACAGGAATCCGATGCCCGAAGCGGCCTGCTGCGCACCCAGGCCCAGCGAGGTGGCCAGGCCGAACATGGTCGCCAGCACGGCCAGGATGTCGATCACGTGGCCGATCGGGCCCCAGATGCGCTCCCCGAGGATGGGATAGAACGCCGAGCGGACGGTTAGCGGCATGCCCTTGTTGTAGGCGAAGAACGCCAGCGCCAGGCCGACGACCGCGTAGATCGCCCAGGGGTGCAGGCCCCAGTGATACATGGTGGCCCCCAGCGCCGCCTGCCGGGATTCTTCGGTCCCGCCTTCGATCCCCAGCGGCGTGCCGAACCATTCGGTGAAGTAGCCCACCGGTTCGGCTACGCTCCAGAACATCAGACCGATGCCCATGCCGGCGGCGAACAGCATCGAAAACCAGGACATGACGGAGAATTCCGGCTTGGCGTCCTGGCCGCCGATGCGGATGCGCCCGATGGGCAGGACGACCAGGGCCAGGCAGAACAGGACAAAGATGTTGCCGGCCGACAGGAACAGCCAGTCAAAGGAGCGGCCGATCCACTGACGCGTGTTGTCGAGGTGCTCGTTGGCCTGTTCCGGAAAGACCAGGGACAGGATGACGAATACGACAATCAACAGGGCGCTGGTGACGAAGACCGGATTGTGCAGGTCCAGCCCAAGCGGGTTGATGTTCTGATCACCGATCTCGTGCTCGGTGTCGTATTCCGCTTCCAGTTCCTTTTTCTGCTCTTCGAGATCGTGCGGATTCTCGCTCACCGTCTTCTCCTCGCTTCTTGGTCTTGTATGGCGGCCACACCAACTGCCGCGGTGGCAATCTCGTTGAGTAAAGACCGGCAATCGGCGGATTGCAAAGGCCGCGGCCGGTTCTTGTTGTGCCGGCGTAAGAAAACACTGATCAGTGTTTCCCTAGCGGCGCGGGGCCTCACAAAGCGCGCGCACATGGGCCGCCGCACTTCGGCCCAGGGCCGGGAGGGCGTAGCCGCCTTCCAGCATCGAGACCAGACGCGCGCCGGCATACCGCGCGGCGATGCGGGTGAGTTCGTGGGTGATCCACGAAAAGTCGTCCGCGTCGAGGTTCAGGCCCGCGAGGGCTTCGTCCCGATGCGCGTCGAAGCCGGCCGAGACGAGCACCAGTTGGGGGCGGAACTGTTCCAGTGCCGGCAACCAGTCGTGGCGGACCGCCGCGCGGAACTGCGCCCCGGTCGTGCCGGCGGCAAGCGGGGTATGTATCAGATGGTCCCGTTCGGCTCGCGGCGTGTCCGGGTAGAACGGGTGCTGAAAGCTGGAGCAGTAGAGCACTCGGGGATCATCCCGGAAGATGTCCTCGGTGCCGTTTCCGTGGTGCACGTCGAAATCGGCGATGGCCACGCGCGACAGCGCGTAGTGCTCCAGGGCATGCGCAGCGGCCACCGCGATGTTGTTGAACAGGCAAAAGCCCATCGCGCGTTCGCGTTCGGCATGATGGCCGGGCGGACGGATGGCGCAGAAGGCATTGTCCACGTCCTCCTCCATGACGGCCCGCACGCCCTCGATGCCGGCCCCGGCGGCGCGCAGGGCGGCCTGTAGCGAGTGTTCGCCCATGGCCGTGTCCGGGTCCAGCAGCGCGTGATGTCCTAGGGCGGGGGCGTTGGCGCGAATGCGGGCGACGTGCGCCGGGGTGTGCACCCGCTGGAGCTGCGCATCGGTGGCTGGCGGGGCATCCAGAAGGTGCAGGCCTTCCATCAGGCCTTCGTCGAGCAGGGCGTTACGAACGGCGTGCAGGCGGTCGGCCCGTTCCGGGTGGTGGGGCCCCGAGTCGTGCAGCAGGCAGTCGGGATGCGAGATATACGCCGTATGGGTCACGGGAAGCCTCCGCGCGATCATCTCCAGGGAGTATAGGTGCATGCGGAGTACGTGTGCGGTGGCCGCGCGGCCGCCGGACCTTTACCGTGGTACCGACGATGAACCACCCGTGCAGAGGGGAACCGCATGAAGGCCTTGTTGATTGATCCGGAGCAGCAGACGATCGAAGCCGTGGACGTCCAAGGGCGTGACGACATCGCCCGGCTGATCGGGTACGACACGCTCGAGTCCGACGAGATCGGGCCGGATGGTGATCGCCTGTTCTTCGACGAAGAGTGCTTCCTGCGCGGAACCACCGGGCGCTTTCAGATCGACAGCGTGATCCCGGTTTCCGGCAAGGGGCTCGTGGTTGGCAGTGACGACGATGGCGCGACCCTTAAGGACGTCGCATCCGATCTGGAGTCCATCCGGGGCCGGATGAAGTATCTCTAGGGCGAGCTCAACGAAGCTGGCTGTCCTTGGAGGCCCGCCGGTTGTAGGGGCTGGTGGCCTGCTGTGCCGCGTCCTCCGCCTCCTGACAGTCCACGCACAGGCGCACGCCCGGCAGGGCCTGGCGCCGGCCTTCGGGAATCGGCGCCCCGCATTCCTCGCATTCTTTCAGACCTTCCCCGGTGGGAATCTGGCTGCGCACCCGTTGCAGGGCGTCCTCGACCGTGTTGTCGATCTGCTCCTGCTCCGCACCGTCTTTTGCCCATCCGCCTGCCATCGCGAGGCCTCCGCCCGTGGTCAACAAGACTGAGACCGGCGCAACCTGGCCTGAAGTTCCCGTCGCGCCGCCTTCGAGCCGTATTGGCGAGGCGGGCTATCCGTGTCCGAACTCGCGGGCGACGTAGTCGATGTCCTTGTCGCCACGACCGGAGAGGTTGGCCAGGATCGTCGTGCCGGGGTTCTCGCGGCCGTGCTTCATGGCCCAGGCCACCGCATGGGCACTTTCCAGGGCCGGGATGATCCCCTCGGTGCGCGAGAGCTGGTAGAAGGCATCCAGGGCCGCGTCGTCGTTGATGGCGTGGTAGGCGACGCGCTGGGTGGTCTTGAGGTAGGAGTGCTCGGGGCCGACGCCGGGATAGTCCAGCCCGGAGGCGATGGAGTGGACCGGGGCCGGGTTGCCCTCCGCGTCGGCCAGCAGCATGCACTTGAAGCCGTGGATCATGCCCGGCTTGCCGTAGGTCATGGTGGCGGAGTGCTCGCCGAGCTTGGTGCCGCGCCCCAGCGGCTCCACGCCGTTGAGTTGCACCTGGGCGTCCTCGATGAAGCCGGCGAACATGCCCATGGCGTTGGACCCGCCGCCGACGCAGGCGACCACGTGATCCGGCAGCTCGCCACCACTCATCTCCAGGTACTGTTCGCGGGCTTCGATGCCGACCACCGACTGGAAGTTGCGCACCATCAGCGGAAACGGGTGCGGCCCGACCACGGAACCGATCGCGAACAGGGCCTCGTCTGCCTGCGACAGGTAGGACTGGAAGGCGGAATCCACGGCCTCCTTCAGCGAGCGTCCACCGAAGGAGACCGGCACCACCTGGGCCCCCATCAGCTTCATGCGGGTCACGTTGGGCGCTTCCTTGGCGATGTCGATCTCGCCCATGTGGATTTCGCATTCCATGCCGAAGTAGGCCGCCGCAGTGGCCAGCGCCACGCCGTGCTGGCCGGCCCCGGTCTCGGCGATCAGCTTGCGTTTGCCCATGTGCTTGGCCAGCAACGCCTCGCCCATGCAGTGGTTCAGCTTGTGCGCGCCGGAGTGGTTCAGGTCTTCGCGCTTGAGATAGATATGCGCGCCCACCGAACGGCTCAGGTTATGGGCGTAGTACACCGGCGTCGGGCGCCCCTGATAGTGCTTGCGGATGTAGCGAAGTTCGTTCAGGAAATCGCCGGAGCGCGCCAGGGTCCGATAGGCGTGGTTGATCTCGGCGAAATGCGGTTCCAGCTCCGGCGGCAGGAAGGCGCCGCCGAATTCGCCAAAGTAGCCTTCCGGGTTGGGGTAGTCCTTGAGATACGACATGGGCGGTCTCGGTGCCAGGTTGGTGGGCCGGGTGGAAGTGGCCGTTGGGTCGGACAGGGTTTCGTGACCCGGCACGACCGGGTTGGGTCCATATCATCCGTTCCCCGAACCCGATTGCCAACCCGGGCGGATCCCGGTCCGCGTCGTCCTACGCGGAAAAGGGCAGGTCGTTATAGCGGATTACGCGGTCCAACTGGGTCGCGTCGAGCTCGAGGCCGTAGTCCTGCTGCAGACGCGTGCGCAGCTCGGTGGCGGTGGTCGGGGGTGGGTCCATCTCGCGGGTGAACTGGCCGACGTCCTCGATGACGGCCCAGGGGTAGAGGATCCAGCGCCACTCCTGCACGGCCTGACTGTGGAAATTGGCGGGGCACTGGGTGCTGGCCTTTTCATGCAGCACGGCGGTGCGCACGGCGGCCGGCTCGAAGCCCTCCAAGTGGGGGCGGGCGGCCACCAGGGTGTCGCCGGAGTCGTTGACGTCGTCCACCAGCAGGACCTGTTCACCGCGCACATCTCCGGCCAGCGGGACCGTCACCGCCGCTCGCTGTTTTTCACGCGCCCCCGAGGTGTAGTGTTCGACCTTCAGGCTGAGCAGCTTGTGCACGTGGAGGAAGTCGCACAAAAAGCGCGCGGGCATGAATCCGCCGCGGGCGATGGCCACGATCGTGTCCGGCCGAAAGTCGCTGGCCCGTATCTGGCGTGCCAGGTCGTCGGCGCGGCGGACCACTTCCTCGACCGAGATCAACTGCACGGGCATCTTGCCGGGTTCAGCCATGCTCGGCGATCTCCACGCCCGCTGCCCTCATCTTCGCGCGCGCCTCCGTGCCGCCCTGCGGCGAAATCGGCAGCGAGGCATAAGGGATCAGGTGAACGTCAAATCCTTCCTCGCGTGCGCCCAGGGCGGTTGCCGCAACGCATACGTCCAGGGCCAGTCCGCCCATCCAGATGCGTTTCACACCCCGGTTGCGCAGTTCGCCCGCCAGCCCGGTCTGGTCGAAGGCGGAGTACTGGTCCTGGTCGAAGCGTACCCCCGTGGTGACCTTGACGGTGCCGGCCGGCAGGGCCAGATCGGCGTGGAAGCGTGCCCCGGGCGAATCCTGCAGGCAGTGCGGGGGCCAGGGCCCGCCTTGTTCCACGAAGCTCGCATGCCCGGCTGGGTGCCAGTCGCGCGAGGCATACACCGGAATATCCAGCGCGGCGGCCGCCTCCAGCCAGCGGTTGAGTACCGGGATCACGGTATCCCCGTGCTCGATAGCCAGCGCGCCGCCGGGGCAGAAATCGTTCTGTACGTGGATCACCAGCAGGGCGTCGCCGGCTTGCAGGTGATTGCGCGGATCGTCAGTCATTTGAGTGGTCTCCGTCTCCAGTTTCGGACGTTCGACCCGATGCGGCGTAGCGGGCCTGGATGGTGCGGGTCACTGCATCCTGGTGTGCCTGCAGCGCGGGACTGATGGCTACGGGATACGGCGTTTCGGCGGGCTCGATGGCGCGGATCCCGGGGGGCAGTTGTTCCAGCTGAGCCCGGGCATATTCGCGCAGTGTATCCAGGTCACGAGAATGGCCCGGCAGGCGCTGGCCGTCACGCATCACGGGCTGCAGCAGCGGCTCCCCGGGCTGGGTCTCGTCCTGGCGTCCGATGGTGTCGCCCGCGAACCGGTTGCCTTCCCGGCGGCGATAGATCTGCTTGGCACCGGGCAGGATGGGCTTGCCGCTGGAGAGCTTGAGACGCCCTTCGCCGGCGTATTCGGCCAGCTTGTAGGCAATGTCCAGGTCGGGGGCATCGGGGGCAATGCCCATGCTGGTGCCGACCCCGAAGGCATCGATCGGTGCGCCGTGTGCCAGTAGCTCGGCAATCAGGTGTTCGTCGAGCCCGCCGCTGGCGAAGATCCCGACTTGTTGCAGGCCCGCTTCATCCAGCATCCGCCGCGCCTGGCGGGCCAGTTCTCCCAGGTCGCCGGAGTCGAGGCGGACGGCGTGTACGCGGAAGTCATCGCCCAGCTCACCGCTCAGCTTGATGACCCGGCGCACCCCTTCGAGGGTGTCGTAGGTATCGACTAGCAGCACCGTTTCCGGATAGAGACGGGCAAAGGCGCCGAAGGCCTCGGCTTCGTCATGGTGCGCCTGGATGTAGCTGTGGGCCATGGTGCCACTCACCGGTACGCCGTACTGCTTGCCCGCCAGTACATTGGAGGTGCTGGCGACGCCCGCGACATGGAAGGCGCGTGCACCCTTCAAGGCCGCATCCAGCCCGTGCATGCGGCGCGCCCCGAAATCGACCACCGGCCGCCCGTCGGCCGTGGCCACCAGGCGGGCGGCCTTGCTGGCCTGCACCGTTTGCAGATGAATCTGGTTCATCACCAGGGTCTCGATCAGCTGGGCCTCGGGGAGTGGCGCGGTGACCTCGAGGATGGGCTCGTTGGCGAAGACCGGGGTCCCCTCGGGCACGGCGCGGACCGTGCCGGTGAAGCGGAAAGCCTCCAGCCAGCGCAGGAACCGTTCGGAGAAGCGGTTGAGGCCGGCCAGGTAGTCGAGATCCGACGGCTCGAAACGGAGGCCTTCGAGTTGTTCCAGCACCGTATCGAGTCCGCAGGCCAGGAGATAGTTGCGCCGTTGCGGCAGGCGGCGTACGAACAGGCTAAAGACCGCTGGTTCGTACAGGCCTTCTTCGAAATAGGCCTGGAGCATGGAGAGCTCGTAGAAGTCGGTGAAGAGCGCCAGGCCATCGTCGCTTGGGATTGCGCTGCGCCCGGCCGCGATCATGCGGTCAGTTCCTCCAGGATCCGGACGTGGATGTCGTGATCATCCTTGGTGTGCAGCACGAAGCGGACATGGCCGACGGCATCCAGTCTGGGCGTGGCGGCGATCACGGTTTCCAGGGCGATGCGCGCGGCTTCCTCGACGGGGTAGCCGAAGGCCCCGGTGGACAGCGCGGGAAATGCGATGCTGTAGGCCCCGGCCTCTTCGGCGCGGGTGAGGGCGTTGCGATAGCAGGCAGCCAGCAACCGGCTGGCCGATTCGTCGTGCCCGTAGACCGGTCCCAGGCAGTGGATCACAAAGCGATTGGGCAGGTTGTGGGCATCGGTCAGTACGGCCTGGCCGGGCTCGATCGGGGCCAGGGGCTGGCATTCACGCTCCAGGCCGGGCCCCGCAGCGCGGTGGATGGCCCCGGCCACGCCGCCGCCGGGCCGCAGCCAGGCGTTGGCGGCATTGACGACCGCGTCCATGTCGCGCTGGGCGGCGATGTCGCCCATGGTGCATTCGATGGTGACGCCGCGAACCTTGACGCGCATGTGTCTCTCCCGTGCTGAATGGTCTCGGCTACTACGGCCCTTGTCTCAAGCATAGGGTACGCATTCCGGTCAGGTGAACCGGCGACCCGCGCTTATCTAGCGATGCGGTCGCGCACCTCCGCGGTCAGTTCCAGCGAGCGCCGGCGCGCCGCATGGTCGAAGGTGGAGGTGGTCACGATCAGCTCGTCGGCGCCGGTCTGCTCGAGAAACCGGCGGATCTCCTCTTCGACCGTATCCGGCGAGCCGATCGCGGAACAGGCCATGGTCTGTTCGACGATCGCGCGTTCGGCGCGGTCGAGGCGTTCGCGGTAGCCCTCGATCGGCGGCTGGATCGGTTCGGGCCGACCCCGCCGCAGGCTGACAAAGGCCTGTTCCATGGAACTGGCCAGCGTCCGCGCCGCGGCGTCGGTGTCGGCGGCATACACGTTGTAGCCGAGCATCGCATAGGGGCGATCCAGCCATGCGGAAGGCCGGAACTGGCTGCGGTACAGCTCCAGGGCGTTCATCAAATGCCCGGGGGCGAAGTGCGAGGCAAACGCATACGGCAGGCCCATCTGCGCGGCCAGCTGGGCACCGAACAGGCTGGAACCGAGGATCCAGACGGGCACGTGCTGGCCGGCGCCGGGGATGGCGCGGATCACCTGGTCCGGCTGGGGGTCGTCGAAATAGCCCAGCAGCTCGGCGACGTCGCGCGGGAACTGGTCCGGGTCGATATCCGGGGCCCGGCGCAGGGCGCGCGCGGTGGTCGGGTCGGTGCCGGGGGCGCGCCCCACCCCGAGGTCAATGCGGCCCGGATACAGCGCGTTCAGGGTGCCGAACTGTTCGGCGATCACCAGCGGGGCATGGTTCGGCAGCATGATGCCGCCGGCACCCACCCGAATGCGCTGTGTGGCCGCTGCGACTTGGCCGATCACCACCGCCGTGGCTGCGCTGGCGATGCCGGGCATGTTGTGGTGTTCCGCCAGCCAGTAGCGCTGGAAGCCGAGGGCCTCGGCGTGTTGCGCAAGATCGAGGGTGTTGTGCAACGCATGGGTGGCGTCCCCGTCAGCGGTGATCGGGGCGAGGTCGAGTACGGAAAAGGCAGTCATGTTCCTGATTGTACCGACCTGTCCGATCCGTGCAGACGTGGGCGATCCCGATGAGGTCTATAGTCGAAGGAAGGCACTGCGGAGGGCGCGCCATGAGTATCCCCAGGACCCTGAACAACTTTCTGGACGAGCATGCGGTGACCTACCAGCTGGTGCCCCATCCGCATTCGAACTCGGCCAGTCGCACGGCCGAGGCGGCCCATATCCCGGGCGACGCCGTGGCCAAGGCGGTGTTGCTGGTCGAGGAGGATGGACAGTACCGATTGGCCGTCGTGCCGGCCACGCGCCGCGTAAAACTGGGGCAGTTGCACCGGTTGTTGGGCGAGCACGTGGGCCTGGCTACCGAGGACGAGGTGGCCAGCGTCTTTGCTGACTGCGAACGCGGCGCAATCCCCGCTCTGGGTGCCGCTTACGGGCTGGAAACCCTGCTTGATGACAGTATGCTGGAACAGCGCAACGTGTATTTCGAGGCTGGCGATCACGAGTCGCTCGTCCGGCTGCGCGAAACGGATTTCCTCCATCTGCTCGGCCAGCCGCGGCGGGGCCAGTTCAGCGCCCACATCTGACGCCCGTTCCATCAGCGTCTCACGCGTGGGTCGGATCGATCTTGCAATGCCATATCGTCTACCGTCAGCCTGAGTTCGTTGCGACAACTGGGTGACGACGATGGATCCGTTTCTGGAGATGGCGCTCGACGAAGCGCGTACGGGGCTGGGCGAGGCGGGGATCCCGATCGGGTCGGTGCTGGTGCACCGGGGCGAGGTGATTGGGCGCGGGCACAACCGGCGAGTGCAGCAGGGCAGCGCGATCCTGCATGCGGAGATGGATGCGCTGGAGAAGGCCGGCCGGCAGTCGGCGCAGGTGTATCGCGAATGCACGCTCTATACCACGCTCTCGCCCTGCGCGATGTGTAGCGGCGCGATCGTCCTCTACGGCATTCCGCGAGTGGTGATCGGGGAGAACGAGTCGTTCCTGGGGGAGGAGGCGTGGTTGCGCGGTCACGGCATCCAGGTGGACGTAGTCCAGGACCCGGGCTGCCGCGAACTGATGCGTTCGTTTATCGAGACGCACCCCGAGCTGTGGCACGAGGACATCGGCCACTGAGCCTGATAGCCGGCGCAAGAGCCGCGCCCCGGCGTGTCCCTCAGCGTCTCCTTCAGGGTGTCTCGAGCCGCTGCTGATCGGCGTAGGGGTAGTCGCTGGCCTCCAGGTTTTCCTGAAAGGTCTCCAGGCGTTCCACGGCGAGGTCCGTACGGTTGAACTGGGCGATGTGGAACAGCGCATCGCCCTCGTTGATCAGCGGCAGGTTGAGCTGACCAATGATGATGCCGGAGGCCGGGGCGAGGATCTCGGTCTCGGTTTCGCCAAACGGGTCGGAGATGATCGCCAGGCGGGTCTGGTCGCGGACCACGCGGTCCCCGTGGCGCACGAAGGTGCGCAGGATGCCGCTTTGGGGCGCGCGGACCCAGCCGCTGGTGCGCGCCATGATGGGTTCCTTGCGCGGGCGCCGGCGTACGGCCGGCAGCATGCCCAGATGGCGCATCACCTCGATGATGCCGTGCACCCCGCCGCGGCGGCCTCGCGCAGGGAGCCGTCGCGCAGGGCCGAGTTGAGAATCACCGGGGCCCCGAAGGCGCGCGCCAGGTCGAGGGTCTCGGCGTGATCGAGGTTGGCGCGGATCTGCGGCAGGTTGGAGCGGTGGATGGCGCCGGTGTGCAGGTCGATGCCATGGGTACTGTTCTGCACGATTTCGCGCATGAACAGGCGCGCAACGCGAGCCCCCAGTGAGCCTTTCTGCGAGCCGGGGAAACAGCGGTTCAGGTCACGCCGGTCGGGCAGGTAGCGGCTCTGGTTGATGAAGCCGTGCATGTTGACCACAGGGATGGCAATCAGGGTTCCCTTCATGCGCCGCAGGGCCGGCACTTTGAGCAGGCGGCGGATGATCTCGACGCCGTTGATCTCGTCGCCGTGGATGGCGGCGCTGACAAACAGCACGGGCCCTTTGCGCCGACCGCACAGCACCTGTACCGGCATGTTGGTCGGGGTGTGGGTGTACAGCGCTCCCAGTTCCAGTTCCACCGTGCGCCGCTCGCCGGGGCGGACGGTGGTGCCACCAATGGTGATCGGCTTGTTGCGCAGCGACCGGGGTATGCCGGGCATCAGGGAGCCACCGAACAATGTGCAAACGCACGCGCGGGTCGTTCTTGCGTGCGGTCCACCCGCTGCGAGTGACGTGTAGCCTTGCGACTCGAGGACACTAGCCGCTCCCTTTGGTCTTCGTCCGGTTGGGCTTGGCGTTCTTCTCGATGAACTCGATGATCATGCCCGCCACGTCCTTGCCCGAGGCATTCTCGATGCCCTCCAGGCCGGGCGAGGAGTTCACCTCCATCACCACCGCGCCATGGTTGGAGCGCAGCAGATCCACGCCACAGACGTTCAGGCCCATGACCTTGGCCGCGCGTACCGCGGTGGCACGTTCTTCCGGGGTGATGCGGCACAGGGAGGCGCTGCCGCCGCGGTGCAGGTTGGAGCGGAACTCGCCGTCCTTGGCCTGGCGCTTCATCGCCGCGACCACCTTGTCGCCGATCACAAAGCAGCGGATATCCGAGCCCTTGGCCTCCTGGATGTATTCCTGCACCAGGATGTGCTGCTTCAGGCCCATGAAGGCCTGGATCACGCTCTCGGCCGCCTGCTTGGTCTCGGCGAGTACCACGCCCAGCCCCTGCGTACCTTCCAGCAGCTTGATCACGCAGGGCGCGCCGCCCACGGTCGCCAGCAGGTCATCGATGTCATCCGGCGAGTGGGCAAACCCGGTCACCGGCAGGCCGATGCCGCGGCGCGAGAGCAACTGGAGGCTGCGCAGTTTGTCGCGCGAACGCGAGATGGCCACCGACTCGTTCAGCGGGTAGACGTTCATCATCTCGAACTGGCGCAGGATCGCGGTCCCGTAGAAGGTGATCGATGCCCCGATCCGCGGGATGACCGCGTTGAACTGGTCGAGGATGTCGCCCTTGTAGTGGATCTGCGGGCTGTGCGCGGTGATGTTCATGTAGCAGCGCAACGGATCCACCACACGGACCTCGTGGCCGCGCTGTTCGGCCGCCTCGACCAGGCGTCGGGTGGAATAGAGTTTGCTGTTGCGCGAAAGGATGCCGAGTTTCATTCAGGCGCCTGCTGGGCTGTAGGGATTTGCGGTCGGTGGCTGGCGACAAACGAGGCCTGGGGGTCGACAAGAAAGCGACCGCGCATGGCCTCGCGGCCGAGCAGCATGCGAAAGAGCATGGTATCGCGGCTGGTCAGGGAGAGTTCAACTGGCAGTACTACGGCACCGAGTTGCACCCGGGTGGCGATGAAGTAGCGCTCCCCGGTGTGCCCGCCGGAATCCGTCACCTTGCGGACATCCAGCACCGGTGCCTCGCACCAGACTTCGGTCTCGCTATCATGCTGGTGGGGGTGGATGCCGAAGCGCACCCACTCGTGGTCATCACGCGTGAAGGGTTCGATCTGGAAGGTATGCAGCGCCGAACTGCGGGCTCCGGTGTCGACCTTGCACTTGATCGCGGGGATGCCGAGGTCGGGCAGGCCGACCCATTCGCGCCAGCCGAGGATGGGCCGGTCGCGGATGTCGGGTGAGGTCTGGCTGGAAGGGGACGGGCGATCCACGTCGGCTCCCGGAAAGGATGGAAGCCTCACTATAACCAATCGCCCGCCCGGCGCGAGTGAACCTCAGCAGGGCTGCGCCCGTGCGGCGGGGATCGAGCAGGTGCTCAGTCCTCGGCGATTGCTGCGTTGGTCAGATTGTCCAGCGCGTTGCTCATGGTATCGAGGATGTCATCGCGGTCGTCGATGCCGTGGCGCTCGGCCATCCATTCCGGATCGTTGTAGGCGAGCCAGGTCTGGCCGTCTGCGTCGGTCCACGCCAGCGCCTTCATCGGCAGGTCGATGCCGGCGGTCTGCTGGCTGGTGAACAAGTGGCTGCCGAGCGCCGGGTTGCCGAACATCAGGAGTTCGGTCGGGCCGAGTTCGATATCCACGCCGTCAGCCTTGGCGGCGTGGTCCCAGCGCAGGGCGACGCCGATATCGTTGGCTTCCAGGGCATTCTCCAGCCGATCCAGGGTCTCGGAGGCGGAATGCGGGCTGGCCTTGGCGATCATCCCGGGTACGTCGGCGGCCAGCGCCGGGGTCGCGATCAGGGCCAGGGGCAACAGCGCGGTCAGTAGCGTCTTCTTCATGACAAAGTCCTTGTGCAGTAATAATGGGTGCGTCGAGCGAGTGGCGACGATCGACCGGGTGGTTTCGTCAGCGCGTCCGGAAAAGGTAGACGACCCATGCAGAATTTTCAGCGACCGGTCCACGGAAGCGTGATCGGGTCGTGGGACAACGCCCGTGCACGGTGTTCGGCCCTGGGTGGCCGAACACCGTTCGAGGATTACTGCATCAGCAGATAGCCTTCGTGCTGCAGTTCGATGATCTCGGCATCGGCCATCGGTACGACGTTCACGAAGCCATGCACGTCTTCCACGTCGATGCCGCGCAGGCGCGCCGAGGCCTCGCACATGCGGAACTCGATATTGCCGGACTGGGTGAGCGAGCGCGCGCGACGCATCAGTTCCTCGTGCTCGCCAAACTCGTCGCGAGTGAAATACGGGACCTCGGCACCGTGCAGCACCAGGACGATGTGCGATTCGAACGGGTCCGCCTCGTAGACGTTGTTCAGCATGCTCACGCGGTCGAGTACGCCCTCCAGCTCGCTGGGGCTGCTGGTATACACGTCGTAGACCACCTTGCGGGGTTCGTACTGCCGGTCCATCTTTTCGGCCGAGCCCCAGGGCAGGTTGTCGTCCGCGCCGGCCACAAGCGGCGTGGCCAGGAGACTGGCGGCGGCCAGCAGGATCAGCAGAAGACGGGTCAATGGGTGGTTGTTTCGTTTCATGGGGGACTCCGATTGTTGCAGTAGATCGTGTGAGGTTGACGGTCTCGCCCGCCAAAGCGTTCCCCGGCAGGTGGACTTTACATCCGGGTTTCCGGCCCCTGGCTGCGCAAAACGCGCTCGAGGATGGATTCCATCGCAAAGGTGATGCGCCGGCCCAGGGTCTGCGGGCGGTGATAGGTCAGTTCGAAGACGTCCGCCTCGCGGGTCAGCTCCAGCAGCAGATCGTCGCTGGTGCGCAGTTCGTCGGCCAGCCCCATCTCGCGGGCCTGTTCGCCGTACCAGTGTTCGCCGGTGGCGACCTGGTCCAGGTCCAGTTGCGGGCGGTAGCGGGCGAGAAAGGTCTTGAACAGCTCGTGGGCCTCTTCCAGTTGTTCGCGGAATTTCTTGCGGCCCTCGTCAGTGTTCTCGCCAAGCATGGTCAGGGTGCGCTTGTATTCGCCTGCGGTCAGCAGTTCGATGTCGATATCGTTGCGCGACAACCAGCGGTGAAAGTTGGGGATCTGGGCGACCACGCCAATCGAGCCGAGCACCGCGAATGGCGCGGCGACAATGCGGTGACCGACCGCCGCCATCATGTAGCCGCCGCTGGCGGCGACGCGGTCCACCGCCACGGTCAGGTCCAGCCCGGCTTCGCGCAGGCGTGCCAGCTGGGCGGCCGCGAGCCCGTAGGAGGGCACCAGCCCGCCGGGGCTCTCCAGGCAGACGATGGCGCGGTCCTGTTCCGGTCGCGCCATGGTGAGGATGGCGGTGACCTCCTCGCGCAGGCTCTCGACGCTGGAGGCGCGGATATCACCGTCGAAGCGCAGGACGTACACGCGCGAGCGTTCGGCATCCGCCTCGCGGTCGGAACGGGTGCCACCGAGATTGTCGGTCTGTTCGGTTTCGGTTGTGGCGGTCGAGTCCCCCATCCCCTTGCGCGGCAGCTTGCGTGCGGCCCAGTGGCGCAGGCGTTCCACCCGCCCGCGGCGGCGCTCCACCGCCCGGCGCACGGTCTTCTCCATCCGCTCGAAACGATCGTTCAGGCGTTTGACGTGCAACCGGTCCGGCTTGCCCTCGCGCGACCGGCCGACCAGGCCGGCGATCGCACTCAACACAATGAGCCCGGCGATGACGGCCGTGGCGGCCTTGGCGACGAAAAGTCCGTATTCCTGAAGAAATTCCATTGGCTGTCCTTGATGAGCCGGGATGTCCGCGCAGGCATAATGCCAGCATGGATACCGATACAGTTGAAGACCCTCGTAGCGCGGGACGGTTTCACGGCCAGGAAGGTTCCGCGGCCGGTCCGACGCCGGAGCCGATCATCCATGCCGGGTATGCGACGCTGAGTCTGCGCCAGGTCGATGCATGGAACGGCGTGCCCAAGGGCACGGCCTTCCGTCTGTTCAAGGCGCGCAAGCATCAGCTGCGCGAGGGCGTGGACTTCTTCTACATCCCGGAAGGCCGCGACCCCGAACTCACCGAGACCCTGCGCCTGGACGGGCGGATCTACCCCTCCACCGTACACCTGGTCCTGCTGACCGGCGCGGCCTATGCCCGCATGCGCGAGGAATGGCATGCGCGGACCCACAATCCGGGCTGCGGCTGCCCCGAGGAACACTAGGGGTGCGCGCATCAATGGTCCCGTTCGTGCTCGAGTCGATTGTGCTCGCTGACTCGGCAGAGCGACCGCCATGCCTTCGCTCTGCACAAGGGAGCCGCCACGCCGTCAGCGGGCCCAACGTTAGAAGGCAAACGCGGCCGCGGCGCGTCATTCAATGGTTTGTGGGGTTGATGCCCCAGGTTTCCCGACCCTGTGTTGCGACCCGAGACAGACCAAAACCGGCCGGTAGCATCACGCTCGGTGGCGCGCCGCGCCAGGTCTCGGGAAACCCGGGGCACCAGCGCGAGCGGGTAGATTGATCCGCGTCACTCTCGAACAGTGGCGCATGCTGCAGGCGGTGGTGGACGCCGGGGGCTTTGCGCGTGCTGCGGAACGGGTGCACAAGAGTCCGTCGAGCATCAACCACGCGGTGCAGAAGCTGGAAGAACAGCTGGGCGTCGACGTCTTCGAGATCAAGGGCCGCAAGGCGGTGCTTACCGCGGCCGGGGCGGCGCTGTTGCGCCGGGCCGGCCACCTGCTGGAAGAGGCGGCGGAGATCGAGACCCTGGCCGGTGCGCTGGCCGCCGGGGTGGAATCCGAAATCCGGTTGGCAGTGGATCAGCTCCTGCCGCGGGCGCCGGTGATCGGGGCCCTGGAGGGGTTCTCACGGGCCTACCCGGCCACTCGCATCCAGCTGCACGAGGTGGTGCTGAGCGGTGGGCCGGATCTGCTGCGCGAAGCGGCGGTGGACATCCTGCTGGGTCCGGAACTGCCATCCGGCTACCTCGGGACCTGCCTGGGCGAGTTGTCGATGGTGTGCGTGGCGCACCCTTCGCATTCCCTGGCGCAGGGAGAAGCGCCGCTGACCCGGCGCGATCTGCAGCCGCACCGCCAAGTCGTGGTGCGGGACTCGGGTGCCCAGGCCTCCGGTGAGGGCGGCTGGGTGGAGGCGGACCAGCGCTGGACGGTGTCGCACATGGGTACGGCCTGCGAGATCCTGCGCTCCGGTATCGGCTTCGCCTGGATGCCGGAGGACCGGATCGCCGAGGATCTTGCCGCGGGAGGCCTGGTCGAACTGAATCTGGAGGCCGGGGCGCGGCATGCGGTGCCGTTCTACATTACGCATGCCGATCGCGACCGCGCCGGCGCGGCCAGCCAGTCCCTGATGGACGCACTGGAGCAGGCGTTTCGAACCGAGCGATCGTCCTGATCGCCGCTTGGGGGGCGGGTTCGCCCGCGAAGCCCCGCCCGCGTCGGACGATGGCCACGAAGCACAACCCAAGAAGTCCCAACCAGCAAGGAACCAATCATGTGCGGGATCGCAGGAGAATTCGTCTGGGGTGAACGGCGCGCGAGCGGCGAGGCGGTCGCGCGCATGCTGCCCTGTCTGGAACGGCGCGGGCCGGATGCCGACGGCCTGTGGGCTTCTGGTCGGGTCGCCCTCGGCCACCGGCGGCTGTCGATCCTGGACCTGTCGCAGCGCGCGCACCAGCCGATGTTCGATCCGGAGACCGGGCTTGCGCTGGTGTTCAACGGCGCGATCTACAACTTCCGTGCGCTGCGCAGCGAACTGGAAGGACGCGGCCACCGCTTCTTCTCCACCGGCGACACCGAGGTCATCCTGCGCGGCTACGCCGAGTGGGGCGAGGGCATCGTCGCCCGACTGCATGGGATGTTCGCGTTCGCACTGTTCGATGGCAACGCCCAGCGTCTGTTGCTGGCGCGCGACCGCATGGGCATCAAGCCGCTGTACCTGGCCCGCGTCGGTGAGGGCATCCGCTTCGCCTCCAACACCCAGGCGCTGCTGGCGGCCGGCGACGTGGACACCGAGCTGGATGCGGAGGCCCTGCACATGCTGTTCTCGCTGCACGCGGTGGTGCCCGCGCCGCGCACCGTGCTGCGCGGCATCCGCAAGCTGGAGCCGGGGCACTACCTGAGCATCGACGCGCGGGGCCAGGAGCGGTTGCAGCGCTACTGGACGCTGCACGCACACCGCCCGGCCGAGGCGGTATCGGACGGCGAGTGGCAGGAACGCATCGAGCATTCGCTGCGCCAGGCGGTGCGCAAGCGGCTGGAGGTGGCCGATGTGCCCGTCGGCGTGCTGCTCTCCGGTGGGCTGGATTCCTCCCTGCTGGTCGCGCTGGCGATGGAGGAGGGTGCGCAGGATCTGCGCACCTTTACCGTCGGCTTCGAAGACCAGCCGGAGGAGAAGGGCTCCGAGTTCGAGTATTCCGACCCCGTCGCGGAGCGCTATGCGACCGACCATCAGGCCACGCTGATCCCCAACGACCAGGTGCTGGCCCGGTTGCCGGAGGCGGTGGGTGCCATGGCCGAGCCGATGTTCGGCCAGGATGCGGTCGCGTTCTACCTGCTCTCGGAGCAGGTCTCGCAGCATGTGAAGGTCGTGCAGTCCGGTCAGGGCGCCGATGAGGTCTTCGGCGGCTACTTCTGGTATCCGCAGATGGCGGAGGATCGCCATGGCGACTGGGTGGAGCGCTTCCGGCGCCACTACTTCGACCGCGATCATCCGGAGATGGCCGAGATGCTGCGTCACCCGCCGGCGAACGACGTCACTGGTGACTGGCTGCGCGAGCAGTTCGCCGAACTGGAGACCGACCGCGCGGATTCCTTCATCGACGCCGTGCTGGCGCTGGACGTGACCACGCTGATCGTGGACGACCCGGTCAAGCGCGTGGACAACATGACCATGGCCTTCGGCCTGGAGGCGCGGGTGCCGTTCCTGGACCACGAGCTGGTCGAGACCGCCGCCGCGATGCCGCCGCATCTGAAGCTGGGCGATGGCGGCAAGGACGTGCTGCGCCGCATCGCTCGTGGCCGGCTACCGGACGCGGTGCTGGACCGGCCCAAGGGCTACTTCCCGGTGCCGGCGCTGAAGTACGTGCGCGGTGACTTCCTCGAGTTCATGCGCGACATCCTCACCTCGCGCGCCTCGCGCGAGCGGGGCCTCTATCAGCCGGCCTACATCGACAAGCTGCTGGATGCGCCCGATCAGTACTTCACCCGCATCCAGGGCTCCAAGCTCTGGCACGCGGCCCTGCTGGAGTACTGGTTGCAGACTCACGTGGACCGGTAATCGCCGCATGGAACGGGTGCGGATCCGGCGCGTCTACGACCCGGTCGATCCCGGGGATGGGACGCGTGTGCTGGTCGACCGCCTGTGGCCGCGCGGGGTGAAAAAGTCGGCGCTCCTGCTGGACGCCTGGGAAAAGTTGCTCGCTCCGTCCACCGACCTGCGGCGCTGGTTCGGCCACGATGTGGAGCGCTGGCGCGAGTTCTGTCGCCGGTACCGGGCGGAACTGGGAGCGGCGCCCGAGGCCTGGGGCCGCTTGCTGGGGTTTTCCCGTCGCGGCCGCCTGACGCTGCTGACGGCGACCCGGGACGTCGAGCACAGCCATGCGGCGGTGCTGCGCGCTCTCCTCGACGCCGAACGGGCCGAGGAGGAACCAACGGGCGAGCGCGCCTCGCCGGCATGCTTCGCGCCCGACGAGTCCGGGCCGGCCCCGGATTGATCGTGTCTCGTCAAACTTCCTTCAGGCGCGGCATCAGCATGGTGAGGTTGCAGGGCATGGTGCGGTCGTCGAGCTGGGCCTGGATGATGCGGTCCCAGGCGGTGCGGCAGGCGCCGGTGGAGCCCGGAAGCACGAAGAGATAGGTCCCGTTGGCGACGCCGGACAGGGCGCGCGACTGCAGGCTGGAGGTTCCGATCTCGTCGAAGGAGAGCATGCGGAACAGCTCGCCGAAGCCCTCGATGGTCTTGTCCAGCAGGACCGATACGGCCTCGGGGGTGCCGTCGCGGCCGGTAATGCCGGTGCCGCCGGTGGTCAGCACCGCGTCGATATCGGGATCGGCGATCCAGCGCGAGAGTTCGGCGCGGATGGCATAGATGTCGTCCTTCACGATCTTGCGCTCGGCCAGCCGGTGACCGGCGCTTTCAAGGCGTTCCACCAGGGCGTCGCCGGAGCGATCCTCCGCGAGTTCGCGGCTGTCGGAGACGGTGAGCACGGAGATGTTCAGCGGTGTCTTGACGGGCGTGGTTTCCGGCGCGGAATCGGTCATGGCAACGTCCTGTTGGTGTATCGTGGCGTCCATCTTAATGAGTTGCTGGAGTTCCGGGAATGTCGGAGCGGGTACAGAAGGTCCTGGCGGCGCGCGGGCTGGGTTCGCGGCGCGAGATCGAGGGCTGGATCGAGCGCGGCGAGGTGCAGGTGAACAACCGCACCGTGAAGCTGGGCGACCAGGTCGACGAGCACGACGTGATCCGCGTGCGCGGGCGCATCGTGCGGCGCCCGGAGCATCCGCATCGGTGGATCGTGTATCACAAGCCGGTGGGCGAGATCTGCAGCCGCTCGGACCCCGAGGGGCGGCGGCCGGTGTTTGCCAGCCTGCCGCGGTTGAAGGGGCAGCGCTGGGTGGCCGTGGGACGGCTGGACCTGAATACCTCGGGCCTGTTGCTGTTCACCACCGATGGCGAACTGGCCAACCGGCTGATGCACCCGAGCATGGCCCTGGAACGCGAGTACGCGGTGCGCGTGCTGGGCGAGGTGCCGCCGGCGACCCAGGACATGCTGCGCGAAGGCGTGGAACTGGAGGATGGCGCGGCCCGTTTCGACAGTCTGGAAGAGCAGGGTGGGGAAGGCGCCAATCACTGGTTTCATGTGGTGGTCAGCGAAGGCCGCAACCGGCTGGTGCGCCGCCTGTGGGATGCGGTCGGGGTCACGGTCAGCCGCCTGATCCGGGTGCGCTACGGGCCGGTGGTCCTCGGGCACGGGCTGAAGACCGGTGCGGTGCGGGATCTGGAGACCCGCGAGGTGGCCGGGTTGTACGAGGCGGCGGACCTGCCCGTGCCGGACTCCGTGCGCACGCGCGGTCGCGGCGGCCCGCGACGCGATCCGCGCGGCAAACCGCGGGATCAACGCCCCGGCAAGGCGGCGCCGGCGGGCAAGGCCCGCACCAGCCGGGCGGCGCGCGAGGACGGCTGGAGTTCGTCGCCGCCGAAGAAGCCGGGCAAGTCTTCGTCCCCCGCGGGTCGCGGCGGCTCCCGGGGCGCGAAGCTTGCGGGAGGTCGACCCGGCGGCCGCTCGGGCGGCGGTGGCAAACCGGGCGGTAGCCGTCAGCGGTAGCTCCTGTGCGGATCCCCGAGCTCCTGGATGCCCTGCGCGCGGAGTACGGCGACCTGCAGTGGTGGCCGGCGGAGACTGCGTTCGAGGTGATGGTCGGCGCGGTGCTGACGCAGAACACCAGCTGGACCAACGTCGAGAAGGCGCTGGCCAACTTGCGCGGTATCGACGCGCTGTCGCCGGAGGGCTTGATGGCCCTGAGCCGGGAAGAGTTGGCCGAACACATTCGTCCCAGTGGCTATTTCAACGTGAAGGCGGATCGCCTGCGCCACCTGCTGGCCTTCCTGGAGGCGTCCGGCGGGATCGAGGGTCTGGCGGCGCTGGACACCGACGCGCTGCGCGCGGCGCTGCTGGGGGTCAAGGGTGTCGGGCCGGAGACCGCCGACGATATCGTGCTGTACGCCTTCGAGCGCCCGGTGTTCGTGGTGGATGCCTATACCCGCCGGTTGTTCGAACGTCTGGACCTGCCGCAGGCACGGGCTCCGTACGATGCGCTGCGCGAGCACGTCGAGGTGGCACTGGGGCCGGATGTGGCGGCGCTGAACGACCTGCATGCGCTGATCGTGGAACATGGCAAGGAGCGCTGCCGGCCTCGGCCGCGCTGTGATGCCTGTCCGGTGCGGCGGCACTGCACCCACGCCGAGGCCTGAAACCCACCGCCCGGCCGGTTGACGCCCGCGGCGGGGCGCCGGAACCTGAGAGGCATGTTCGACTGACCAGGGAGGTCCCATGCGTTACCTGTACACCCTGTTGATTATCGTGTTCGTCGCGGTGGTTGCGATCTTTGCGATCCAGAACCTGCGTCTCGTAACGCTCAACTTCCTCACCCTGTACGTAACCCTGCCACTGGCGCTGCTGATTGTCGGAATCTACCTGCTGGGCCTGGTCTCCGGGGGTGCCCTGGTCGCGTTGCTGAAGCGCTGGATACGCGGCGCCAGTCGTTGAGCCGCGTGGTGTCCTTCGGGGCGGCATCCCTCGATGGCTGACATGATCCGCCGCCATCCGCTGGCGGTGATCGTGGTGGCGCAGCTGTTCGGGACGTCACTGTGGTTTTCGGTCAACGGGGTCGGGCTGTCGCTGCAGCAGGCACTGGGGTGGTCGCCCGCCGAGATCGGCTGGCTCACGATGGCCACCCAGCTCGGTTTCATCACCGGGACCCTGGCGGTCGCTGCCACGGGGCTGGCGGATCGCTTTCGCGCCAGTCGTGTGTTCGCCATTTCGGCGCTTTTCGGGGCCGGGCTCAACGCCATCTTCATCCTGCTCGCCGGCGTCTGGGAGCTGGCCCTGCTGACGCGCTTTCTGGTCGGGCTGGCACTGGCCGGGGTCTATCCGCTGGGCATGAAGCTGGTAATCGGCTGGACCCCGCAGTACAAGGGCTGGGCGCTGTCCTGGCTGCTCGGAATGCTGACCCTGGGGACCGCGCTCCCGCATCTGCTGCGTGGCGCCACGCTCGATTTCCCGTGGGCGGTGCCCGTGCTTCTGGCCTCGGGCCTGGCCCTGCTGGCCGCGCTGATGATCCTGCGTCTGGGGGATGGCCCGCATCTGCCGCCACCGGGGCGCACGCCGGGGCTCGGGAAGGGCTTCCATGCCCTGGCCCGGCGGGATTTTCGCGCCGTGGCCGGGGGCTACTTCGGGCACTGCTGGGAACTGTATGCGTTCTGGACGCTGGTGCCTCTGCTGGTCGCCCGTGAGCTTGCACGAATGGAGGCCGATGCGGCCCTGATTCCGTGGTTGGCCTTTGGCGTGATCGCGCTGGGGCTGGCGGGCTGTGTCTGGGGTGGGCGCCTGAGTCGGGGCCTGGGAAGCCTGCGTGTGGCGCGGGTGGCACTGGCAACCTCGGGCCTGGCCTGTCTGCTGTACCCGCTGCTTGCGGGGCAGTCGCCCTGGTTGCTGTTCGGCCTCCTGGCGCTGTGGGGGCTCACGGTGATCGCGGACTCGCCCCAGTTCTCCGCGCTGGCCGCGGACAGCGCGCCGGAGGATGCCGTGGGTTCCGCGTTGAGCGTGATGAATGCAATCGGCTTTGCGCTGACCTTGCCGGGCATCTGGCTGACCGGCTGGTTATGGGCGGATGGCGGGGTTTGGGTCCTGTGGCTGTTGCTGCCCGGCCCGTTGCTGGGGCTTTGGGCGCTGGCGCGTCTGTCGGCGCCGCATCGCGTCCGGGAAGCCGTGGATTGACTCGAGTGCCGGGCTGCGGCGGCCGCGCAGCCATGCGGGGCGCTCAGTTGCTGTGGGGTGCCGGCTCGGGTGCCGTTAGCAGGGTCTGGGCGCGTTCAAGCAACTCACCGGCGGCATCGGGTTGTTCGCGCAGGGCGCGGCTCCAGTGCGGGAACAGGTTCTGTTCCTCGCGGCCTTCGTGCTTGGCCAGCGCGCCGGAGATCAGGGCGAAGAACGGGGCCACGGCCCAGGCCTCGTCCACGCCTTCGCTGAATTCGTGTTCCAGCATCGCGGTCTGTTCCAGGATCTCGTCGTGCTCGCGCAGCATGATCGAGGTGGGATCCTGGCCGTTCGGGCTGCGGGGCAGGTCCAGCAGGGGGACGATCAGGTCGTTTTCCACCTCCACGTGGCGACGCAGGCCGTCGACATAGGCGTGGAAATCCGGTGCTGCGCCTTCGAGGTCGCCGGTGTTGACCTTGTGCAGGGCGCTGGCGAACAGGCGGTCGATGCGCAGGTGATCGCGTTCCAGCAGGTCGACCAGGTCCACCGGGGCGACGTCCTCGCGGCGTTGTACCGCGAGCTTCCACAAGGGCGGGCCGTCTTCGAGCACCCGCCAGTGGATGGCCTGACGCAGCTGCAGGCTGACCGCGTCCATCAGCATCTTCGGTTCCTGATCAAGCCAGACCTCGAAGACCTGACCGCTGCGCAGTTCGCGCAGGGTGTAGTAGGCGCGGGTGTGGGCCTGTTCGGCCAGGCCGCGGAGGTCGAGTACGAAATCAGCCACGGTCTGCGCTCGCGATGCCCCGGCGTGCGGCCATGGCGGCACCGATGGCGCGGCGGTCTTCCGGGCTTAGCAGGTGCTCGGCAAAGGGGAGTACGGCGCGCTCTTCCAGATCGAGGTGGATGCGGTATTGGCGTATCCAGGCGTCGGCCCCGTCGAGGTCCGCCGGCTGGCCCGCGGCGATGCGTTGCAGGGCCGGCTCCAGTCGATCCCAGCCGGCCTCGATCTCGTCATGTTCGGCGGTCAGGCGGTCCAGCCATTCGCACAGTTGCGGATGACTCTCGGGGTGGCCACAGTGCTGGCGCAGCACGGGGAACAGGTCCTGGTCCTCGTCCGCGTGGTGGTTGGGCGCTGCCTCGTGAAAGTAGTTCAGGACCCGTTGCGCGGCGCCTCGGGCCTCTTCGTCGGCGCCTTTGTCGGCCAAATGGGCGGGCAGGCGCTCGAGGATGTCCAGAGAGTTGAGGATTCGGCGATGGCACGCCCGCAGCAACTCGATGGGCTGCTGGAATCCGGGAACACTTTCGTGGAGTTGCGCGTGCATGGGGTATCGGACCTTCGCAGAGTGGTCAACAAGCAGGCGACTTTCGCCGAAGCGCTCGCGCCCCGTCTTGATCTCGATCAATGTAAATTGAATATAGCTTAAAGTATGCTGTGCGAAACCTGGCCTGGAGCTTTTGATGCACCCTCGGAACCGGATGTTCATCCTCGCGGCCCTCGCCTATGCCCTGCTGGGCGGGCTGCTCGGCATCCTCTGGCTGGCCCATCCCGGCCTGATCCCCGGCAATGTGCCGCGCATCCATGGCCACCTGATGCTGCTGGGGTTCGTGACCATGATGATCTATGGCGTGGGTCTGCATGTGTTGCCGCGCTTTTCCGGACGTTCGCTGTTCTCCGAGCGCCTGGGCCATGTGCAGTTCCTGCTGGCCAATCTCGGGCTCCTGGTGATGATCGCGGGCTGGCTGGTCTTTCATAACCCGACCGTCGCGGTCGGCGGGGCGATGGCCTGGGGGGCGATGATCCTGTTCGCACTGAACATTGCACTCACCGTGCGTCACTACGGTCCGAAGGGGGCGTAATGAGTCATACGGAATACAACGGCTGCGAGTTGCCGGACGACCTGTTCTATGACCTGGATTATGTCTGGGTCCGTCCGGAGGACGACGGCACCTTTACCCTCGGGATTACCGATCCCGCCCAGACCATGGCGGGGCGGGTGCAGTACTTCCGCTTTCGCAAGCCGGGTTCGCACCGCGCCGCGGGCAAGCCGGTGGCGCGGCTGGAGTCCGGCAAGTGGGCGGGGGGCATCCCTACGCCGTTCGACGGCACCATTGAGCGCATCAATCCGGCCGTGGAGGCCGATCCGGGGCTGGTGAACGTGGCCCCCTATACCGATGCCTGGGTCGTGGTGATGCGCCCGGACGATCCGGAAGCGGCGCTGGAGCGGCTACATACCGGGGCCGAGGCGATTGCCGGTCTGAAACAATGGGTCGATCGCTACGACATCCACTGCATGCGCTGCGCGGACTAAGGGCGGGATCATGAAAGTGGAACTGCTGGTGTCCGAGTGGTGCGCCTCCTGCCACGATGCCGAGCGCATCTGGCGCGAGGTGTCGGAAAACAAACAGATCGACTTCGCGGTGGTCGACATGGGCCAGCCCGAAGGGCGCGAACTGGCGACCCGGCTGCGCATCCGGTCGATCCCGGCCGTGGTGGTGGATGGCGAGCTCAAGCACATCGGGCTGCTGGATCGCACTGCCGCGACCGCACTGGTGGCGGAGGCCCCGGAACGCACACAGAAGGCCGCGCGCCATGTCGGGCTGGGGTTGTCGGCCTCCAGCCGGGCCTCGGTGCTGGGCGCGATGATCTGGCTGCTGATCGCGGGTGCCGCGTTGCCACTGGGCGGGTTCTTCCTCGAGGGTGCGGCGCGTCCGGCCGCGCTGCATGGCTTTACCCTGGGTTTTCTTCTGTTGCTGATCATGGGGCTTGGCGAGCACATGCTGCCGCGCTTTACCGGCCACCCGATCGCCAGTGGCTGGCTGTGGGCCTGGACGCCGCAGGTCCTGGTGCATCTGGCCGTGCTGGGCATGGGGCTCGGCTGGATCCTGGGCGTTGCGATGTTAACGGCGGTGGGTGCGGTGGCGGCGCTGGTCGGGCTGGTCCTGTTCACCCTTCGGGTGGTCCCACTGCTGGTACGTCCGTCGTTGTGACCCGGGCGCGCGCTAAACTTGCGGTTCACGCAGCCAACGGAGTCCTCCTGTGAGTCTTTTCGAGAAGCGTATTCGCGAGCTGGAACAAAGCCTGCCGCATCTGGAACCAGGGGAGGTGGCGCGCTGGCTCGAGGAAGAGAAATCGTTTCTGCTGGTGGATGTGCGCCAGCCCGAGGAGGCGGCCGCGGGGACGATCGAGGGCGCGATCAACATCCCGCGGCCCAAGCTAGAGGCCGGTATCGAGTCTCATATGGCGGATGCGGACCAGCCCGTCGTGGTGTTCTGTGGCGGTCGCGGCCGGTCCCAGCTCGTGGCCGACAGCCTGCGCACGATGGGTATCAATGCGCATGTGCTGCGCGGGGGCTACGCGGCGTGGCGGGAGACCTGGCCTCGGTGAGGGCGCAAGGCAAAGGCTAGGTGCGGCTCCCGCTTACGAGCACTGTGATGGGCGCTATGGCTTTTTTGCCGGGTCTTGGCTAGTCTCCCGAATAAGTTTCCCGGTTTCCGGAAATTCCCTGAATATTATTTGCCTGGCGCGTCTCCCCGGAGGCGCGTTCTGCATTCTGGAGTAAGAAAGTGAACAAGCCGAAGATCATTGTCTCCACCACGGACATGGAGCGCCTGGACAAGCTGCTGGAGTCGCTTCCGGATGGCAGTTTCCCCGGCAAGGCCGATCTCGAGTCCGAACTGGATCGCGCGGATGTCGTGGATTCGCACGAGGTTCCGGGTTCGGTGGTGACGATGAACTCGAAGGTCCGGTTCCGGGTGATCGAGTCCGGCGACGAGTTTTCGATGACACTGGTGTACCCGCGCGATGTGGACGAGAGCGGTGGCACGCTGTCAATCCTGGCGCCGGTGGGCAGTGCGCTGCTGGGCCTGTCCGAGGGCGACGAGATCGAGTGGCCGCGCCCGGGCGGGGGGCAGATGCACGTGCGCATCGAGGAGGTCGAGTACCAGCCGGAGCGCGCGGGCGAATACCACCGCTGACGCGGCGTCCCCCCTCAGCCCCAGTAACCCTGGCGATACCACTGGCCGCTGCGCAGGCAGCGGTACAGCCAGAGCCGGCGGCCCTGACGGTCGCGGCTGCAAGCGTAGTCGCGGCGCGCGTCCTGGCCGTGATCCCACCAGCCGTCTTCCAGTCGTCCCAGCCATTGGGGCTGGTCGGGGGGCGCGGCGGGCTCGGGGCCCTGTAGCCAGAGGGCAGTTCCGCAGGCCCGTTGGCCCGGGGTTGGAGCGGTGGGGGCCGGAGTGGTGGCGAGATCGTGTCGCGGCCGCTGGGCATCCTCCGGTCTCGGTGTGCGGCGGTTGATCAGACGGGCGACGGCCTGCTCGCCCAGCCGGGCGCGCAGGCGAGCCAGCACGGCGGGGAGCTGATCGGCCGGGGGTCTGCTCGCCGGGTCTGCGGCGAGCAGACTGTCGCCCCGGGCCGGTGGGTCCAGCAAGCGGGGTGCCTGCAGGCGCAGGCCGATCACCGCCGCCGGCAGGGTCTCGCGATCGAGTCGGGTCTGCCACAGGGGCAGCCACTCGTCGGTGCGAATGCCCGGCTGCCCGCGCTCCAGTGAGATGCGGGTACACGCCTCGCGGTGGGCCAGTTCCAGTGTCATCCCCTGCAGGCTGCGGTTCAGGCCGCGCAACTGCGCCTCGGCCTGGCGCAGCAGCCGCTTGAGCGGGAAGGCCAGGGTCGCCGTGGCGTGGATCTCGTGCTCCAGCCGCAGGGACAGATCCAGCACCGGGGGTGGCGCAAAGCGGGGCAGGGTCTCCGCGCGCCGCGCCAGCAGTCGGTCCAGCAGGTCCAGCAACTCCGGTCCGTGGCGTCGGGCCAGTTCGGGGCGCGACAGGCGCAGCAGATCGCCCAATTGGCGCAGGCCCACGGCGCGCAGGCCCTCGCGGGTCGCGGCGGCCAGTGGCAGGGCCTCCAGCGGAACCGGGGACAGGATGCGGCGCAGGGCCTCGGGGTCTTCCGCGATCGCGGGGTTGCGCAGGCGGGCCAGCAGGCGCGCGGCGGCGGGGCTGCGGGCCAGTCCGATACGGGGATGGAAGCCCAGTTCGGTCAGGGTGTCCCGCGCCTGGTCGCGCAGGGTCTCGAGGCCGCCGAACAGGCGGCGGCTGCGCCCGACCTCCACCAGGATGCGCTGTGCCTCCGGCTCCGGGTGCACGTGATCGGAGAACCGCAGCAGTACGCCGGCCAGCATCTCCAGTTGGGCCTGCAGGGTGTCCGGGGCATGCTCGACCAGTTCCGGGGTATCCAGCACCGCCAGGGCATCCCCCAGCGCCATGCCGGGGCGGGCACCCGCCTGGCGGGCGGCGCGGTTGGCGGCGTGCACCCGGGGGGCAGGGTCGGATTCCACCACCAGCAGGGGGCGCTGCAGCCGCCCGGGGTCCGGCTCCGTCCGGGCCAGCGCGTCCAGCGCAAGGTGCGGCAGGTCGATTGCCATCCAGTGTTCCTGCCGCGGCCGGGCGTCGCGGGTGGCGGTATGCGTCTCCGGTGGCCGGGGTGCGGTGGCGGGCAGGGCTGCGGCCGGAAGCAGGCTCAGTTGTTGTCGGACCGGCTCCGGGTGTGTGGCCGCACGCGAGGGACGGGCAGGCTGGCCCATCTCAGGCCTCCGGTGGTTCGGGAACCTGTAGGGGGTGGCCGGAGCGGGCCCAGTGGCCGGCCCCCTTCAGGCAGTGCAGTTCCAGGCCGGAGGCCGCGGGCTGCCAGCGCAGGCGCTGGTGGGCCGGCGAAGGCTGTGCCGCGGCGTTTGGTGGCCGGTACAGGATCGCGCAGGCCCGGCTCTCGCTGGCAGCCAGACGCAACCGGCGCAGCAGGGCCGTCTCCACGGGGCCGCGCAGCCAGGCGAGCAGGACGCCGAACGCCGGGTCGCGCAGGCACTGCTCGCCGGCCCACAGGGTGTCGCGGTCGTGCTCGGTATGGATCAGCAGGACTCGCTCCGGCGGGATGCCGAGGGTCTGCCAGCCGGGTAGCCAGGGCGTGGCCGGCGGTGCGATCAGCGCGATCCAGTAGCCGTCGCGGCCGCAGGCGGCGAGCATGGGGATCAGCAGCCGGGTCTCGCCGCAGCCGAACGGGGCCCCCAGCAGTTCGATCAGCTGGCCGCGCGGCCAGCCGCCGCCCAGGGCCCGGTCCAGTTCCGCATGGCCACTGGGCCAGACCGGGGCATCCGTGGCCGGGGCAGCACTGCGCCCGCGCCAGAGCGCCGGGTGGTTGAGCAGGGTATCCAGCGCGCTCATGGCTTAGGGAAACACTGATTCATGTACACGCTCGCGCTCGAGTCGCTTTTGCGTGCGAACAAGGCGCGGTGACTGCCGTGCAGTCATTCTGCACAAGGGAGCCGCAACGCCGTGCGCGCGCAAAAGCGGCCGAGCCCCGTCTTTCAATAGCTTGCGGGGTTGGCACCCCAGGTTTCCCGATCCTGCGTTGCGCCGCTTACGGGTAGAACCACTACCCGCTGCACGACGCGCCTTGTCTCGGAAAACCTGGGGTTCCAACGCGAGTGTGTACATGAGTCAGTGTTTCCCTAGGCCTGCGGGTCGAGATCGCGCAGCACGCCCACGCCGATCCCCTCGATGGCCAGGTCCTGGCGCTCGAGGTCGATCTCGATGGGGGCGAAGTCGGGGTTCTCCGGGAGCAGGCGCACCTTCGGGCCGTCCTGCGCGAAGCGCTTGACGGTGACTTCGTCCTCGATGCGGGCGACCACGATCTGGCCGGGCCGGGCCTCCGGGGTCTGGCGCACGGCCAGCAGGTCGCCGTCGAGGATGCCGGCGTCGCGCATGCTCTCGCCGTGTACGCGCAGGAGATAGTCCGGGCGGGCGCGGAACAGGGCGTCGTCGACCCGGTAGTGGCGCTCGATATGCTCGGTGGCGAGGATCGGCGAGCCGGCGGCGACGCGCCCGACCAGAGGGAGTTCGGCCGGTGCGCCACGGGCGGCGCCCGGCAGGCGGATGCCGCGGGAGGTGCCGCCCAGCAGTTCGATCGCGCCTTTCTTCTCCAGGGCTTTCAGATGGCACTCGGCCGCGTAGGGCGAGCGGAAGCCGAAGGCCCGGGCGATCTCGCTGCGGGTCGGTGCCGTGCCCTGGGTGGCGATGGTCTCGGCGATGTAGTCGAAGATGGCTTGCTGGCGTGCAGTGAGCGACACGGGGCACCCTCCGGTTGCTGTCTATATATACAGTACAGGGGTAGCTGGCGCGAGGACAAGAGCGGCGCATCCATCCGGAGTGCGTGTTTGCTCCTGACGGCCGGTTTGTTCCACCACGAAGTGCACGAAGAAGCTCAAGTGCGGTTGCACCACAGAGGATTACGGAGAAAACCCAGGGAGGTGTCGCGACCCGGGCGTAGGATGCTGTTGAGCGAAGCGAAACGCATCGATCCGGGAACCTCGCAACCCTTGGGATGGCTACACGATGCGCTTCGCTTCGCTCATCACATCCTGCCGGCCCTTGCCTTTCTTCGTGCCTTCGTGGTCAACCCGCCCTGGGTCTTGAGGTGGTATTCAGGTGGGGGTGTAGTCCAGTGGCAGGGCGGTGCGGTCGACCACGCGGCGCAGCACGAAGCTGGAATGGACGCTGTCCACGCCCTCCAGTCGGGTGATCCGGCGCAGCAGGAATTCCTGGTAGGCATCCATGTCGGGGACGACCACCTGCAGCATGTAGTCCGCCGACTGGCCGGTGATCAGGTAGCAGTGCTGGACCTCGGGGTAGCTCGCCACGGTCTCCTCGAAGTGGGCGAAGCGCTCCGGGGTGTGGCGGTCCATGCCGATATGGATCAGGGCGGTCAGCTCCAGCCCCAGGCTGCGCCGATCCAGCAGGGCTACGCGGCTCAACAGGACGCCGGCCTGTTCCAGCGCACGCACCCGACGCAGACAGGGGGAGGGGCTGAGCCCCACGCGATCGGCCAGGGCCTGATTGGACAGGCTCGCATCCTCCTGCAGGATCTCGAGGATGCGGCGGTCATAGCGGTCGAGTCGGTGCGGTTCGGGTGTCATGGTTGAATATTGCTCTCAAGTGGCTTTGTTGCGCAAGGATAGTGCGCAACTATTGCGTTCTTAGGGAAAAACGCAAGGTTATGCCGGGGGCAATGCGTTAGGATAATGCACAGATAGAAATCCGGAGCGCGGCACCCGACCACACGGCGAGGCCGCGCCCCTTACAGGAGACGAACACGATGGCCTTCGATCACACCAAGTACGCCCCGTTCCCGCCGATCGACAAGTCCGATCGGCGCTGGCCGGCCCAGCGCACCACGGCCGCCCCGCGTTTCTGCGCGGTGGACCTGCGCGACGGCAACCAGGCGCTGGTGCACCCGATGAGCGTGGAGCAGAAGATGCGCTTCTTCGAGGTGCTGGTGGGGATCGGTCTGACCGAGATCGAGATCGGCTTCCCGTCCGCCTCGCAGATCGACTACGACTTTACCCGCCGCCTGATCGATGAAGACCGCATCCCCGAGGGCGTGTACATCCAGGTGCTGACCCAGGCGCGCGAGGACTTGATCCAGAAGACCTTCGCGGCGCTGGAGGGCGCCCCGCGCGCGGTGGTGCACGTGTACAACTCCACCAACCCGGCGCAGCGCGAGCAGGTCTTCCGCATGGATCGCGACGGCGTGCGCGGCATTGCCGAGAACGGTGCGCGCTGGGTGCGTGACCATGCGGCGAAGTACCCGCAGACCGACTGGATCTTCCAGTACTCCCCGGAGAGCTTCTCCACCACCGAGCTGGACTTCGCGGTCGAGGTGGTCGATGCGGTGAATGCGATCTGGCGCCCGGACCAGGGCCAGAAGGTCGTGATCAACCTGCCGGCCACGGTCGAGTCCGCCACGCCGAACGTCTTTGCCGATCAGGTCGAGTGGTTCTGCGACCACGTGCAGTACCGCGAGCATTTCTGCGTGTCGCTGCATACGCACAACGACCGGGGCACTGGTGTGGCCGCGGCCGAGCTGGGGCTGCTGGCCGGGGCCGATCGCCTGGAGGGCACGCTGTTTGGCAACGGCGAGCGCACCGGCAACATGGATCTGGTCACCGTCGGCATGAACCTGTACTCGCAGGGCATTGACCCGACCATTGACCTGTCCGACATGGAGCGGCTGATGGACGTGTACAAGGAGTGCACCGACATGCCCATCAACCCGCGCCACCCGTGGGCGGGCGAGCTGGTCTACACCGCCTTCTCCGGCAGCCACCAGGACGCGATCCGCAAGGGCCTGGCGCATTACAAGGAGAAGGGCGGCCACTGGAACGTGCCCTACCTGCCGATCGACCCGAGCGATCTGGGCCGGCGTTACGAGGAGGTCGTGCGCATCAACAGCCAGTCCGGCAAGGGTGGGGTCACGCATGTGCTGGAGCGCGACTACGGCATCGAATTGCCGCGCTGGCTGGCGATCGAGTTCGCCCGCATCGTGCAGAAGGATGCCGAGACCTCGCAGATCGAGGTCTCCTCGAAGCGCATCCACGAGCTGTTCGAAAAGCATTACCTGACGCCGGTTACCGGCTGGGATCTGGTGCGTTACGAGATCGAGAAGGACGGTCCTGTGGTGCGGCTGGATGCGACCATGGGCCCGCCCGGGCGTGAATCCCGCCTGCGGGGCGAGGGCCACGGCGCGGTCGCGGCGCTGACCTCCGCCATGGAGGCCGAGCGTGGCGTGCAGGTGAAGATCACCCACTTCGACGAGCACGCGATGGAGTCCGGCACCGAGGCGCGCGCCATGGCCGCCGTGGACGTGCAGGTCGATGGCGAACGCTCCGTGGGCGTCGCCCTGGGCGAGGACACCACGGCCGCCACGCTGCAGGCCGTCCTGAACGCTACCGGCCGCCGTCTGGGCGAACGCGCTGCCGAGCCGGCCGCCGTTAACGCCTGATTCCGGCGAGGCCCCGCCCCTGCCAGTCTGCGGTCTACCGTAGGGTGCGTATAGAAAAGCGAAACGCACCGTCACCCAGGCGTTTGGGTCGCGATGCGATTCGCTGCGCTCATCGGCATCCTGCCTACGGATAGGTTGGATGCCCGAGGCGTCAGAATCGACGAACGGTCAGCCCCATCGATGAAGCCGCATCCGCGAGGACGTTGTCTGCGGTGGCGATCACCGGAATTTGATGGTGGCGCGCGGTTGCGATGTGCAGCGCGTCCAGCGTCCGCAATGGATGTTCGGGATAGCGGGTGATCAGGTTGGTCGCTTCGTCGAACAGTGAGTCGTCGAAGGGATAGAGTTGTAACGAGGCGCTGGAGATGTCGTCCTGGAAGGTGGCGAAGATGATCGTTTCCAGTTCCTGCGGCAGCTCCCCCATGCGTCGGCGTCGTGCGAGCAGGGACCGCAGTTCGGTCGCTACCAGGCGGCTGATGATCGCGACGTCGACGCGCTGCAGATAGTCGACGAAGGCCTCGGATCCCGGTTCGTTCAAATACCACTTGGCCAGGGCACTGGTGTCGAGGTAGCTCCGTTCATCCGCGCTCGTCACGCTCTTCCCTCAGGAGGATTTCCGAGGGAACCAGTGGTCCGGTTCGCCGGCGAAGTTCGTGGTGGTCGGGGCGCTGGCGCCCGCGACGAACGGGCAGGACCCGTGCAATGGGCTTTCCGTGACGGGTGATGGTGATTTCCCCGGACGCCTGGACGATTTCGTCCAGATGCCCAATGGAGGCTCGCATTTCGCGGACGTTGAGCTCTTTCATGGCGCCACCCTAAGTGTGCTTCATATTTCGATATTGAAGCACACCGCCGTGTGTTCGGCAATGACGGGGCCGAATGAGTAGTAAAGAAGGTTAACGTACGCGTTTCTCCAGCATGGTTTGCATGCGGGTCAGGCGTTCCTGGAGCTTGAGGGTTTCCTGCTGTATCTCGTGGATCTCCGCGTGCAGGGCCTGGTTCTCTTCGTGCACGCTGTCATGGATCATCTGCTGCTCGATCTCCATCGAGCGGTCGTGCATGCGCTGCATGGCGTCCACGATGATGGCGATGAACAGGTTCAGCACGGTGAAGGTGGCGATCAGGATGAAGGGCACGAAGAACGCCCAGGCCCAGGGGTAGATTTCCATCACCGGGCGGGCGATGTCCTCGGACCAGCCCTCCAGCGTCATCACCTGGAACAGGCTGTACATAGTGGCGCCGAGCGTGCCGAACTTCTGCGGGAAGGATTCACCAAACAGGCCGGTAGCGATGATCGCGAACACGTAGAAGATCAGCACCAGCAATCCCATGATGGAGATGATGCCGGGGATCGCCCGCAGCAGCGCCTCCACGATGAAGCGCAGCTTCGGCACCATGGAGACCAGGCGCAACAGACGCAGCACGCGCAGCACCGAAAATGGCCCCGAGGCCGGGATCAGTGCGATCCCCACCACGAAGAAATCGAACACGTTCCACGGGTTGCGCCAGAACCGCAGGCGGTAGACGAACAGCTTGGCCAGCACTTCGGCGGTGAAGATCGACAGGATGATGGCGTCCGCACTCAGGATCACCGGGCCCATCCAGCCCATCACGGTGTCCGAGGTCTCGAGCCCCAGGGTCAGGGCGTTCAGCAGGATCAGGCCAATGATGAAGCGCTGGGTCAGCCGGGCCTCGATAAAGTGTTCCAGGCGTGCGCGCAGCGTGGGGGTTTCGCTCATGGTGTCGAAGATCGTTGGAGTCCTAGGGGACGCGCAAGAGTAGGGTAAAGCCGGGGTTCCGGCAATCGCGCGAGCGCAAGCACGCGCCACGTCAGGAGTGCCTGGCAGACGGCACGAATGGACAGATTCCGGGGAACGGAAGGAGAGCAGGGATGTGGGATGAACGTTACGCCGAGGACGACTACGTCTACGGCACTGAACCGAATGATTTTCTGCGCGCGGCAGTGGCCAACGTGCCGCGCGGGCGGGCCCTGTGCCTGGCCGAGGGGGAGGGCCGCAACGCGGTGTTCCTGGCGCAGCAGGGGTTCGACGTGCTGGCGGTGGACAGCTCCGCGGTCGGCCTGCAGAAGGCCCAGCGCCTGGCCGAGGACCGGGAGGTACAGATCGAGACCCTGGTGGCGGATCTCGCCGATTACGCGATCGAGCCGGACTCCTGGGATCTGATCGTATCGATTTTTTGCCATTTGCCACCGGACGTTCGGCGCCGCCTGCACGCCGAGGTGGTCGCGGGCCTGCGCCCGGGCGGGGTGTTCATCCTCGAGGCCTATACGCCGGCGCAACTCGAATGGGGCACGGGAGGTCCGCCCACTGCGGAATTGATGATGACGCGGGAGGCGCTAACCGAGGAACTGGAAGGGCTGGAGTTCGAAGAGGCCGTGGAACGCGAACGCGACGTGATCGAGGGGCGTTTCCACACCGGGCGCGGTGCGGTGGTGCAGGTCCTGGCGCACAAGCCGCGGAACGACTGGGGCTAGACGCGGGCGCGCCCGTTCTTGGAGGTTGCCGGGCCGGTGTTCAGGCCGCTGCGGGCGGGACGGCCACACCCGCTTCGCGCAACCAGTTTCCCAGGGTGATCAGCGGTAGCCCCACCAGCGCGGTCGGGTCGTCGCCGCTCATGCGCGCGAACAGGCTGATGCCCAGCCCCTCGGACTTGAAGCTGCCGGCACAGTCCAGCGGCTGGTCCAGTGCAACGTAGCGCCGGATCTCCTCGGCGCTCAGTTCGCGGAAGGTCACGGTGAACGGGACCTGGCCTGTCCGCACCTTCCCGGTGGCCGTGTCCAGCAGGCACAGGCCGGTGTGGAACGTAACCGTTTCCCCGGACAGCGCCGCGAGTTGCGCCTCGGCGTGGACGCTGTCGCCGGGCTTGCCGAGGACCTGCCCGGCGTGGCTGGCGTTCTGGTCGGAGCCGATGACCAGATGGTCGGGATAGACATCGGCGACCGCCCGGGCCTTGGCCTCGGCCAGGCGTGCCACCATCGCCTCGGGCAATTCATGCGCCAGAGGGGTCTCGTCCACCGCCGGGCGCGCGGTCTCGAATGGCAGATGCAGCCGCTCCAGCAGTTCGGCGCGATAGCGCGAGGTGGAGGCGAGGACCAGTCTTCGTGCGGTATCAGCCATCGTCGCCGTCGATCTCGATCAGAGCGTCGTCCGGATTGGCGGCGGCCCCTTTGGTGATGTTCACTGCGGTGACCGTGCCGGATACGGGTGCGGCGATCTCGGATTCCATCTTCATCGCCTCCAGCACCAGCACTGGCTGCCCGGCTTCGACCTTGTCACCCTCGGCCACCAGCACGTCGATGATGGTGCCGGGCATGGAGGTAGTGACGTCGCCCGGCCGGGTCGCACGGCGCGACTTCTTGCCTCCGCTGCCCCCGCGGCTGCGTTCGGCGCCGCCGTTGCCGGCGGTCTCGATGCTGTCCAGGGTCTCGATCTGGACCTCTTCCGGCATCCCGTCGACCGTCACATACATCGGGCGGGTGTCCTCCCGGTGATGGCCGGAGCCGTTGACCTGGATGTGATAGGTCTCGCCGTGGAAGGTGACGTTGAACTCCACCGGGGCCGGGCAGCCGGCCTGGGTGTTCTCCGGCAGGTTGAGCGGTTCCGGGTTGAGCGTGCCGTCGCGGCGCTGCTCCAGGAATTGCCGTCCTACCTCGGGGAACAGGGCGAAGGTCAGGACATCCTCCGGGCCCCCGGCGAGGTCTCCGATCTCGTCAGTCAGGGTAGCCATCTCCGGCTTCAGCAGGTCGGCCGGGCGGCAATCGATGACATCGGCATTGCCGATGGCCTGTTGCCGCACGACGCTGTTGATCGGGCCGGGCGCCCGGCCGTAGTGCCCGGTCAGGTATTGCTTCACCTCGTTGGTGATGGTCTTGTAGCGCTCCCCGGCGAGGACGTTCATCACCGCCTGGGTGCCGACGATCTGCGAGGTGGGGGTGACCAGCGGCGGGTAGCCCAGGTCCTCGCGCACCCGTGGGATCTCTTCCAGCACCGCATCAAAGTGATCCAGCGCGTTCTGGTCACGCAGCTGGTTCGCCAGGTTGGAGATCATCCCGCCGGGCACCTGGTTGATCTGCACGCGGGTGTCGACGCCGGTGTACTCACTCTCGAAGCGCTGGTACTTCTTGCGCACCTCGTGGAAGTACAGCCCGATCTTCTGCAGCGCGACCAGATCCAGACCGGTGTCGTGTTCGGTGCCGGCGAGGGCGGCGACCAGGCTCTCCGTTGGCGGGTGGCTGGTGCCCCCGGCGAATGCCGAGATCGCGGTCTCGATATGCCGGCAGCCGGCCTCGATGGCCTGCCAGTGGCACAGCTCGGACAGCCCCGATGTGGCGTGGGCGTGCAGGTGGATCGGCACGTCCAGGGCATCCACCAGCTCGGTGACCAGCTCGCGGGTGGCGCTCGGGGTGAGCAGCCCGGCCATGTCCTTGATCGCGATGCTCTGCGCGCCCATCGCGACCAGCTCGCGCCCCAAGGCGACGAATTCGGCGGCCGAATGCACCGGTCCGGTGGTGTAGCAAAGCGTGCCCTGGGCGTGGCCGTCGGCCTCGCGGGTGGCCTCGATCGCGGTGCGCAGGTTTCGCGCGTCGTTCATCGCGTCGAAGATGCGGATGATGTCGATGCCACCGGCGATCGAGCGCTCGACAAAGGCGCGCACCACGTCGTCGGCGTAGTGGCGATAGCCGAGCAGGTTCTGTCCGCGCAGCAGCATCTGCAGGGGGGTGTTCGGCAGCGCGGCCTTCAGCTGGTGCAGCCGCTCCCAGGGGTCCTCCTTGAGAAACCGCACGCAGGCATCGAAGGTGGCACCGCCCCAGACCTCCAGCGAGTGAAAGCCGATGGCGTCCATCTGCTCGCAGATTGGCAGCATGTCCTCGGTGCGCATGCGCGTGGCGATCAGGCTCTGATGGCCGTCGCGCAGGGTGACATCGGTGATGTGAACTCGATCCATGGTCAGTCCGGTGGCCGGGGTTATAACCCGTGGTGGGCGGCGAGGGCTGCGGCAACGGCCACGGCCAGCTGGCGGTCCGAGCGCTTGCCGGGGAAGTGCGTCAGCTCCGGGTGGGCCGCGACGAACCCGGTATCGAAGTGCCCGCTGCGGAAGGTCGGGTGGTCAACGATGGCCAGGTGGAACGGGATGGTGGTCTTGACCCCGAACACGCCCATGTCCCGCAGGGCACGATTGGCGCGGGCCAGCAGGTCGTCCCACTCCAGGGCCCAGCAGATCAGCTTGGCGCACATCGAGTCGTAATGCGGCGGGATGGTGTAGCCGGTGTAGATGGCCCCGTCGGTGCGCACGCCCGGGCCGCCCGGGGCGAAGTAGCGGGTGATGCGGCCGAAGCTCGGCAGGAAGTCGTTCTTCGGGTCTTCCGCGTTGATGCGGAACTCCATCGCATAGCCGCGGCGGGTGATCTGCGACTGTTCGTAGCGCAGCGGCTCGCCGGCGGCGATGCGCAGCTGTTCCTGCACGATGTCGACCCCGGTGATCATCTCGGTAACTGGATGTTCTACCTGAAGTCGTGTGTTCATTTCCATGAAATAGAACGAATCATCTGCGTCCATCAGGAACTCGACGGTGCCGGCGTTCTGGTAGCCGACGGCGAGCGCGGCGCGCACCGCCAACTCGCCCAGATACTGGCGCTGCGCCTCGTCCAGTTGTGGCGAGGGGGCGATCTCCACCAGCTTCTGGTGGCGGCGCTGCACCGAGCAGTCGCGTTCGAACAGGTGGATCGCATGGCCGTGGGCATCGCCGAGGATCTGCACCTCGATGTGTCGCGGATTGACCACGGCCTTCTCGAGGAAGATCTCGGTACTGCCGAAGGCACGGGTGGCCTCGGAGCGCACGCGCTCGAAGTTGTGCTCCAGAGCGGCGGCATCCTCGCACAGGCGAATGCCGCGTCCGCCGCCGCCATTGGTGGCCTTGAGCATCACCGGGTAGCCGATGCGCTCGGCCACCTCCAGCGCCGCGGTGACGCCCTCCAGGTTGCCCTCCGAGCCGGGTGTGACCGGCACGCCGGCCTCAATCATCGCCCGGCGCGCGGCCACCTTGTCGCCCATGCGGCGGATCACCGACGCATCAGGGCCGACCCAGATCAGGTTGCGGGCGGCGCAGGCCGCGGCAAAGTCGGGGTTTTCGGAGAGGAAGCCGTAGCCCGGGTGCACCGCGTCACAGCCGGCGGCGCGCGCGACGCTGATCAGGCGATGGATGCTGAGATAGCCGCCCATGGAGTCCGGGCCGATGGCGTAGGCCTCGTCGGCCTTCTTCACGTGCAGGGCGTGGCGGTCGGCATCGGTATAGACGGCGACCGAGATGATCCCCAATTCGCTGCATGCCCGGATCAGGCGCACGGCGATTTCGCCCCGGTTGGCAATGAGCAGCTTGCGAATCAAACGGAAGGCCCCGGGCAGGTCGATGACAACCCGAGTATCGACGTCGTTTGGGGCGGCTGCAAGTTTCTGTTTCGCTTTGACAGATCGCCCTCGCGCGCGTATATTCCGCGCCCTTGCAACCGAGCCGTTTATGAGTCGCATCCCCGTTTCTCTTGACCCGTGGCAACCGCGTGCGCGGCACCTGGAATTCGAGGGTGACCTGCGTGCGGAAGAGCTGCCGCGGTTGCGTGCCGATGCCCTGCCGGGACACCCGTTGCGGGTGCACGCGCAATTCCAGCTGGAACGCGGGGCGCTGGACGAGATACGGCTGAGCGGGACGATTACCGGCGAGCTGTGGCAGACCTGTCAGCGCTGCCTGCAGCCGATGGCATGGGAATTCCGCCTCGAACCGGATGCCGTGCTGCTGCCACCGGAAGGCACTCCGGCCGGCATGAGCGAGGGCGATGACTTTGTCGCTCTCGAGGCGGATGGCCTGTTGCGCCCCGCGGCATGGGTCGAGGAAGAGATCCTGCTGGCGTGGCCACTGGTGCCGCGCCATGCGGACTGCGAACCCGCCGCCGGGGCCGAATTCGAGGAAGGCGAGGGCGCCGAAAATCCGTTCGCGGTGCTCGAACAACTCAAGAAGGGCGGCCCGGACCGGGGCGGCTCATGACGTGAGCGCCGGCCGGGGCATTGTCCGGGCCGAACCGTTATACTTGCGCCCGATTTGATACCGGGCTCACTCCCGTCGCCACGGGATTTTGATCAATCTGGAGATGCATCATGGCTGTTCAGCAACGCCGCAAGACTCGTTCCAAGCGCGATATGCGCCGCTCCCACGACAGTCTGACGGGCGCTACTCTGTCGACCGACCCGACCACCGGCGAGATCCATCGTCGTCACCACATGACTCCGGATGGTTTCTACCGCGGTCGTCAGGTGATCCAGCAGGCCGTCGAAGTCGACGAAGACGAAGATTAAGGTCCAGGGAATGACCGTCCCGGGGCCACGGCTGCGTTTGCGCCGTGGCCTTTCCGCGTTTGAATACGGCCGCTGTGCGGTCGTCCGTCGGGCCCGAGCATGACTGCCAGTTTTACCATCGCACTGGACGTGATGGGCGGCGACCACGGTGCGTCCGTCATCCTTCCGGCTGCGCGCCGTTCACTGAAGGTCGCAGACGATTTCCGCCTGCTGCTGGTCGGTGACCAGGAGACCATCGAGTCCGGGATATCCGGCTGGTCCGCGAGCGAACGCGAGCGGGTCGAGATGGTGCATGCCAGCCAGGTGGTCGGCATGGACGAGCTGCCGGCCGTGGCCCTGCGTACCAAGCGCGACTCCTCGATGCGGGTCGCCATTGACCAGGTGAAGAACGGGGCGGCCCAGGCCTGCGTCTCCGCCGGCAATACGGGTGGTCTGATGGCCACCGCGCGGTACGTCCTGAAGACCCTCCCCGGCATCGATCGCCCGGCCATCGCCACGGCCCTGCCGTCGATGAACGGGCATACCCACATGCTCGACCTGGGCGCCAATGTGGATGTCGAGGCCGCGCATCTGTATCAGTTCGCGGTGATGGGATCAGTGCTGGCGAATGCGGTGGACGGTCTGGAGGCCCCGCGGGTCGGCCTGCTGAACATCGGCTCCGAGGCGATCAAGGGCAATGACCGCGTGCGCGAGGCCGGCCGCATGCTGGAAGAATCCAGCCTCAATTACATCGGCTTCGTCGAGGGGAACGATGTCTACTGTGGCGACGTGGACGTGGTGGTCTGTGACGGCTTTGTCGGCAACGTCGCGCTGAAGATCAGCGAAGGCGTGGCCAAGATGATCTCCTCCAAAATGAAGGCGGAGTTCGATGCATCGGTGTTTTCTCGATTGTCCGGCCTGTTCGCACTGCCGGTACTGCGCCGGATCCGTCATCGGTTCGATCACCGCCGCTACAACGGCGCTTCGCTGCTGGGCCTGCAGGGTGTGGTGATCAAGAGCCACGGCAGTGCCGACGAGCTGGCCTTCGAGCACGCGATCCGCATTGCCCGCATCGAGGCCGAGGCGAACATCTCGAGTCGGATCGACAAGCAGCTTGGCCAGCTCCTGGGCCAGGAGACAAGCGAGTGAAGCATGCACGCATCAGCGGGACCGGGAGCTACCTGCCCGAGCGCATCCTGACCAACGCCGAGCTGGAGGCGATGGTCGATACCTCGGATGCCTGGATCCGCGACCGCACCGGAATCCGCGAGCGGCATATCGTCGCCGAGAACGAGGTGACCTCGGATCTCGCGCTGAAGGCCGCCGAGCGCGCAATGGACGCCGCCGGCATCCGCGCCGCCGACCTCGACCTGATCCTGGTCGCAACCACCACCCCCGATCAGATCTTCCCCAGCACCGCGTGCATCCTGCAGGCCAAGCTGGGTGTGGGGGGCTGTCCGGCCTTCGATATCCAGGCGGTGTGCAGCGGGTTCGTGTATGCCCTGGCCACTGCCGACCGCTTCATGCAGAGCGACGAGATCCGGCACGTGCTGGTCGTGGGGGCGGAGACGCTCTCGCGCATTACCGACTACACCGACCGCGGCAACTGCATCCTGTGGGGCGACGGTGCGGGTGCCGTGATCCTGTCGCGTTCGCCGGACCCGGGCATTATCTCCACGCACCTGCATGCCGACGGCCACCACAAGAGCCTGCTGGAGGTGCCGGGGGGCGTGTCGCAGCCGGACAGCAACCCGGATCTCGACTTCATTCGCATGGAAGGCCGAGCCGTCTTCCGCGTGGCAGTGAATACCCTGGACCAGATCGTCGACGAGACCCTCGAGTACAACGGGATCGACAAATCCGAGCTGGACTGGCTGGTCCCGCACCAGGCGAACATCCGCATCATTCAGGCGACCGCGAAGAAGCTGAACATGTCCATGGACAATGTCGTGGTCACGGTGGATCGCCACGGCAACACCTCGGCCGCGTCCATCCCGCTGGCGCTGGATACCGCCGTGCGCGACGGTCGCATCAAGAAGGGTGACCTGATCCTGACCGAGGCCTTTGGCGGCGGATTCACCTGGGGCTCCGCGCTCATCCGGATGTAACCGGGGTCCGCGGACGCGTCATCGCGAGGCGCGCAGCGCCGTGGCGATCGACCGGGAGGGTCCTCGGCGTCCTGGGGAAACACAAGGAGCATTCGGCATGGGCCGCGAGATCGAACGCAAATTCCTGCTGGCCAGTGATGCCTGGCGTGACCGTGTCGTGCGTGCGCAGCGCATGCGGCAGGGCTACCTGTGCGGCAACGACCGCGCATCCATCCGCGTGCGGGTGGACGAGGGCGGTGCCAACCTCAACATCAAGAGCGCGACCCTCGGCGTGGAACGCGACGAATACCAGTACGACATCCCCGTCGACGAGGCCCACCGCCTGCTGGACACGCTGGCCGGCCCACAGGTCGAAAAGACCCGCCACTGGGTGGACGTCGAGGGCTGGGAATACGAGGTCGACGTGTTCGAGGGCGCCAATGCAGGCCTGATCGTCGCCGAGCTGGAGTTGCCGAGCAGCGACGCCGAATTCCCGCGTCCGGACTGGCTGGGCGAGGAGGTGTCGCACGACCCGCGCTACTACAACACCGAACTCGCCCGGAATCCCTATCGCGAGTGGCCGGATGCCTCCTAGCGAGATCTTCGCCGCGGACTGCCGCGCCTGCCCGCGCCTGGCGGGCTTTCTGGAGGACGTGCGGGCGAAGCACCCCGAGTATCACGCCGCGCCCGTGCCGTCCTTCGGCCCGCTGGATGCGCGGCTGCTGATCGTTGGCCTGGCACCCGGTATGCACGGGGCCAACGCCACCGGGCGCCCGTTCACCGGCGACTATGCCGGTGTGCTCCTGTATCAGACCCTGCACGAACACGGCTTCGCCAGTGCACCGGAGAGCGTGCGCGCGGACGACGATCTGGAGCTAATCGACTGCCGTATCACCAACGCGGTCAAATGCCTCCCGCCGCAGAACAAGCCGACGACCGAAGAGATCCGCACCTGCAACGGGTTCCTCGCCGCTGAGATGGCGGCGATGCAGCCACGGGTGATCCTGGCGTTGGGCAAGATCGCCCACGACGCCATCCTGCGTGCGAAGGGCTTGCCGCTGTCGAGTCTGCGCTTTGGCCACGGCGCCGAACACGCGCTGGACGCACACACCCGTCTGATCGACTCCTACCACTGCTCACGCTACAACACCCAAACCCGCCGCCTGACCCCCGCCATGTTCGACGAACTCTTCGCCCGCATTCGCACTCAGCTCGGATAGTCATCCCGGTCAGGAATTCCCGTCTGTCCGTCATTGCGAGGCGCTAAAGGCGCCGCGGCAATCTGAGGGATCCGTAATACGGTCCACTACTTATGCGATCGAGCACCCGAAGTGGCGGCAAAAGTGGGCGCGGATATCTGCAAAGGTTCGTTCTCCCAGTTTTGCGTACTGGTGGGTGATCAGTCGGCTGCTGAGGGTGAAGATCTTGTCGTACCGGACCCAACTCGTTTTGGGAAGAGAACCCTCTGTCAGCACCTCGGAGGTGATTTCGAACGCATGATCAGCGTCTCCCTAACGCGGCGGAGTCTCCGAAGCGATCGACCTCGGAAAGGACCAAAACGGGGCGGCGTTTGCGGGTCGTCAGGTCTGAAAAGGGGAATGGGATTGCAACGATGGCCCCCGGCTCAGCGATCATCCCAGACCTCGTCCTCGGGGGTGTCCCAAATCGGTCCCAGTGTCGTCTCCTGCGCCTTCTTGAGGTCTTCGATCGGGGTGTCACTCAAACCGTGCTTCGCCTCCAGGTAACCAATGAAATCGAGCACCTCGCGCGAGAGGGGCTCCGGCAGGCGCTTGGCCTCCTGATAGATCTGTTCGGCGATGTCCATGGCTCGACCCTCTCGAGACGTTGGCCTCCGGGGCGGGAGGCAAGAGAAAAACTGAGTATCAGGATAGCCCGAACATCGCCGGGCTCGCACGCGGGCTATGCCGGGCGGCGGGGGAGTTCGGGTATCCTGAAAGGATCATGAGTACCTCCGAAACCGGATTCGATCACAAGCGCTTTGTGCAGACGCTGACGCAGTCGCCCGGCGTCTACCAGATGCTGGATGCGGCCGGGAACGTGCTGTACGTCGGCAAGGCGCGCAACCTGAAGAGCCGGGTACCCAGCTATTTCCGTGGGAGCGACGACCGCGGGCCGCGCATCCGCTCGATGGTGCGGCAGATCGCGGATATCCGTGTCGCGGTGACGCATACCGAGGCCGAGGCACTGCTGCTGGAGGCCAACCTGATCAAGCGTCACCGGCCGCGCTACAACGTGCTGCTGCGCGACGACAAGAGCTACCCCTACATCTACGTCTCGAACCAGGAATACCCGCGCCTCGGGTTTCATCGCGGCGCGCGCAAGAAGGGTATGCGCTACTTCGGGCCGTACCCCTCGGCCGGCGCGGTGCGCGAAAGCCTGGCGCTGCTGCAAAAGCTCTTCCAGGTGCGCCAGTGCGAGGACAGCGTGTTCGCGCACCGTTCGCGCCCCTGTCTGCAGTACCAGATCGGGCGTTGCACCGCGCCCTGTGTCGGCTACATCTCGCCGGAGGACTACGCGCGCGACGTCGAGGCGTCGGTCAAGTTCCTGGAAGGCAAGAGCGAGGCCGTGATCGAGGAACTGATGGAGCGCATGGAGGCGGCCTCGACGCGCCTGGACTTCGAGCATGCCGCGCGCCTGCGCGACCAGATCGCACGGCTGCGCCAGATCTCCGAACAGCAGTTCGTCTCCGGCGGCGAGGGGGATGCCGACGTGTTTGCCCTGGCGCAGGAGGCGGGGACCTGCGCGGTGGAGATCTTCTTCGTGCGCAATGGGCAGAACCTGGGCAACAGCGAGCTGTTCCCGAACGTGCCGGAGGCGACCGAGACCGACGAGATCATGGCCGCGGTGCTGGCGCAGTACTACGCGGAACGCGAGCCGCCGGCGCGCATCCTGCTGTCGCACGAGCCGCAGGGCGCCGAGACCCTGGAGGCTTACCTGGCCGAGCGGCGGGGCGGAAAGGTCGCCCTGGCCTGGTCGCTGCGCGGCGACCGCGCACGCTGGCTGGACATGGCGCGGCGCAATGCCGAACTGGCCCTGAAGACGCGGATTGCCAGCCAGGCGGGACAGACGGCGCGCCTGGATGCGCTGACCAGCGAGTTGGGCCTGGAGGAGACGCCCAAGCGCATGGAGTGCTTCGACATCTCGCACACCGGCGGCGAGGGCACGGTGGCCTCCTGCGTCGTGTTCGGGCCGGAAGGGCCGATCAAGTCGGATTATCGGCGCTTCAACATCGAGGGGATCGAACCGGGCGATGACTACGCGGCCATGCATCAGGCGCTCAGCCGGCGCTTTGCACGGCTCAAGAAGGGCGAGGGGCAGGAACCGGATATCCTGTTCATCGATGGCGGCAAGGGCCAGGTGACCCAGGCGCTGAACGTGCTGGCCGACCTCGGGCTGGACCACATCAAGGTCGTGGGCGTGGCCAAGGGCGAGGAGCGCAAGGCGGGCATGGAAACCCTGATATTGAGCGGGGTAGAGGCGCCCTCTATACTCCCCGCGCATTCGGGTGCGCTGCATTGGATCCAGCAGATCCGCGACGAGGCCCACCGCTTTGCGATCACCGGGCACCGCGCCCGCCGTGCCAAGGCGCGCAAGGAGTCCACCCTGGAGGCGATCCCGGGGCTGGGGCCGAAGCGTCGCAGCGCGCTGCTGAAGCACTTTGGCGGCCTGCGCGGGGTCAGCCGGGCCGGGGTCGAGGAGCTGACCAAGGTGCCGGGGATTCACCGCCGGCTCGCGCAGGCGATTTACGACCAGTTTCACGAGAGTTGAGCCACTGCCATGTTTCCCCAATTGCCCACCTGGCTGACCTGGTCGCGGATCGTGATGATCCCGTTACTGGTGCTCGCGTTCTACGGCCTGTCCATGCCGCAGGGCGGAATCGTGGCGGCCATCATCTTCGCCCTGGCGGGCGTGACCGACTGGCTGGACGGCTATCTCGCCCGGCGCTGGGAGGTGACCAGTCGGTTCGGGGCATTCCTCGATCCAGTGGCGGACAAGCTGATTGTCGCCGCGGCCCTGGTGCTGGTGGTGGACCACAACCCCGAGCTCGGCATTGCGCTGGCCGCGATCGTCATCATCGGGCGCGAGATCGCGATCTCCGCGCTGCGCGAGTGGATGGCCGAGGTCGGTGGCAGCGCCAAGGTGGCGGTGTCTTGGGTGGGCAAGGTGAAGACCACCGCGCAGATGGTGGCGATCTTCCTGCTGTTGTGGGCCGAGCCCATTGTTGGCTTGCCCACCTTCCTGATCGGCGAGTGGCTGCTGTACCTGGCCGCCGCCCTGACCCTGGTCTCCATGATCCAGTACATGCTGGCGGCCGCGCGCTCGCAGTAAGGGGCGGCGTGTTTGTCGGCCGGGGCTTTGGGGCTACACTGCGGACACCTGCCCGGTGCTGCGCGTGGATTGCCCATGCCCGTTTCTGATCTTGATCTCGACAACACGCAGACCCTGGAGGCCCTTCAGGGTCTGTTGCCGGGTTTTGTCTATCAATTGCGCAGGACGCCCGATGGGCACTTCGACTTTCCCTATGTGGGTGAAGTGGTGGAGGGCTGGTTCGGTGTGGATCGTGGGGCCCTCAAGAAGGATGGGGCGCCATTGTTGGACTGTATCCACCCCGAGGATCGCGAAGCGGTGATGGCGAGCTCAATGGAATCGGTCGAGCATTCGGAGCCCTGGCTTCAGGAATTCCGCATGCAGTGCCGCGATGGCACAGTGATCTGGCTGTCCGCCTATGACACCGCGCGGCGGCTGGCGGATGGCGCGATCATCTGGACCGGCTTCGCCACCGATATCACCACGCGCAAGGAGCTCGAGGCGGAACTGCGCCAGAGCGAGGCGCAGTTCCGTGCCTTCGTCGAGACTGCCAGCGACGTGATCTATTCGCTGCGCCCGGACGGCGTGCTCACCTACGTCTCCCCCAACTGGACGGAGAACCTCGGCCATCCGGTCAGCGCGGCGATCGATCACTCGATCGACGAATATGTGGACCCGGAGGATCTGCCCGCGTGTTACGCGTTCCTGCAACGGATTGCGGACAGCGGGAAGAAGGAAAGCGGTATCGAGTACCGCATCCGCCACCAGGACGGGCATTACCGCTGGCACACCAGCAATGTCTCGCCCGTGCTCGACGACGCGGGCCGGGTGACGGCGTTCCTCGGCATCGCTCGGGACATTACCGAGCGCAAGGAGACCGAGGCGCATATGCAGCGCCTGGCGCATTACGATCCGTTGACCGACCTGCCCAATCGGACCCTGTTTTTTCAGATCCTCGATCACGAGCTCACAGGGGCTCGCCGAATGGGTCAGCAGGTTGCGCTGATGTTCGTGGACCTGGACGAATTCAAGCCGGTCAACGATCAGCACGGGCATGCGGTGGGCGACATGCTCCTCCGCCTGGTGGCGCAGCGCCTGTCGGGTGCCTTGCGCGACAGTGATGTGGCCGCGCGCATTGCGGGCGACGAGTTCGTGGTGATGCTGCCTCGCTTCCAGTCGGTGGAGGAGAGCCGGGTGCATGCCGCGGCGATCGGCGAGAAGATCCGAGCCGTGCTGGCGGACCCGTTCAACTGCGACGGGACCGAGGTGCACATCTCCTGCAGTATCGGGGTCGCCTTGTTTCCGCTGGACGCGACGGACGGGCCCGCCTTGTCGCGCGCTGCGGATGCGGCGATGTACGTGGCCAAGAACGCCGGGCGCAACCAGGTGGTCGTATTCGACCGGGCGGTACACAGCGCCGAGGCAATTGGCTACCGTGGGTATTGACCTGCGGACAATCTGCGGTAGAATACGCGCCGATAACGAAGAGCGGGAATAGCTCAGCTGGTAGAGCACAACCTTGCCAAGGTTGGGGTCGCGAGTTCGAATCTCGTTTCCCGCTCCAACAGATTTTTGAAACCCCGGTTCGCCGGGGTTTTCTGTTTCGGCCTCTGGAGATGCGCCAGCATCTGTGGGGCCGAAACCCACCCGATACAGGCTGGGTGGCAGAGTGGTTATGCAGCGGATTGCAAATCCGTGTACGCCGGTTCGATTCCGACCCCAGCCTCCATCACTGCAGCACCCGCGAAAGGCCGCCCCTCGAGGCGGCCTTTCGCGTTTCCTGATCAGCAACGAGCGTCAGCCAGGCTCAAGGCAAGGCCCGTGCGGGCCCGGGTCTCCAGGCGCCTCCTACATCGTCATCCCGGAAACCGTGCAGCGGTTATCCGGGATCTCCACGGTATGAGTGACCCGTACGTTGGGGCTAGAACGGCGTGTGGNNCCGGGATGACGGGGAGGGGGCACTACGACCGGGATCACAATCAGGGTGAGCTCCGCCCGGGATGACAGGGCAGGGGTAAGGGCCCCGGGAGGGTGACACTCCCAGGAAGGCCTGGATCAAAGTGGCCCGGGGCGGGCCATGCACGTCCCCAAATGGGCCCCGCCACTGGCTGACGATCGTTGCTAATCAGGTCGCGTTTTGGGAGCGTTGTCCTTGGGGCGGCGCGTGGATGCCAGGCTGGGGCCCATCATGGGTATCTTCGTGACGCCTGAATGAGGAAAGGTGGAATGCAGGACGAAGCGATCGGCAGCGCACGAGCGGAGGCGGAACGGGTGGAGGCCCGCAAGCGGGGGGTATATCTCGTCGTATTGCCCGCCGGTATCGCGATCTTCCTGCTCAGTTGGGCCGTTCGCACACCGGGGGATGTCTACCTCGCGTATCTCTATCCGTTGTTTGCGTTCGTCCTGGCCGCGCTGTTCGTAGCGGTGTGGCGGGCACCAAAGGCCTTGCCGCGGCTGGAAGCCTGGATGCTGGCGATGGTGGCTATGATGATTCTCAGTCGTCTCGCATGGCATTTCCACGCGGGCGGCCCCCTGGACGAGCACCTTCTGGTGCTGGCCGGCGGGCATTACTGGGCGGTTGGAATCGTGATCCTGGCCGCGTTCGTGATGCTTGAGCATCGCCGGGGGTTTCGGGCCGGAGTGGCCATCCTCGTGGTTGCCACCCTGATTGCCGCCTCCGGTGCCGCAGGGGAGTGGCTGCGTGGCGAGCTTTCGCGCGATGCGGGCGTCTATCTGGTGCGGGTGCATCTGTTTCTGGCTGTCTTGTTGGCCCTGGCCAGTGTCGCGACCTCCATGCGCGATACCGTCAAAGACGCTCTGGTGCGCAGCGAGGCGCTGGAACAGGCGGCGCAGACCGATCCCCTGACCGGTCTGGCCAACCGGCGGGCGGCCGAGTCCGTGCTGCAGCGGCATGCCGCCTCGGTCCGGCGCTACGGCGTGCCGGTCGCTGTGATCGGAATGGATATCGATCACTTCAAGGCGGTAAACGATACCCATGGTCATGCGATCGGCGATGCCGTGATCGCCGGCATTGCACGAATCCTGCGATCTTCGGTGCGCGAGCCGGATTCCGTCGCTCGCTGGGGAGGGGAGGAGTTCCTCATCGTGGCGCCGGAGATCGGCCGCGAGGGCGCCCTGCAACTTGCCGAGCGCTGTCGGGAGGCGATTGCCCGCGAACCGATCGCCGGGGTTCGCGTCACGGCCTCCTTCGGTGTAACCAGCTTCGGCCCTCAGGACAGTCTGGATGCGGTCCTGAAACGTGCCGACAAGATGATGTACCGCGCCAAGGAGGAGGGGCGCAATCGGGTCCTTCTTGGATGACGCCGCGCGCCTGGATCCAGCTATTGGGGTGCGGAGCCAAGAAGGCGTGGTATCCGACGCGCATCAATGGGCCGAGCATGGCACTATGCGGATGTCGGTCTTTCCAAGAGAGTGTCGTGCGCGCAACGGATTGCTCCCAATCGCCTCGAACGCGGCGGCCCCTCCGGAGGCGATCGAGGGGCCTGCGCGTATTCCTCAGCCTCTCGTTTGTTGGCCTGCTGCTTGCCTCCTGGGCGCCGTCCTCCGCGGCCTCCGCACCGGATTTGCGCGTGGGCGTGTACGACAACGCGCCCAAGGTCAGCGTGGACGAGCACGGGGAGGCCGACGGCCTGTTCGTCCGCCTGTTGGACTTGATCGCCCGTCGGGAGCACTGGCAGATCGAGTATGTCCCATGCCAATGGTCGCAATGCCTTGCCGATCTGCGCGAAGGCCGGCTGGATCTGATGCCCGATGTGGCCCGGACCGACACGCGCGAGGCGTTCTTCGGGTTCCACCAGATCCCGGTCGTCCAGGGCTGGAGCCAGGTATACGCGTTCCCGCAGTCGGGGTTCAGCAGTCTGGAGTCCTTGGGTCCGCGGCGCATTGCCGTGCTGGAGGGTTCGGTGCAGGAAAGCCACCTGCGCCGGCAACAAATTGGCGACCCGGGTCTCGAGTACCAACTGGTTCCCTACAGCGATCTCCCAGCGGTGCTGGCCTCGGTGCCGGCCGGCGAAGCCGATGCCGCCGTCAGCAATAACTTCTACGGCCGCCAGCACGCCCGCGCCTACGGGCTAGTGGAGACGCCGATCACCTTCGGCCAGGTGGGTCTGCACTACGCGGCCGCGCCGGGGGCGCAGGCGGAGCGTCTGGCACTGATCGACGCCTATCTGGAGCGCTGGAAGCCCCTGGCGGGCTCGCCCTACCAGGAGGCCCTTGAGGCCACGCTGCTCGCGCAGGGCGAACCGGGGCTACCGGGCTGGGTGATGTGGACTCTGCTCGCAGCGCTGGCTCTGGTAATGCTATTGGCGGTGATGGGCGTGTTCCTGCGCTGGCAGGTGCGTCTGCGTACCAGTGAGCTAAGGGCGGTCAACCAGCGTCTCGAGCACGTGCTGGACAGCGGACCTGCGGTGACCTACCAGCTCGACGCTCGTACCTTCGAGCCCTTGTGGGTTAGCCCCAATCTGCAGCGCCTGTTCGGGATTGAACCTGCGAACGCGATGCGTCCTGGTTGGTGGGAACACCAGTTGCACCCCGAGGACCGAGCGAATGCGCTGCGCGAGAATCAACGCCTCCTTGAGGATGGCGAGATCGTGCGCGAGTTTCGCCTGTTCGACGGCTGGGGCAAGCTGCGCCACGTGCGTGACGAGATACGCGTGGTGGCGAGCGATAACGTGCGCGGCGGGCAGGAAATCGTCGGCAGCTGGACCGACCTGACCGCCAGCATGGAGCAGAAGGAACAGCTGCGGCAGATGACGCACTACGATGCGCGCACCGGCCTGCCCAATCGCGCCCTGTTGCAGGACCGCCTGGGACACACGGTGGAACGCGCCATGGCGGACGGCGAGGCGCGCTGGGTTGTACTGATGGATCTGGACCGCTTCCGCAACGTGAACGAGACCCTGGGGACCGCGGCGGGGGATACCGTGCTGCAGGGCATTGCACAGCGCCTGAGCCAGGCCCTGTCGCCCGAGGACACGGTAGCCCGCATCGGTGCCGACGAGTTCTGCCTGATCATCGAGAGCCCGCCCGAGGAAGCCCTCGGAACCTTCGTGCAGTCACTGATCGATACCCTGCGGGCCCCCTTCGAGATCGCGGGGCGCGCGCTGGTGCTCACGGCGAGTGTCGGTGTGGCACGTTTCCCCGGCGACGGGAAGACGCGCGAAGAGCTCCTGACCGCCGCCGAGCTGGCGATGCAGGATGCGCGGCGCCGGGGAGGAGACAGCTGGTGCGCCTACGACGCCGAGATGGGCACCCTGACCGAGCATCGGCTGTTCCTGGAAAACGACTTGCGGCAGGCCATCGTCAACCACGAGTTCGTGCTCCACTTCCAGCAACAATTCAACCTGGCCAGTGGCGAGTGCGTGGGGGTCGAGAGCCTGGTGCGCTGGAACCATCCGCACCGGGGCATGGTATCCCCCGCGGAGTTCATCCCGCTGGCCGAGGAGACCGGTCTGATCCAGGCGATCGATCGCTGGGTTCTGGAGGCGGCCTGCCGCCAGCTCGCAGCCTGGGACGAGGCGGGCCGGAACGTCCCGTTGATCGCCGTAAACTTGTCGGCGCGCGAGCTGCACGACGAGCAACTCGTCACCACCGTACGCGAGACCCTGGGGCGCTTCGCCATCGCGCCCGAACGCCTGGAGGTCGAGCTGACCGAAACCATGATCATGGAGTACCCCGAGCGCGCCCTGGCGGTCCTGCGTCGGCTGGACAGCCTCGGCGTGCGTCTGGCCATGGACGACTTCGGCTCCGGCTACTCCAACCTCGCGCACCTGCGACGCCTGCCGCTGCACCGCCTCAAGGTCGACCAGTCGCTGGTACGCGACATCGGCCATTCCCGCCACAACGAGTCCATCATCCGCGCGATCATCGCGCTGGCCGCCGCCCTGGAGCTGGACCTCATCGCCGAGGGTGTCGAAGAAGAACCCCAGCGCGCCTTCCTGCTGCAGGAAGGCTGCGCCATCGGCCAGGGTTTCCTGCTCCACCGCCCGGCACCGGCCGCTGATTTGTTTCGCTAATCGTGTGGTGATGGAGTTTCTGAGCAACGAGATGGTGTAGCCAGGCGAGGAAAATGGGTGTCCCGGAAGGCGGCCGGAAGGCTGGAAGGGTTCCCGTTACAGCAGCGTCGCATCCACGCCCATGGGTTCTGTAGCGGCCATAAGCGTCTTGTCGAGAGAGCAAAGTTCCACGCCGTGGTTGTATGCAATGGCCAGGTGAAGCGCGTCGCAGCCCGGAACCCGGAGGCATGATCGTCGGCGAAGTGGGCAGCGGTGTGGTAATCGATGGATGAGACCGGCAGGGTCGCGAGTGACGATTCCCGCAACGCCTCAAATGCGCCGAGCACGGTCGCCCGTTCCCAGGGTGTCAGGATCTCCATTCGAACCTTCATGGACAAGGCCGCAGAGAACTCCGAGAGTACCCAGTCATTTATGCATAGCGAATCGGCGCTCTGTGCCGCCAGCCAATTCTGCATATCCTCGGTTCGCGGCCCGCGCGTGAGGGACGCCACCAGGATTCTGGTATCCAGATAGCGCATCAGTAGCGAGCATCATCGCGGATACGACGGATGAAGGTCTCATCGACACTGCTGCTCTGGGTATCCGTGACTGCACGGAGCGCATTCGTATCAATCGGTTTTTTGGTTGCCGTGGCGCTGGAAAGGCGTACCACGGCCTTGCCCCGCTTCGTAATGAGGATGGATTCACCCGCAGCAGCGCGTTCCGCCAGTTCGCTCAGGTGGGCTTTGGCGTTCGCCAGACTCACCGTCGGCTCGGACATTCCGAACTCTCCTGACCATGTAGATGGTCACATCATGCCTTGGCTACAAACGTCGCGGTAATGGGGTGGCGCGAGGGACGGAGGTGCAGACGCGGGCCTTGCGGCCGAGTACGTCGGCGAATCCGGCGTAGGTCAATAAAGTGGGTGTCCCAGAGGATTGGTAATCCCTGTAGGAGCGGCCTCGGCCGCGAAGCCCCTGCCAGATTCGTCCCTGTTCGGGACCTTTGGGACACCCCTTCTCTGGTCGAGGACGCCAATCGAAGTGGCTGTCCCGCTATTCACCGCGCTCTACAGGGACGGGATGCCGTCGAGCCGTGTCAAGGGAGATAATTTCGGTCAGGGGGGGCTTGAGCTGGTCTAATTTCCG
>NZ_MVAR01000013.1 GCF_001999325.1 Thioalkalivibrio versutus
GGTGCTGCGGCCGGGATGACGGCAAGGGGTTACCACGGAGACTGCCTGCTCCGTCGCCCCGCAGGATTAACCTCCCGGGTCATCCCGGAAACGGCGAAGCCGTTATCCGGGATCTCCACCGTCCAGCGATAGCACAGTGGCTGTGGAATCCCATCCGTGCGCGATGCCGGCTCTTCGCTGCGCTGCGGCCGGGATGACGTTGTAGTGGTGGCGCTGCGGCCGCCGATGATGGATCGGCTGCGGGGGTTGGCTTTGGAGATCGCTTCGTCGCTTTGCTCCTCGCGATGACGGGTTGCAGTGGGGTGTGGTCGGGATGGCCGGAGGGGCTTGCGGGTCAGGTGAACCAGTCGGTGAGTGGGAGACTGGGGACCCGTTGGAACTCGGCTACGTTGTGGGTGACGAGGGTCGCGTTGTGGGCCAGGGCAGTGGCGGCGATCAGTGTGTCCATGGGGCCGATGGGTGTGCCCTGTTGCTCGAGTTGGGCGCGTATGCGGGCGGCATGGCTGGCGGTGGGTCGGTCAAACGGGAGGACGGTGACGACATCGAGTAGCTCGGCCAGCTGCTTTTGGCGTTTTTCGGGCTCGCTGGACTTGGCGATGCCGGTTTCGAGCTCGTACACCACAATGGCGGGAACGAGGACGTCGGAGGGTGCTGTGGCCAGCAGGTTTTCGGCGACCTTGCCGTGACCCTTGAAGAAATAGATCAGGGTGTTGGTGTCCAGGGCGTATTTCACAGCGCTTCGCGGGGGCTGTCCGGGGACGTGTCGCGCAGTTCCTCGGCCGTGGGGAAGTCATTCCATTGACCGGCCAGGGTGCGGACGGAGTCGGGCCACTCGGTTCGGGTGTTTTCTTCTACCAGCCGTGCGACGAAGCGGCTGACGGGGATGCCGGCCGATTGAGCGGCGCGCTTGAGGCGCTGTTCGTGGTCATTGTCGAGGTAGATGGTGACTTGGCCCATACATTCCTCCTGCTAAGCATATAAGTGGGATTATATGTTCGAGTGTATCGCCTGGCCAATCGTTCCGTGAATACGGGATGCACCGGGGAGGCGCTTGCTGGGGCTTCGAGCACCCTATGCCGCTGGCTTACGCTCCTGCTGCCATCCCGGCCGTAACGCAGCGGAGAGCCGGGATCTCGTACGTAAATGGTGGTACTGGCGTTGGTTTTTCTTCGACGTGGGACATCCCGGCTCTTCGCTTCGCTACGGCCGGGATGACGGGGTGGGGTGGTGCTGCGGCCGGGATGACATTGTAGTGGTGGCGCTGCGGCCGCGATGATGGATCGGGTGCGGGGGTGGCTCGTGGAGATCGCCGCGTCGCTTCGCTCCTCGCGATGACGGGGGAGGCGCTTGCGTTCGCCGTGTGGTGGGCGTCGGAGTGAGACTCGAAACCTACAGGCGTTACGCCACTACGCGGGCGAGGGTGGGCTTTGTGCGTTGAGAGGTTGGGCGAAGGGGTCGAGCTTTTCCCGCCGCTCGGGTCAGTGCGAGGCGAGTTCGGCGAAGTAGCTCGGGTTGGTCTGGATCGTTGCCAGTACCTTGGCTGCCAAGCCGGTGGGGTTGCGCCGTTTGGCTTCCCAGCTTTTGATGGTGTCGACGCTCGTTCCCATGGCTTTGGCAAATTCCGCCTGGGAAACGTGCAAGCTGGCCCGAATCGCCTTCACGTCCGCCACTTCGTGGCGGGTGACGCGGCTAGCCTTTGCCTTGCCCTGTTTGATATCGACTGCTTCCTGCAGTGATGTCTGGAGTTCGTCGTAGATATTCATCAGGAGGCTTCCTCCCTCAATTGGTCGGTGAGTATTTTTAATTTAGCCCTTTCGGCAGGCGTCAGGTTCTCTTTCGCGCTCTTGGGGTAGGCCAGTATCAGATAGATGGTCTCTGCGCTGGCCAGGAAGTAGATGACGCGAGCGCCGCCACGCTTTCCGTGATGGCCTAACCCCATACGGATCTTGCGCAGCCCACCCGTTCCCTGCATCACGTCGCCTTTATCGGGTTGGGCGATGAGCACGCGCTGGAGTTCTTTCAGTTCATCATCTGTGGCGATCGCCTGGAATTGTCGGGTGAAGGTTGGGGTCTCAATGAATTCAATGGCATGGCTCACTTGAGGCATATCCTTATGCCGGTTCTCGCTGGTGTACAGGGTACGCGTGGGCCCACTTCCAGCGCAAGACGAAGCTGGATCAACTGCCGCAGTTGTGGAATGTGCTGAAGGGCGAGATGAGCCTGGTGGGGCCGCGGCCGGGGCTGTTCAACCAGGAAGAGCTGTTGCAGGAGCGGGCGGTGCGCGGAGTGCTCGATGCGCGACCGGGGATTACTGGCCTGGCACAGATTCGCGGGATCGATATGTCCACGCCGCGCGAGCTGGCCGAGGTGGACCGTCAGATGCTGGATGCGCTGACGGTCCGGGCGTACTTCCGGTATCTGGTGCTGACGGTGCTGGGGCGGGGATCGGGGGACCGGGTTCGGCCGTAGTTCGGTTTGCGGGTTTCCGCACTACCTCACAGCCAGGTCCTATGCGTCGTCATCCCGGAAACCGCGTGGCGGTTATCCGGGATCTCTGGCGTGGGTGGTGGTACTGGCGTTTGGTGTTGGTCCGGCGTGGGAGATCCCGGCTCTTCGCTGCGCTACGGCCGGGATGACGAGGTGGGGTGGCGCTGCGGCCGGGATGACGTTGTAGTGGTGGCGCTGCGGCCGGGATGACGGGGTGGTGCTGCGGCCGGGATGGCGGGGTCGGTGGCGCTGCGGCTTGAGTGGCTTCGGGGACGGTATTACGCCATGGATGGCGAAGGAAGATAGCAAAAATGCGATATACTCCATGGAAGGTGCGTGTCGTACCGCTCGCCGAGAAGGAGATTAGGGCGCTGCCGCCGGATCTTCAGGCTCGCTATCTGCGGCTGGTAGATGTGATTCAGGACCACGGCCCGGGGGTGTTAGGTATGCCCCATGCGCGGCAGGTGGAGGGCAAGATCTGGGAGTTGCGGCTGAAGGGGCGTGACGGGATTGCTCGGGCCCTTTATGTCTGCGCAGCTTCACGCGAGGTGGTTGTTCTGCATGCCTTCGTGAAGAAAAGCCAGAAGACCCCGCGTCGGGCGATTGATACGGCCAGGAAGCGGTGGGAGGAGTATCTGTGATGAAGACCCATGAGGAACTGAAAGCCGAGCTGCTGGAAGACTCGGAGGTACGCCGCGAGTATGAGCAGCTGGGGCCGGAGTTCGAGTTCATCGAGGCGCTGCTCGACGCGCGCGCCAGGGCGGGCCTCAGCCAGGCAGAAGTCGCCCGACGCATGGGGACCACGCAGTCGGTGGTGGCGCGGCTGGAGGGTGGCCGGTCGGCCCCTACCTGGAAGACCCTTTGCCGGTATGCGGAGGCCACGGGGCGTCGGCTCCGACTGCATCTGGAGGATCGGGCCTGACCTCCTGAAGGTTCGGGCCCCCGGTATTGTGGGAGGCCAGCCCTCTGGCCGATCCGGCGTTGGCCTGGCCCCTCAAACCGGGCGCGGCATCCTTTGCTGTCTAGCACCCGCATCACGTCCCTCTCTTCGGCTTCCGGCACCCTCGAAAAGCCATATCTCCATCCTTCGTCATCCTGGAAAACGCGTTGCGGTTATCCGGGATCTCTGGCGTTGGTGGTGACTCTGGCGTTTGGTGTGGTTCCGACGTGGGAGATCCCGGCTCTTCGCTTCGCTACGGCCGGGATGACGGGGTAGGGTCGTTGCGGCCGGGATGGCATTTGCGTCGCCCGTGGAGATCGTCGCGTCGCTGCGCGCCTCGGGATGACAGAGTGGGGTGGGCGGTCGTGCCGTTTCGTTGAAAGGGCTGGTGGCTTTCGGGCTTTGGCGGGGGTTTCGCGGGCGAGCCCGCTCCCACGGGGTTAGGCCGGTGGTGGAGGGTGGCCTTGTACAGCGCGTCGTCGCCTTGCTCCTCGCGATGACGGATTGGTGCTGCGCCGGGCATGACCGGGTGGGGATGAGATCCTGTGGCTCGACGGGGGAATGGATGAGCGTTTCCGTGAGTGTGCAGCGAGCCTGCATGGGCGTCACCGCGCGTTGGCTGGGTGGAAACTCGATTCGGGCGTGTACATTCGGCAAGGTTCCGGTAGCGTTTGGGGTGTGGGCACTCCGGGAGGGCGATCAAGATGGACGATTGGACTGAGCGATTGGAACAACTGGGGACTGCGGACCGCGTTCGGCTGGTGCAAGGGTTGCTGCGCGCTATGGGGTATGTCGAGGTCGCGGTGCCGGAGGAGGATGCCCGCCAGTGGCTGGAGCGGGTGATGGTGCCTGCGGCGGGTGGCGAAGACCTGCCGCGGCTGGTGGTGGGTGTGGCGCGTGATCCGTCGGCGGAAACGGATTTGGACGAGCTGGAGGCCTTTGCCAGCGGTCGGCGTGCCGGGGACCGAGGGATGTACGTGAGCCCCGGCGGGTTTTCGGCCGAGGCGCGGGAGCGTGCGGCGGACTTGTCCGTTCCGGTCATGCTGCTGGAGCCGGCGGACCTGGCCGAGCGGTTGCGCCAGCACTGGGGATCCCTGGACCCGGATACGCAGGCGCTGTTGCAGGGCTGAGGGCCGCCCGGACCGAGGCGATCCATCGATTGGTTCGCAGAGGTGGGTTTGCACCCTGGCTGCTGGGGCTGCGACGCGCGGGGGTGCGCGCGGAGCCCTGAGCGCCTATCGGGGGTCGGGCCTTGTGCCGCAGGATTCTGTGTTTGTGGGCGCTCGCCGGTGGGTGCCTCGCCCCGGTGGCGGTTCAGGCCCTGGACCACTAGAGGGTGCCCTGGCCCCGGGATTTCGGGGGGGGGGGGCTTCACCCCTGCCGGAAAGCCACATTCCCATCCTTCGCGATCCCGGCAACCGCGGCCCAGGTAGCCGGTTGCCGGGATCTCGTGCGTTGGGGGTGACTTACGCGGTGGAGATCCCGGCTCTTCGCTGCGCTACGGCCGGGATGACGGGGTCGCGCTGCGGCTGGAGTGGAGGTAGCCGCTTGAGTATGTTGCGGGGGTTCGTCCCCGGCCTGGGTCGCATGTGCTCCAGGGCCGGTGCTCGGCGCCCGTAATTCCGGGATGCGGGATCGGAGAAACGGGTAGGGGCAGCCGTGTGTGGCACTCATGAGACCATGAGAATCCACCGTTGACAGGCGGACATGGACCGTTGGCGGGTTTTTCTGCTGCGGGGCTGGAATCCTCTACTTTATGTGCTAGTTTCTGTCGCGGGGACACGGAACGTTCCCGAAAGAGCCGCCCGGGCAAGGATGCTGGGGTGGCTCTTTCTCTTTCTGGGTGTGGTGAAGGAAGCCCGGCTTTCGGGCAGGTTGCCCCGCGACTGCTGGCCCTTCGGCGGCGATTCAAGATCTTCGACATTGGGGGTGATCCTGCGCTGGAGATCCCGGCTCTTCGCTGCGCTGCGGCCGGGATGACGGGGTAAGGGTGGCGCGGTGGCCGGGATGACGGGGGAGGGCCCGCCCCGGATTGACGAGGTGGGGAAGCGGCTTCGGGATGCCGGGTTCAGGCCTGGCGCCCTGGTGGGATGGCCTCGGTGGTTCGGGTGCCGCGGTGGGGCAGTACGGGCGGAAGAAGTGCGTTGGGTCGCGAATCACGGGCTGCGACGGGAGGCGAAACGACCGCTCAGGGGCGGAAATCGACCGCTGACGTATTTTCCGGGTGTGTGGATGGAATAATTTTGTCGCTGTGTTAATTTTTGCCGCGGGGACAAGGATGCCCCCGAAAGAGCCGCCTGGGCATGGACGCCGAGGCGGCTCTTTCTCTTTGCGGGTCTTGTGAAGGAGACGTGGCTTTCCGATGGGTGGGAGGCGCCGTTACAGGCTTGTCTCCGGTGATTCGGGGTCTTGGAGCCTGGAGGCGTGCCGGGTAGTACGGCCGGGCTAATGGGCGGGCGTTTGGGTCGATCGAGGAGATCGCCACGTCGCTTTGCTCCTCGCGATGGCGGGATTAAGGGCTGTGGTCGCGAGGAGAAGGATCCGGGGGATGTGCAGGGGTCGGGTCTGGCGGGGCGGCGCGGACTGCGGCGCTCCCACGAGGGTCGGGCCTTGCACCTTCTGTGGCTCCGGGCCGTGCAGGAGCCGAGCCGCTCGGCGATTGCGGGTTGGTTGGACCCGTATCGCCCAGGGGCCTGGTCTCTTGCAGCGGTGGTGGCACTGGGCCAGCCCCACGGGGTGTGGGGCGGGTGCCGGGTCAGTGGTCGGCGGGGGGCATGTATTCGTGGCGGATGTGGTCCGGTTGCTCCGGTAGTTGGATGCCGGCGTTTTCCAGGGCTTCGGTTAGCTCCTCGCACTCGTCGAGTTCGTCGGCGCGCTTCTTGAGCGTGGCCAGGGCGTCGGCGGCTTCCGCCTGGGGCATGGTGATGACGAGTTCCCCGTTTTCCGCTTTTTCCAGGTGCATGTGCTGCTCCTTAGTGTCTTGTGGTGAGTCGATGATGCCTTTGCGGCGGCAGGCTCAGTCCTCGATGGAGGGCTGCTTGGGGGCCTGCTCGTCGAAGGCATGCGGCGGCTGGCGGAATTCGTTTTCCAGCTCGTAGATGCCGTCTTGCAGCACGGAGCCCAGTGCCCGCGCGCCGTTGCTGATCTCGCCTTCGAGCTCGGTGATGTTTTCGGCGATGCCCTTCGCGGTCTTCTTGTCGATCTTCAGGGTGACCGTTCCGTCCTTCAGTGTGGCTTCCATGTCGATCTCCTGGTTGCGATGTTGGTGACGTCGGTTGTGCCCGTGTAGAACGGGTCTGATTCGTGTTCGGTTGACCTGCATCAAGATAGCCGGGCTCGTTGGGCGCTATCCTGTATAACCGTTGCTGCCTCCAACGTACCGAAGAGGCAGCCGATCACGAGCATTCCCGCTTCCCGGGAAAGGAGAAACCATGATGCATTCTAAAGTGATGACCATGCGCCACGGCCCGCGGTTCCTCGCACTGGTGGCGATGCTGCTGGCGCTGGCGTTCGTCGGTGCGGCGCAGGCCGATAACCATGGCGACCAGCAGCCGGAGATGGTGAAGGTGACGCAGAGCCCGCATTCGTTCCCGGAGACCCTGGCCGCGTTCGAGCGCGAGGCGTCCGAGGCCGGCTGGAGCATCCTGAACCGCAACAACATGGCCGGGACGCTGTCCGAGCGCGGTTTCACCATTGATCCGGTGGTGATCCTGGACGTCTGCAGCGGGCGCTACAGCGCGCAGATCCTGGAAGAGGATGCGTATCGCCCGGTTTCCGCCTTCATGCCCTGCCGGGTGAGCATCTATCAGGACAGCCAGGGGGATGTGTTCATCTCGCGGATGAATGTCCCGGACTTCCTGCCGATGATGCCGGAAGGCGTGGCCGAGGTGATGGAGAAGTCTTCCGAGGAGATCGAGGCGATTATCGAGCGGGCCATCGCCGAGTAACGCAATCCGGTACAGTCCTGTACCGCAGGCCGGGCGTCAGGCTGGATTGGATCTGACGTGCCCGGTGCAATGGGGCCCGCTTCGGCGGGTCCCTTGTTGTTGGGGTCGAGGGATGACGGCCCGCCGGTTCCCCTGGAATGTGCAATGAACGCTTGAATGGAGACGGGGTGCCCCCCGATGCAGATGCCGTTGGCATTGACGAGAAGCGACGCGACTAGCAGGGATTCGGCCCGATGGGGCGCCGCGCCGGCCGGCAACGGGGCGCGGCGCTTTTTTGCGTCCGCGTCGAGCGCGTGCGGGCACCGCCGATGACGACCCGGCGTCAGGTGTCGCGGCGCTTCGCGGCCGGGTGGATCGCGGGTGCCTATGTCGTGCTGGGGCTGTTGTGGATTGCCCTGTCCGATGTGGCGCTGGCCTGGTGGGCGGGGGCGGACATCACGACCGCCCTGACACGGGTGAACCTGGGCAAGGGCTTTGGGTTCGTGCTGGTTTCCGGGGCGCTGCTTTATCTGGCGATGCGCTGGTTGCCGGCCTGGCGCGACGAGGCGCCGGGTACGGGTGCGCGCGAGGAGCTGGCGCGTTTCGGCTCCTGGCCCTGGCTGGTGCTGGCCGTGGCGGTGATCGCCTCCACCGCAGGGGTAGGGCTGGGCGCGTGGCATTTGCAGGGGGCTGCCGCCGAATCGCAGGCGCATGAGGATCTGCAACGCGCGGCTTTTTTGAAGGGCGGCGTGATCGACCAATGGCTGGCGGAGCGCACCGGCGACGCGATGGTTCTGGGCGAGGCGCGGGGCTTCAACCTGTTCGCGGTCACGGCCCTGGAGCGGCGTTCGACGCTGGCGCTGGAGCAGGTGCTCGATCGCCTGGAGCTGATGCGCACGGCTTATGATTACGACAGCGTGGCCCTGCTGGATGCGGATCGTCAGCCGGTGATCGAACTGGGCCGCAGTGCCCTCGACGAGGCCGCGATGGACGCGGTGCTGCGCGAGGTGCGTCGCAGTGGCGAGACCAGTGAGCCGATCCTGCACGCGGACCCGGACCGGCGCCCGCGGATCAGCTGGGCGGTGCCGGTGCGCGACCGGGCGGCGCCGCAGGATCCGGTGGTGGGACTGGTGCTGCTGTCATCGACGCTCGAGAACCTGCATCCGTTGCTGACCCTGACCGCGAACCGTAACGGCATGGATGCCCAGGCGCATATCGTGGTGCGCGAGGGTGACCAACGCGCCATGATTGCCCGGATCACCGAGTCCGGGGGCCTGATTATCCCGGCGCCTGCGGCCTTCCCCCGGCTGCGCGAACGGGTCCTGGATCATCCCCGTGCCGAGGTTGTGATCGAGCGCTTTGAGGATGCGGACAGTCCGTTCCTTGCCGGTATACAGGGGCTGGAACCCGCGGGCTGGGACCTGGTGCTGAAGCGCGATCTCGACGCGCTTCAGGCGCTGCCACGGCAGCAGGCGGCGTGGGCGGCCGGGGCCACGCTGTTCGTCTGGCTGGTCGTGCTCGGGGCGGGGGCGTTGCTGTGGCGTCAGCAGTGGTTGCGGCGCAACCTGGTCCTGGTGCGGGCTCACGCCGATCAAGATCGGCTGCTCGGGATCTTTTTCGATATGCCGTTTGTCGGCATGGCGATTTCCGGGCCGCGGGGTCAGGGCTGGGAGCGCGTGAATGCGTGCCTGGCCGACATGCTGGGTTATGCGCCGGACGAGCTGGCGGCGATGGACTGGGACCGCCTGGCCATACCCGAGGATCGTGGCTGCGAGGCGGTGCTGGACGCCGAGATGCGCCGCGGCGACCGTCCGGGCTATAGCGTGGTGAAGCGCCTGCTGCGCCGTGACGGGCGGGTGATGGTCGCGGATATCGACGTGAAGTGCAGCCGCACGCCGCAGGGCGAGCTGGACCGGGTGGTGGCGACGGTCGGGGACATCACCGAACAGCGCGAACAGGAAGAGCGGCAGCGCCTGGCCTCGGTGGTGTTCGAGAACACCCGAGAAGGGGTGGTGATTACGGATGCCAGCGCCCATATCCTGTCGGTGAACCGGGCCTTTACCCAGCTGATGGGATACACCCAGGACGAGGTGGTGGGGCACACGCCGAAGATGTTCCAGTCCGGGCGCCACGATCAGGCGTTCTACACCAACATGTATCACGAGCTGCAGGTGAACGGTCACTGGCAGGGCGAGATCTGGAACCGGCGCAAGAACGGCGAGATCTTCCCGGAGTTGCAGAGCATTACCGCGGTGCGCAACGAGCAGGGCCACCTTACACATTACGTGTCGGTGTTCGCGGATATCTCGCGGATCAAGGCGTCGGAGGCGGAGCTCGACTTCCTCGCGCATCACGATCCGCTGACCGAGCTGCCGAATCGCCGCTTGCTGCGCGCACGCCTGACGCACGGCATCTCGTTGATGCGTCGCCGCCAGGGGCATCTGGCGCTACTGTTCGTGGATATCGACCGCTTCAAGGACATCAACGACAGCCAGGGCCACGCCGCGGGCGACCGCTTGCTGAAGATCGTCGGTGAGCGCCTGCAGGTGGGGCGGCGCGGGACCGATACCGTTGCCCGCCTGGCGAGCGACGAGTTCGCGGTGCTGGTGGAGAACCTGGGGCATGTGGACGATGCCGCGCTGGTGGCGGAGAACATCATCCGCGAGGTGGGCTACCCCTGTGATCTCGGCAACGGCGTGGAGATGGAGATTGCCGCGACGGTTGGCATCGCGGTCTTCCCCGACCATGGGGTGGATGCCGACACCCTGCTGCAGCAGGCGAGTACCGCGCTGTCACAGGCCAAGATGGACGGGCGCGGCAGCTATCGGTATTACTCCGACGAGTTCACCCGTGCGGCACGCGAGCGCATTGACCTGTCGGCGCGCCTGCGCCGCGCCATCGAGGCGGATGCGCTGGAGGTCCACTACCAGCCGCAGTACAACGTCGAGGACGGGCGTCTGCTGGGGGCGGAGGCGCTGTTGCGCTGGACCGATCCCGAGCTGGGTCCGATCTCGCCGGGGCGCTTTATCCCGCTGGCCGAGCAGACGGGCCTGATCGTGGAGCTGGGGGGCTGGGTGCTGCGCCGGGTGATCGAACAGGGCCATCGCTGGCGCGCGGCGGGCTATCCGCCGATCCGCCTGGCGGTGAATGTCTCGGCGCTGCAGTTCCAGCGGGTGCCGATCGACCAGCAGGTGGGCCAGTTGCTGGAGGACTTCGAGTTCCCGGCGGATCAACTGGAACTGGAGATCACCGAGTCCGCGCTGATGGCGGACCCGAGCCGGGCCCGGCGCATCCTGCAGCGCCTGCGCGAGCGCGGGGTGCACTTTGCGATCGACGACTTCGGCACCGGGTACTCCTCCATGGCGCAGCTCAAGCGTTTCCCGGTGGATACGCTCAAGATCGACAAGAGCTTCGTCGACGGCCTGGCCGAGGACGATGCGGCCGGCAGCGCGGACGATCGCTCCATTGCCCGCTCCATCGTTGGCCTGGGCCATGGCCTTGGGCTGACCGTGCTGGCGGAAGGCGTGGAGACCGCAGCCCAGCTCGCGGTTCTGCGCGAGCTGGGCTGTGACCACTATCAGGGGTTCTACGCCAGCCGCCCGGTGCCGGCGCTCGAGTTCGAGGCCTTGCTGGCTGCGCCTCGGGCCTGAAGCCTGTTGCCTTGAGGATAGCCCGGATTTCACGCCGTAACGGTGAATACCGCGACGGGGATCGTCGCCTGGGGATGGTAGGGTAGGCGCATCTGGACCACGCGGGCCTTGAGGCCTTGCGCGGTATTTCCCGAATGGATCAAGGAGCCGGGTTGGTGGAGTCGCGCGAGTTGCAGCCAGGGATGGTGGTGCTGCATGGCAATCAGCTGGAGTCGCTGCGCACGCTGGCGGTGGAGTGGATGCGCCGTGCGCCGCTCGGTCCGCTGGAGAACGAGACCATCCTGGTGCAGAGCAACGGCATGGCGCAGTGGCTGCGGCATGCCCTGGCCGCGCCGCCGGATGCCGACCCGCCGGGCTGCGGGATCGCGGCGGCGCTGGACATGCAGTTGCCGTCGCGCTTCGTGTGGTCGGCCTATCGTGCGGTCCTGGGGGCCGAGGCCGTTCCGCTGGAATCCCCGTACGCCAAGCGGCCGCTGACCTGGCGGCTGATGCGCCTGCTGCCGGAGTGCCTGGCGCAGGAGGCCTTTGCACCGCTGCGCCAGTTCCTGCAGGACGACGATCCGGGGCAGGGGGGCGACCTGCGCAAGCGTTTCCAGCTGGCCGAGCGCCTGGCGGACCTGTTCGATCAGTACCAGGTGTACCGCGCTGACTGGCTGACCGACTGGGCGGCCGGACGCGACAGCCTGCGTGACGCCCGCGGGCAGGAGCGCGAGCTGGCGCCCGGGCAGCGCTGGCAGGCCGATCTGTGGCGCCTGCTGCAGGCGGATATCGGCGTCGCGCAGGAGGGCGTGAGTCGCTCGACCGTGCATGCCCGCTACATGGATGCGGTGCGCGCGCTGGAGCAGCGCCCGGCGGGCCTGCCCCGGCGGATCATCGTGTTCGGCATCTCTTCGCTGCCGGGGCAGATCCTGGAGGCGCTGGAGGGCCTGGCGCGCTTCTGCCAGGTGCTGGTCTGCGTGCACAACCCCTGCGAGTACTACTGGGCCGACATCGTCGCCGACAAGGACCTGCTGCGCGCCACGCGCCGGCGCCAGGCGCGCAAGGCGGGCATGCCCGAGGCCCTCGACGAGGCGGAGCTGCACAACCACGCCCACCCGCTGCTGGCGGCCTGGGGCAAGCAGGGACGCGACTACATCGGGCTGCTGGACGAACACGACGACCCCGAGCACTACGGCCGGGTGCTGCGCACGCTGGACTGGGAGCGCGTGGACGTCTTCGAGCCGCACGGCACGCGCGGGCCGGAGGACTGCCTGCTGCACCAGCTGCAGGAGGACATCCGCGAGCTGCGCCCACTCGCCGAGACCCGGGAGACCTGGCCCGCGGTCCCGGCGGAGGACCATTCCATCCAGTTCCACGTGGCGCACAGCCCGCTGCGCGAGGTGGAGCTACTGCACGACCGGCTGCTGGATCACTTCGAGCGCGACTCGTCGTTGCGCCCGCGCGACGTGATCGTGATGGTGCCGGACATCGATCAGTACGCCCCGCACATCGAGGCGGTGTTCGGCCAGCCGGAGACCGATGATCCGCGTTTTATCCCGTACACGCTGTCGGACCAGGGGCCGCGCGGTCGCGATCCGGTGCTGATTGCGCTGGAGCAGTTGTTGTCGCTGCCGGAGAGCCGGATGGGCGTCAGTGAGCTGCTGGACCTGCTGGATGTGCCCGCGGTGCGCCGGCGCTTTGGCATCGCGGAGGAGGACCTGGGTCAGCTTCACCGCTGGGCCGAGGGGTCGGGCGTGCGCTGGGGGCTGGATGCCGCACAGCGCGCCGGGCTGGGCCTGCCCGAGGGGCTGGAGCAGAACACCTGGCGCTTCGGCCTGCGGCGGATGCTGCTGGGCTACGCCCTGGGCGACCAGGGTCCGTGGCAGGGCCTGGAGCCCTACGACGAGATCGGCGGGCTGAGTGCCGCGCTGCTGGGGCCGCTGGACGCCCTGATCACCGCCCTGGAGGATGCCTGGGCGTGGCTGCGCCAGGCGCATGCGCCGGCAGACTGGGCCGTGCATCTGGGCGGGCTGCTGGAGCAGTTCTTCGCGGCCGAGACCGATGCCGAGCTGTTCACCCTGGAGCAGCTGGGTGAGGCCCTGGATCAATGGCGCGAGGACTGCGCGACGGCCGGACTGGAAGAGGCGTTGCCGCTGGCGGTGGTGCGCGAGCAGTGGCTGGCCAGCCAGGACGATTCCGGGGTGGGCCAGCGCTTCCTCGCCGGGCAGGTGAACTTCTGCACGTTGATGCCGATGCGGGCGATCCCGTTCCAGGTGGTCTGTCTGCTGGGGATGAACGACGGCGACTACCCGCGCAGCCCGACGCCGGTGGACTTCGACCTGATGGCGAACGACTACCGCCCGGGCGATCGCTCGCGGCGCGAGGACGACCGCTACCTGTTCCTGGAGGCGCTGCTCTCCGCGCGGCGCCAACTGCATGTGAGCTGGGTAGGGCGGCATGTGCGCGACAACGAGCCGCGCCCGCCGTCGGTGCTGGTGGGCCAGCTGCGTGATCACCTGGCGGCGGGCTGGGGGCTGGCCGGGTCCGACGGGCCGGAGGCCGGCCCGGCCCTGGTGGACCACCTGACCACCTGGCACCCGCTGCAGCCGTTCTCCCCGGTGAATTTCCCCGCAACAGACGCCGCCGACGCTCGGCACTTTACCTACGCGCGGGAGTGGGAGGCGGTGCACGACCCGGCGCCGGGCGCTGCGGCGGATGCCGCTGGTGGCGCCCCCGCGGCGGTGCCGTTGCTGGAGGCCGAGCGCGAGCCGCGCGCCCTGGGGCCGGAGGCACTAACGCGCTTTCTGCGCTTCCCGGTGGAGGCGTTCTTCCGCCATCGTCTGGGGGTGTTTTTCGACGAGGAGGAAGAGGCCGGCGACGACCTGGAACCCTTTGGCCTGGCCGGGCTGGAGCAGTGGCAGGTGCGTCAGCAACTGGTCGCGGCGGCACTCGAGACCACCGACGACGCGGAGGCCTGGCCGAGCATCCTGGAGGCGGAGTCGGCCCGGCTGCAGCGCGCGGGCCGGCTGCCGCTGGGTGCGGCAGGCGAGCTGGAGCGCGGCGCGATGGTGGAGGAGGCCGCGCGGCTTCTGGAGCGGATCGGCGAGCGCTATGCGCTGTACCCCGAGTCGCTGCCGGCCGCGCGGCCCCTGCGTCTGGAACACGAGCACTGGGGCCTGGAGGCCGTGCCACCCGCCCTGCGCAGCGACGGGCAGGCGCGGGTATGCCTCGACTACACCGCGAGCCGCATCGGTGATGGCAAGAAGTGGCGCTTCGACAAGCTGATGGCGCCCTGGGTGATGCATCTGCTGGCGAACGCCGGGGCGGGCGGCGTGGGCTCCGAACTGGTTGGACTGGACAAGCGCCTGGAGCTCCCGGGGCTGGAGCCGGGGCTGGCCGAGGAGTTGCTGGGGACGCTGCTGGAGGCCTGGGCGGCCGGCCAGGAGCGGCCGCTGCCGCTGGCCTGCGCCGCCGCCTTTGCCTGGCTCGGGGCGGAGGAGGGATCGAAGGATCCGTATGACGAGGCGCTGAAGACCCTGACCGGGAACGACTTCGCCGCCGGCGAATGGTCGCGCAGCCCGGCGCTGGCGCGTGCCTGGCCCGCCCCCGAGACCCTGCTGGACGACCCGGACTTTGCCTTCTGGCGCGACCGGATCTACCGGCCGGTGTTTTTCGTGGTGAATCAGGCGGAGGACCCTGCATGAGCGCGACCGCCCACAAGCTGGATCTGCTGGGGCTGCCCCTGCACGGCAGCCGCCTGATCGAGGCGAGTGCCGGCACCGGCAAGACCTACACCATCGCCGCGCTGTACCTGCGCCTGGTGCTGGGGCACGGCGAGCTGCCCGAGGGCACTGATGCCCTGACGCCACCGCAGATCCTGGTGATGACCTTTACCGACGCGGCGACCCAGGAACTGCGCGAGCGCATCCGCGACGCGCTGGCGATCGCCGCGCGCGTGTTCCGCGCGCAGGACCCGGACGCGGTGCCGGGCGTGCAGGACATCCACAAGCAGTTGCGCGCCGAATATGCCGAGGCAGAGCGTCCGGGCGCCGCGCGCCGGCTGGAGCTGGCGGCGGAGTGGATGGACGAGGCCGCGGTGTCCACCATTCATGGCTGGTGCTATCGCATGCTGCGCGAGCATGCCTTCGACAGCGGGAGCCTGTTCACCCAGGACCTGGCGAGCGACCAGCAGGAGTTGCTGGCGGACGCGGCGCGCGACTACTGGCGCCGCTTTGTCTACCCGCAGCCGGCGGCGCCACTCGCGCTGCTGCGCAACGCCTTCGGTGCTGATCCCGACACGTTGCTGCAGAAGATCCGGCCGCTGGTCGGGCATCTCCCGGCCCACACGGCGGATGCCGAACTGGAGACGCCGGACGGGTTGACGGCTGCATTGGGCGATCGGCTGGCGCGGCTGGAGGCCATGAAGCGGCCCTGGCGCGAGGCGTTTGCGGCGGTGGCCGCGCAGTTCGAGACGCTGCGCAACTCGGTGCTGAACAAGCAGAAGTACAGCAACCCGGAGAAGCTGTTGGGGGCCATGCGCGACTGGGCGGCGGACCCCGGCGCACTGCGGCCAGGCGGGGTCTCCGGCGACTCGCCCCTGGAGCGTTTCAGTGCGGCCGGAATGCAGACGCGGCTGAAGGCGGGGCAGGCGCTGCCGGACGATCTGCATCCGGCCTTCGCGGCGCTGGACGATCATGCCGAGGTCTGTGTGGACGACCGCGAGCGCCTGTTGCAGGCGGCCGCGCGGCAGGTGGACGCGCGGTTTCGCCAGGCACAGCGTCAACGCGCGCAGATGGGTTTCAACGACCTGCTGACCCGGCTGCGTGACGCCCTGGACGGACCCGGTGGCGAACACCTGGCAGCGACCCTGCGCGCCCAGTTCCCGGTGGCGCTGGTCGACGAGTTCCAGGATACCGATCCGGTGCAGTATCGGATCTTCCACCGCGTCTACCGCATCGACGAGAACCCGCGCGATCTGGGCGTGCTGCTGATCGGCGACCCCAAGCAGTCGATCTATCGCTTTCGCGGGGCGGATATCCATACCTATCTCGCCGCGCGCGCGGCCACCGCCGGGCGGCACTACACGCTGGAGCGAAACTTCCGGTCGACCGATGCCCTGGTGCAGGGCGTGAACCGGCTGTTCCAGCATGCCGAGGACTGGCAGGACGGGGCCTTCCTGTTCCGCTCGGGAACGGAGAACCCCTTGCCGTTTCTGCCGGTGGACGCGAACGGCCGCCCGGAGGCCTTTGAGACCGACGGACAGGCGGTGCCGGCCGTTACGCTGTGGTGCCATGACCCGGGCGAGCCGGTGGGCAAGGGCGCCTATCGCGAGCGCATGGCGCAGGCCTGCGCCAGCTACATGGTGGAACTGCTCAACGGCGGGATGGCCGGTCGCTGTGGCTTCCGCAAAGGTGAGGAATTGACCGGGGTACGGCCACGCGACATGGCGGTGCTGGTGCGCGGGCGTGGCGAGGCGGATGCGATCCGTGCCGAGCTGCGCCGGCGGGGTGTGCGCAGTGTGTACCTGTCCGATCGCGAGTCGGTGTATGCGACCGCCGAGGCGGGAGACCTGCTGCGCTGGTTGCGCGCCTGCGCCGAGCCGACCAGTGAACGCCTGCTGCGCGCGGCGCTGGCGACCGCGACGCTGGGGCAGTCGCTGGCCGAACTGCATCGGCTGACGCTGGACGAGCTGGCGTGGGAGGTCCGCGTCGAGCAGTTCCGCGACTATCGGCGGCTGTGGCAGTCGCGCGGGGTGCTGCCGATGCTGCGCCGCCTGCTGCACGACTTCGAGGTCCCGCGCCGGCTGCGGGCCACGGCCGAGGGCGAGCGTGCCCTGACCAATCTGCTGCATCTGAGCGAGCTGTTGCAGCAGGCGGCCGCCGAGCTGGATGGCGAGCAGGCGCTGATCCGGCACCTGACAGAACATCGCGGCGGCGAAGGCGAGACCGGGGAGGAGCAGGTCCTGCGTCTGGAGAGCGACGAGGACCTGGTCAAGGTGGTTACGCTGCACAAGTCCAAGGGGCTGGAGTATCCGCTGGTGTTCCTGCCGTTCGTCTGCAATTTCCGTCAGACGGATACGGCCAAGGACGTGCCCTACCGCGATCATCCGCCGCAGGGTGGGGCGCGCTGGGTATTCCGCATGGACGGCGAGGTGTTCGAGCGCGCCGAGCGCGAGCGCCTGGCCGAGGACCTGCGCCTGCTGTATGTGGGCATGACCCGGGCGCGGCATGCCTGCTGGCTGGGGATTGCGCCGATCGTCTCCGGAAACAGCAAGACCAATCACTTCGACCGCACCGCGGCCGGATATCTGCTGGCCGGACCCGGAGGGGTGCAGGATGGCGGGTTGGAGGTTGCGCTGCGGGATGCAGCCGGCGACGCATCGGCGATTCATGTGGGCCCCCTGCCGGAGGCGAGCGCGGTGGCCGCGCAGATGGGCAGTGCCACGACCGCGACGGGGCCGGCCCGGGTGCCGCCGACGCGCCGCTTCGAGCGCTGGTGGGTGGCCAGCTACAGTGCGATTGCCGTGCACGACGAGGGGGTCGCGCCGGTGGCCCCCGACTCGGCGCGCGAGGACGTGCTGCGCGAGGGGGTGGCGGATGCGAGTCGGCCGCCGCTGGAGGCGCCGGAGCCCGAGTCGCGCGCGGCCAGTGGGCTGCATGCCTTCCCGCGCGGGCCCGGGCCCGGCACCTTCCTCCACGGGCTGCTGGAGTGGGCGGCGGAGCAGGGGCTCGCCGCGCAGTCGGCAGATCCCGAACGGATGGCGCAGGAGATCGCGACACGCTGCGAGCGGCGGGGCTGGGGGGAATGGGCAGAGACGGTCGCGGACTGGATGCAGCAGTTGCTTGCGGTCGCCTTCCCGCTGGAGGACGGCGAACATTTCAGTCTGGGCGGCCTGACCACCTATCAGCCGGAGCTGGAGTTCCTGTATCCGACGCGCAACCTGCAGGCGGGCGAGCTGGATCAGGGGGTCCGCGCGCAGATCCTGGCCGGACAGCCGCGCCCGCCGCTGGGGAACGTGACCCTGAACGGGATGCTGAAGGGATTCGTCGATCTGGTCTTCGAGCACGGCGGGCGCTATTACGTGGCCGACTACAAGTCCAACTGGCTGGGGACTTCGGCGCAGGCCTACAGCGCGGAACGCCTGCAGGCGGCGGTGCTGGAACACCGCTACGACCTGCAGCTGGTGCTCTACACCCTGGCACTGCATCGCCAGCTGGCCGCACGCCTGCCGGGCTACGACTATGACCAGCACATGGGTGGCGGGGTGTACCTGTTCCTGCGTGGCGTGGGTGCGCCGGGGCACGGGGTGTTCCACCACTGTCCGCCGCGTGCACTGATTGAATGGCTGGATCACCGCATGGCGGCCGGTCCGGACCGG
>NZ_MVAR01000014.1 GCF_001999325.1 Thioalkalivibrio versutus
CGGCTGCAGCCGCGCGGCCTCGAAGGCGGCCGGCAGATCGGCCACCCGATCCACCCGTGTGATCCCCAGGCTGGAGCCGCCGCGCGCGGGCTTCACGATCAATGGCAGGCCCAGTGCATCGGCCACCGCGTCGGGGTCGAACCCCGGCGTGAGCAGACGATAGGGGGCGCTCGGCAGATTGCTCCCCGCCCACAGCCGCTTGCAGGCCAGCTTGTCCATGCCCAATGCGGAACCGAGCACGCCGGTCCCGGTGTAAGGCATGCCCGCCATGTCCAGACAGCCCTGCAGGGTCCCGTCCTCGCCGCACTCCCCGTGGAGCACGATGAAGACGCGGTCGAAGTTCTCCAGGGCCAGGCAGCGAGCCGTCTCGCGGGTCAGGTCCAGGGGATGGGCATCGACACCCTGGCGCTGCAGTGCCGCCAGCACCGCCTGACCACTGTGCAGCGAGACTTCGCGCTCGCCAGACCAGCCACCCATCAGGACCGCGACACGGCCATAATCTTGTGCACTTCGCTTGCTCATGCCGTTCCCTCGCTTGCCTCGTGCGTAGCCCCTGGCCGACCCAGGACCCGGACCTCGGGCTCCAGGTGCACCCCGAACTGCCGCTGCACCTCGTCCTGGGCATGACGCAGCAACCATTCGATATCGGCGGCGCGCGCGCTGCCGTCGTGGGTGATGAAATTCGCGTGCTTGGGGGAGATCTCCGCCGCCCCGTGGCGCAGTCCCTTCAGACCGGCGGCCTCGAGCAGGCGCGCGGCGTGATCGCCCTCCGGGTTGCGGAACACCGACCCGCAGGACGGCAACCCCAACGGCTGCTTCGCGGATCGTTCGCGCAGCAACTCGCGGATGCGCCGGGTCCCGACGTCAGGGTCACCCGCGGCCAGCTGCAACACGCAGCCGGTGAACCACTCCGCCTCGGGGCCGTGGACACTGCGGTAACCGATCGTGTAGTCCGCGGGAGTGCGGGTATGCAGTTCGCCGCGCGCATCTACCGTGGAGACCGCCTCCACCAGCGGCCAGATCTCGCCACCCCAGGCGCCGGCGTTCATCCGCAGCGCGCCGCCCACGGTCCCGGGGATGCCGGCCAGGAACTCGGCCCCGACCAGCCCCTCGCGGGCCCCGAAACGCGCGGCCTGGGCGCAGGCCAACCCCGCCCCAAGCAGCAGGCGATCGCCGTCCAGGCGCCGGCGTTCGTTCAGCACTCCGGAAAGATGCACGACCAGGCCGTCCAGCCCGCCGTCACGAATGAGGACGTTGCTGCCCAGGCCGAGGAAGGTCACGGGCATCTGCGGCGCGTGGGTAGCGTGATCGCGCAGGGCAGCGACCAGGTCGTCAAGGTCCGCCGGCTGGAACAGCCAGTCGGCCGGGCCGCCTACGCGCCAGGAGGTCAGCCCGGCCAGCGGAACCTGCGCCTGCAACCGGCCACGCGTTGCCTGCGCGAACGGAGTCATCGACGAGTCCACAACGCGGGCGGCCATCATGATTCCTCCTCGCCGGCGGTCCCCAGCTGCTGCGGGAGCAGCCCGGCCAGACGGCCAATATCGCCGGCACCCTGGGCGAGCACGACATCGTCCGGCCGCAGCATCCCCGCGAGCACACCGATCACATCCTCTGCGCGCTCGACAAACACCGGCTCCACCCGCCCGCGCAGACGAATGGCGCGCGCCAGGCTGCGGCCATCGGCGCTGGGGATCGGGTCCTCCCCGGCGGCATACACCTCGAGCAGGATCAGGACATCGGTCTCGGACAGGGCCTCGGCGAAGTCCTCGAACAGATCACGCGTGCGGGTATAACGATGCGGCTGGAAGATGGTGATCCGGCGGCGGCCCGGCCAGGCATCGCGCGCGGCCGCCTGAGTGGCAGCAATCTCGCGCGGGTGATGGCCATAGTCGTCGACCAGGGTCAGGGCCCCCTGTGCGGTCCGCAGCTCCTGCACCTGGAAGCGCCGCCCAATACCCTGGAAGCGCGCCAGCGCGGCCTGGATCGCCTCGGGGGCGACCTCCAGCTCGTGCGCGACAGCCGCCGCCGCCAGGGCATTGAGCACGTTGTGGCGCCCGGGCAGGTTCAGCGTCACCGGGAACGCAGCCTGACCGGGCAACGCGAGGTCGAAGTACATGCGCACGCCTTCCTGGCGCACATTCAGGGCGCGCACGTCGGCGTCCTGTTCGATGCCGTAGGTCAGGCGCGGGCGCTCCAGTTCCGGGTACAGATCACGCACCTGCGGGTCGTCGGCGCACAACACGGCAATGCCGTAGAACGGCAGGTGGTGCAGGAATTCCAGGAAGGTCGCGCGCAGCTGGCCGAAGTCGTTGCCATAGGTCCCCAGGTGATCCGCATCGATATTGGTCACGATGCTGATCATCGGCTGCAGATGCAGGAACGAGGCGTCACTCTCGTCGGCCTCGGCCACCAGATAGTCCCCGGCGCCGAGATTCGAGTGGCTCGCCGTGCTGTTCAGGCGTCCGCCAATCACAAACGTCGGGTCCATCCCGGCCTCCGCCAGCACACTGGCGACCAGGCTGGTGGTCGTGGTCTTGCCATGGGTCCCGGCGACCGCGATGCCATAGCGAAAGCGCATCAGTTCGGCCAGCATCTCGGCGCGGCNNGCCGCGCCGACGCGCCTCCTGGACCTCGGGGTTGCTCGGATTGATCGCACTGGAAACCACCAGCACGTCGGCATCGGCCACGTTCGATTCGGTATGGGCCGCCACCACCGGGATGCCCATGCCCTTCAGGCGTTCGACCATCGCCGACTGCCCGAGATCGGATCCCGAGACCTGATATCCCAGTTGATGCAGGACCTCGGCGATCCCGCTCATGCCGGATCCCCCGATCCCCACACAATGGATCCGGCGGATACGACGCATCGCATGGCGTGGCAGGCGCGGGGCGTTCATGACGATCCCTCCCGGCGGACGCCCGCCATTTCCATGCAGGCATCGGCCAGGCGCCGTGCGGTGTCGGGGCGGGCCTGTGCGCGGGCCAGCAGGGCACGCGAGCGCAGGGCCTCGCGGTCCAGCGGGGCGACCAGCTCGTAGACCCGCTGAGCGTCCAGCTCGGCATCCGCGACCCGCCAGGCGGCACCGGATTGCACCAGGGCCTCGGCATTCGCGGTTTGATGATCGTCCACCGCATGTGGATAGGGCACGAAGATCGCCGGCACGCCGGCCGCGGCCACCTCGGCCACGGTGAGCGCGCCGGCGCGGCAGATCACCAGGTCCGCCCAGGCATAGGCCGCGGCCATGTCTTCGATAAAGGCGCTGATCTCCGCCTCCAGACCTGCCTCCGCATAGGCGGCCTGGGCCTCGTCGAGGGTGCGCTCGCCCGCCTGGTGACGGATGTTCAGCGGCTGCTCCACGGCCACGCGCGCCAGCCCGGCGGGCAGCGTGCGGTTGAGCGACCGGGCGCCCAGGCTGCCGCCCAGGACGAGGAGGTTCAGGGCGCCCTCGCGCTCGTCGAAGCGCGCCTCCGGCGCCGGGAGTTCCGCAATCGCGGCGCGCACCGGGTTGCCCACCACCGTGACCGCCACCCGCTCGGGGAAGCTGTGCTCGAAGCCGGCATAGACCCGGTCCGCCACCTTCGCCAGCCAGCGATTGGTCAGACCGGCCACAGCGTTCTGTTCGTGGATTGCCAGCGGCCGGCCCATGGCGGCCGCCATTAGTCCCCCGGGGCCGGCGGCAAACCCACCAAAGCCAATCACGGCATCCGGGCGCAGACGCGTCATCAGACCCAGGGCGGCCCACAGCGAAATGCCGAGCCGCCAGGGTGCGAGTGCTAGCCCGACCAGGCCCTTGCCGCGGATGCCGGCGATTGGAAGCGTATGCAGCTCGATCCCGGCCGCCGGCACCAGCCGCGATTCCACGCCGCGGGCCGTGCCCAGCCAGCGCACCTCGGCACCGCGTTCCCGCAGCAGGGTGGCCACTGCCAGGCCCGGGAACACATGGCCCCCGGTGCCGCCGGCCATGATCAGGATGCGCGGGGCCCTCATGCGGCACCCCCACGCCGGCGGCGCGCCGGGGGTGCGGCGCGCGGGGCCGGCACCTGGGCCTCGCGGTACACGCGCATCACCAGGCCGATAGCCGCCAGCGAGACGATCAGCGAACTGCCGCCGTAACTGAGAAACGGCAGGGTCAGGCCCTTGGTCGGAAGCAGCCCCATGTTCACCGCGAGGTTCAGGAACGCCTGCAGGCCCATCCAGATGGCCACGCCAAAGGCCAGATGCGAGCCGAAGGCGTGCCCTGCGCGCTCGGCGTACAAACCGATCTGAATGCAGCGCCAGACCAGGACTCCGAACAGCGCGATGAGGGCCACCACACCGACGAAGCCGAACTCCTCGGCAAACACCGCGAACAGGAAGTCGTTGTGCGCCTCGGGGAGGTAAAAGAGCTTCTGCACACTGTTGCCGAGCCCGGCCCCGAACCAGCCGCCGGAACCGATCGCGATCAGCGACTGGGTCAGCTGGAAACCGGTGGCGAATGGATCCTGCCAGGGATCGAGGAAGGCCGTCAGGCGCGCCACGCGGTAAGGCGCCGCGACCGCGACGACCGCCATCCCCGCCGCGATGGTGCCCGCCAGCGCGGCGAACTGCCAAAGCTTCGCACCGGCCAGAAACAGCATGCCCATGCCAATCGCCAGCATGATCGCGGCGCCGCCGAAGTCCGGCTGCAGCAACAGCAGGATGGTGCCCACCCCAAGAACGATCAGCGGGCGGATAAAACCGAGGAAGTGCAAGCGGAGCGTCGAATAGTGACGCACGATGTAGCCGGCGAGGTACATCACCACCAGCAGCTTCACCATCTCGGCGACCTGCAGGTTGAACATCCCCAGCGGGATCCAGCGGGTCGCACCGTTGACCGTGCGCCCGACGCCCGGGATCAGCACTGCGATCAGCAACGCCATCACCAGGATCAGCAGCCACGGCCCGGCGCGTTCCCAGCGCGCCAGCGGGACCACCCAGAGGAAGGTCGCCACCGCAAGCCCGATGGCGGCGAAGATGACCTGGCGCTGGAAGAAGTGCCAGGTGTTGCCGAAATAACGCTCGCCCAGCCCCATGGAGGCGGACGCGACCATCACCAGGCCGATGCCCAGCAGGATCGCCGCGACGGCCAGCAGGGGCAGGTCCACGTGGTCGCGCAGGCCGGCGACCAGGCCGCGATCCGGGAGTCCGAGGCGGGTGCTGGAGATACTCATGCTGCCAGCTCCCGGACCGCGTGCGCGAAGTGGTCGCCGCGCGCCTGATAGTTCGGGTACATGTCCAGGCTGGCGCAACCGGGCGACAGCAGGACGGTATCCCCCGGTTCCGCCCAGGCAGCGGCCTGCGCAACCGCGGCGGCCATGTCGTCCACGCGCTGGACCGGAACCACGGAGGCCAGGGCACGGGCGATCATTGGCGCGTCCTCGCCGAGCAACACCACACCACGGACCTTGCCCGGGACGTAATCGGCCAGCGGCGTAAAGTCCTGCCCCTTGCCCTGCCCGCCCGCAATCAGCACCAGCGGCCCGGGCGTACCGCGCAGGGCCGCCAGGGTCGCGCCGACATTGGTGCCCTTGGAGTCATTGATATAGGCGACACCGCCCACTTCGGCAATCCACTGCGAGCGATGCGGCAGACCAGCGAAGTCGGCCAGGGCCGCCATGGCGCGTGCGCGCGGCTCGCCCGCCTCCAGCCACGGCCAGACCAGGGCAAGCGCGGCCAGGGCGTTGGCCCAGTTGTGCTGCCCGCGCAGACGCAGATGGCCGGTCGAGAGAAGGACCTGGTCACCGCGCACCAGGTCCGGAGCATCCGCGCTGGACGGGCGCACCCCGAAATCGTCCGGGCCGGCCGGCGCATCGAGACCGAAGGAGATCACCTTCAGACCCGGCGGCAGGGCGATCTCGCGCAGCCAGGCGTCCTCGCGGTTCAACACACCACGCCCGGCGCGATCCAGGATGCGGGCCTTGGCACGCACATACGCATCCAGATCGGCGTAGCGATCCAGGTGATCAGGCGAGATATTCAGGATGGCGGCGGCCGCTGGCGCCAACATGTCGCTGCGCTCCAGCTGGAAACTGGACAGCTCCAGCACGTACAGGTCCGGGGCCTGCTCCAGCAGGTCCAGCGCCGGGGTGCCGTAGTTACCACCCACCGCCACCCGCAGGCCGGCGGCGCGCAGCAACTCGCCGACCAGCGCGGTCACCGTGCTCTTTCCGTTGGAGCCGGTAATCGCGATGACTGGGGCGCCCGCCTGCTCGGCGAACAGGTCGATGTCTCCGGTCAGGCGGGCACCGGCGGCACGCGCCCGTTGCAGGACCGGGTGCTCCAGTGCGACCCCGGGCGAGACGATGATGCGGGCAAAGCCCGCGGCGTCCAGTCGATCCAGCGGCCCGACCCAGGCATCGGCCAGCCAGGCCTTGGCACCCTCGGTCTCCAGCGCGGCCGGCGCCACGCGGGTATCGGTGATCGCGAACGGCTCACCCTGCGCACGCAGGAAGCGGGCAACCGACACGCCGGTCGCCCCCAGGCCCACGATCAGGTTGTTGTCGCCGGTTCGCGTCATGGGATCAGCGCACCTTCAGGGTCGCGAGACCGACAAGGACGAACACCACGGTCAGGATCCAGAAACGCACGATCACGCGCGGCTCCGGCCAGCCCTTGAGTTCGAAGTGGTGGTGCAGCGGCGCCATGCGGAAGATCCGCCGCCCAGTGAGTTTGAAAGAGGCGACCTGGAGCATCACCGAAAGCGTCTCCAGCACGAAGATGCCACCCATGATCAGCAACACGATCTCCTGACGGGTGATGATCGCCAGCATGCCCAGGGCCGCGCCCAGCGCGAGCGCCCCGACGTCGCCCATGAAGACCTGCGCCGGGTAGGTGTTGAACCACAGGAATCCCAGCCCGGCGCCGACCAGGGCGGAGGTAAAAATCACCACCTCGCCCACGCCGGGTACCGCCGGAATACCGAGATAGTCGGCGAATACCGCATGGCCCGCCGCGTAGGCGAACACGCCCAGGGCGCCGGCCACCAGCACCGCCGGCATGATCGCCAGGCCATCCAGCCCATCGGTCAGGTTCACGGCATTGGAGGACCCCACGACCACCAGCCAGACCAGCGGGATGAACAGCCAGCCCAGGCTGAACTGGATGTCCTTGAACACCGGCAGGTAGAAGGTGGTCTCCACCGGCCCCTGCGCGGTGTACATGATCACCCCCGCGGCGACCAGGGCGAACAGCGTCTGCCACAGGAGCTTGGCGCGCGCCGAGAGGCCCTTGCTGTTGCCGTAGCGCAGCTTCAGGTAGTCATCCCAGCCACCCACGGCGCCGAACGCCAGGGTGGTCAGCAGCACGAGCCAGACGAAGCGGTTGGTCAGATCGCTCCACAGCAGGGTCGCCGCCGCCACTGCCACCAGAATCAGGGCACCACCCATGGTCGGCGTGCCGGCCTTGGTCAAGTGCGACTCGGGACCGTCATCGCGGATCTGCTGGCCGACATTGCCGACCGTCAGGCGGCGGATCATCGCCGGCCCGATCAACAGCGCGATCGCCAATGCGGTAACCACCCCGAGGATGGCGCGAACGGTCAGGTACTGAAAGACCGTGAAGCCGGAATAGAACAGGCTCAGGTATTCAGTCAGCGCGAACAGCATTCGCCACCTCCGGCGCTGACGAGGCCAGGTCCAGCCCCTCGATGATCTGTTCCATGTGCTGGCTGCGCGAGCCCTTTACCAGGACCGTGGTGCCCTCCCCCAGGAGGTCCTCCAGGCGCGAGCGCAGCGCGGCGTGGTCGGCAAACCACTCGCCGCCGTCGCCAAAGCCCTCGGCGCTGTCGCGCGCGGCCTCGCCCAGCGCCAGGCAGTGTTCGATACCCACCGCGCGGGCCAGGTGCCCGGTTTCCCGGTGCAACGCCGGCGTGGCGGCGCCCAGTTCACCCATGGCACCCAGCACCAGGATGCGCCGACCGGGCATCGCCGCCAGCACCTCGAGCCCGGCCCGCAGCGAGTCCGGATTGGCGTTGTAGCTGTCGTCCCAAATCCGCGCGCCGCTGACGTGCCACAGCTCCTGCAGACGGCCGCGCACCGGCTTCCAGCGGGTGAGCCCGTCGACGATTCGGTCAATCCCGATACCGACCGCGTTCGCCGCGGCCGCGGCCGCCACGGCATTGGCTGCGACGTGGCGACCGGGGCCGGCCAGGCGCAGATCGCGGACGGCCCCGAGGATGGATAGACGCAGCCGGTCCGGGGCCTGCCACATGCCTTCCACCTCGCCGCCACCCTCCAGCGAGAAGCGCTGGCAGTGGTGATGCTCGTTCAGCGACAGCCAGTAGTCGGCAAACGGATCATCCAGATTGATGACCGCGGTGCCGCCCTGGGCCGGGAGACCGGAGTAGATCTCGGCCTTGGCATGGGCGACGCCCTCCAGGCTGCCGAAGCCCTCGAGATGGGCGCGACCGGCATTGGTGATCATGGCGACCTGCGGTTCGACCCAGCGCGCCATGCGCCCGATCTCACCGGCATGATTGGCGCCCAGTTCGATGACCGCGTAGTCGACGTCACAGGGCATCGCCAGCAATGTCAGCGGCGCGCCGATCTCGTTATTCAGGTTGCCCGCGGTGGCATGCACCGACCCCACCCCCTCAAGGATGCAGCGGAGCATCTCCTTGGTCGTGGTCTTGCCATTGGAGCCGGTCAGGGCAATCACCCGCGCGCGGCTCTGGCGCCGCCAATGGCGGCCCAGGCGGCCCAGGGCCTCGCGGGTATCGGCCACGATGATCTGCGGCTGTGGCACATCGAGCGCCCGCTCCACCAGCAGCACGGCCGCCGGCAGGTCGGCACCGACCTGTGCGTGGGCATCGAAATTCGGCCCCTTCAACGCGATGAACAGCGCTCCCGGGCGCGGCTCGCGAGTGTCCGTAAACACGCCCTCGAAGGCCGTGTCGGGCACCCCTTGCAGGCGCCCATGGACCGCCTCGGCCAATTCCTGGCTGGTCATTCGAATCATTGTCCCTCCCCCCTGATCGCGCGGTCCTGGCCACGCCTGTCCTGCGGGTGCCGGCACGCCCGGGCCTGCACCTGTTCGCGGTCGCTGAACGGATAGCGCTGACCGCGGATCTCCTGGGTCGTCTCGTGACCCTTACCGGCCACCAGCACCACATCCCCGGCAACGGCCTCGGCCAGCGCACTGGCAATCGCCGTTGCGCGATCGCCAATCTCGTGGCATTCGGCGGAATCGGCGCAGCCGGCAAGGATCTCGGCGCGGATCTCGGCCGGGTCTTCTCCGCGCGGGTTGTCATCGGTCACAAAGATCACGTCGGCCTCCCGGCAGGCCACCTGGCCCATTGCCGGGCGCTTGCCTCGATCGCGGTCGCCGCCGCAGCCGAACACCACACTCAGGCGCCCGCGTACATGGGGTCGAAGCGCCTGCAATGCAGCCTCCAGGGCCTGGGTAGTATGTGCGTAATCGACCACCGCCAAGGCCCCGTTAGCGAGCGGGAAGCGCTCCATGCGGCCGGGCACGCCGGGGAGTTCGGCGACTGCCGCGATCGCCTCCTCGCGCTCTACCCCGAGGCCCTGCAGGGTGGCGAGGGTCGCCAGCAGATTGCCGACCTGGAACAGGCCGAACAGGGTGGAACGAACCGGATAGGCCCGGCCGTCGGCCTCGAGGGTGAAACGCAGCCCTTCGGCTGTGGCCTCTACGTCTCGGGCGCGCAGATCGGCGGGTGCACCCAGTGCACTGTAGGTCAGGGCCTGAACGCCCGCCGGCAGATGCTGCACAACCTGGCGTCCAAAGGCATCATCGATATTCAGGACCGCCGTTTGCAGGCCAAGCCAGACAAACAGCCGCGCCTTGGCTGCCGCATACGCCTCCTGACTACCGTGGAAATCGAGGTGATCGGAGCTCAGTCGGGTGAGCACCCCGACGCTGATCGGGGCTCCGGCGAGGCGCCCTTGTGCCAAACCGTGCGAGGAGGCCTCCAGCGCCACGGCACCACAACCGGCCGCGGCCAGCTCGGCCAGGTGGCGATGCAGGTCCAGTACGCCCGGGGTCGTGTGTCCGGTATCCACCAGGTGGCCCGGTCGCCCGACGCCGAGCGTGCCGATCAGACCGGTGGGCCGACCCAGGGTCTCCAGGGCCATCGCGATCAGGTGCGTGACCGAGGTCTTGCCGTCGGTACCGGTCACCGCCACCAGCGGGGCCGCCTCCGGCCAGCTACCGAACAATCCGCGCGCCATCTGCGGCAGCCGTTCCCGCAGGCCCGGCACATGGAGCATCGGCACAGCAGGGAATGTTTCCGGGGTTCCGGCCTCGTCCCACAGGATCACGCCGGCACCCCGTGCCACGGCATCGGCAGCATGCGCCAGCCCATGGCCGTGCGTGCCGGCCAGGGCCACAAAGGCTGTGCCGGGCGCGACCCGGCGGCTATCCTGAACCAGGTCGGCGACCGGCAAGTCCGCCAGGCCGGGGCGCAGGAGACCGGCCGGCAACAAGTCGCCCAGCACCGGTCCCGCCCCGCCTCGGGTATCACGGGCGGCCATCATGTCGTCCCCTCGTGATCCGCGGCCAGGCGCATGGGGACCTCCGGCATCGCGTCCGGGCGCACGTTGAACATGCGCAGGGCCGAACCGACGACATTACGGAACACCGGCGCGGCGACCGCCCCACCGTAGTAGACGCCGGCATCCGGCTCGTCGATCACCACGGCCATGACAAAACGCGGATCGGAGGCCGGGGCCAGGCCGACGAAACTCGAAAAATAGCGGTCCTCGGTATAACCGCCCGGACCGCTCTTGCGGCTGGTGCCGGTCTTGCCGGCCACGCGGTAACCGTCGATCGCCGCCTGACGCGCGGTGCCCTCGGTACCGATCACATGTTCCATCATTGCCAGCACCTGGCGGGCAGTACGCGGAGTCATCACCTGCGCCGACTCGCGCAGATCGTCGGCGGTGCGCACCAGACGCACCGGCACCCGCTCGCCGTCATTGGCAAAGGCGGTGTAGGAGGCCGCCATCTGCAACGGCGACAGCGACAGCCCGTAGCCATAACCGAGCGTGGCCTGTTCGACCTCGCGCCAGGTGGTGAAATCGCGCAGACGCCCCGTGGCCTCGCCCGGGAAATGGGTACCCAGCGCCTGCCCGAAGCCCGCCTGATGCAGGGTCTTCCAGAAACGATCCGCGGGGGTATCCAAAGCCAGCTGTGTGGCCCCGACATTGCTCGAACGGGCGATCAGGGTGGTGAGGTCGATCGTCCCGTAGTCGCGCAGGTCGCGCACGGTCAGGCGCCCCACCCGCATGGTGCCGGGGCCGGTCTCCAGCGTGGTGTTGGCATCCACCACACCGGCATCCAGGGCGGCCGCCACGGTAAACGGCTTCAGCACCGACCCGGGCTCCATGGTATCGGTGATGGCCCGGTTGCGGGCGCGATCGGAACGGATAGCACCGCGATTGTTCGGGTTGAATCCGGGCTGATTGACCAGCGCCAGGATCTCGCCGCTGCGGGCGTCCAGAAGGACAGCGGAGCCGCCACGGGCATTGTGTTCGGCGACCGCGGTCTTCAGTTCGCGGTACGCCAGATACTGTAGGCGCTGATCCAGAGTCAGGGCCAGGGTGTTGCCGTCACGCGCGGGGCGGATACTGGCGACATCACGGATGCTGCGGCCATAGCGATCGCGCAGCACCCGCTTGGCGCCCGGATGACCGGACAACCACTGGTCAAAGGCCAGTTCCACGCCCTCCTGGCCCTGATCGTCGATATTGGTATAGCCCAGCACATGCGAGGTGGCCTCGCCATGCGGGTAATAACGCCGGAATTCGCGGGTCAGGCCGACGCCCTGGATGCGCAGGGCCGCTACGCGCTCGGCCTGATCCGGCAACATTTGGCGACGCAGGTAGATGAATTCGCGCGAGGCACGCGCCTCGATACGCTCCGCCAGCCAGTCCGGCTCCACCTCCAACGCCGCGGCCAAATCCGGCCAGCGCTCGCGCTGGCCCATCAAGTCCTGCGGGTTGGCCCAGGCGGTCTGTACCGGGGCCGAAATGGCCAGGGGTTCGCCGTGACGGTCGGTAATCATTCCGCGGTTCGCGGACTCGGTCAGGGTGCGCACCTGGCGCTGCTCGCCCTGCTTGGTCAGGAAGTCGCGCTCCAGGACCTGCAGATCGACGGCGCGCAACAGCAACGCGGCGCTCGCGACGGCGAACACGGCGATCACGACCTTCAGACGGCCACCACTGATCTGCCGCTTCAGCGCGCCCACGAGCTACCCCCGATCACCACGATGCGATCCGAATCGGGCTGAATCATGTCGAGACGCTCGCGCGCCTGCTCCTCGACCCGGCCCTGGGTCGCCCAGGTCGATTGCTCGATCTGCAACTGCGTCCACTCGAGATTCAGGACATCGCGCTGGCTCAATGCCTGCTGCTGGTCGATAAAGGCCTGGCGCGACTCATGCTTGGCCGCCACCACCCCAACCGCCGAGGCAAACACCCCGGTTGCCAGCGCCACCGCCAGGAGCCCGCGCGCAACCATCAGAGCCGCTCCCCGACACGCAGCACGGCCGAGCGCGAACGCGGATTGATGCGCTGCTCCTCGCGATCGGCATGGATCGGCTTGCCGACCGGGCGCAGCTTGCGCTCCGGCTCCTCCGGCATCACCGGAAGGCCGCGCGGCAGGCGCACGCTGGACACCGGCTTGCGCAGGGCCTGCTTTACCAGTCGGTCTTCCAGTGAATGGAAGCTGATCACCACCAGCCGCGCACCAGGCGGGAGCACATCGGGGATCGTCGCCAGCCACTGCTCCAGCTCGGACAGCTCCGCGTTCACGAAGATGCGCAGCGCCTGGAAGGTTCGAGTGGCCGGGTGCTTTCCGGGCTCGCGTTTCGGGACCGCCCGGCGAACGATTTCGGCCAGTTCGCCGGTGCGGCTAAGGGGTGCCTCGGTGCGTGCAGCCACAATGGCCCGGGCAATGCGCCGCGAGTGGCGCTCCTCGCCGTATTGATAGATCACATTCGCGATCTCGGTCTCGTCGGCCCGCGCCAGCCACTCCGCCGCGCTCTCGCCGCTGTTCGGATCCATGCGCATGTCCAGCGGGCCGTCATGCTGAAAACTGAATCCGCGCTCGGGCGTATCCAGCTGGGGCGAGGACACGCCCAGGTCCAGAAAGACGCCGTCCGGACCCCGGTCCGGCGACCGCCGTTCCAGCGTGGCGGCCATGGTCGAGAACGGCGCGGCCTCGAAGGCAAAACGCGGATCATCGGCAAAGGAGGCGGCCGCCGTGGCGGCCTCCGGATCGCGATCCATGGCCAGCAGCCGGCCGTCCGGGCCCAGGCGATCCAGGATCGCCCGGCTGTGCCCACCGCGGCCGAAGGTGCCATCGACGTAAAAGCCGTCAGCGCGCACGGCCAGGCCCTCCAGCACCGCGTCGCGCAGCACCGGGATGTGGGAGACGGCTTCCATGTCCGTCACAACGCGATGGACTCGAGCGCTTCATCATCCACGTCACCCCCCAGCACCTGGGCGCAGGTCTCCTCCCAGGCGGCCTCGCCCCAGATCTCGAACTTCTTGCCCTGGCCCAGCAGCACCACCCGCTTTTCCAGGCCGGCGTACTGACGCAGGGGCGGGGGCAGCAACAGGCGGCCGCTGCCGTCCAGCTCGCACTCGGTGGCATGGCCCACCAGCAGGCGCTGCAGATTGCGCACCTTGGGATTCATGTTGGGGCGGGACATCAGGTTCTGCTCAATGCGCTCCCACTCGGGGAACGGGTACAAGAGCAGGCAGCGGGAGGGATCAACCGTGATCACCAGCTGACTGTTGCAGCTCGCAGCGAGGTCGTCGCGATACCGCGCCGGCATGGCCAGGCGGCCCTTCGCATCCAGATTGAGCTGGCTAACGCCTCGAAACATCGCTGATAACGGTGGTTACCCACCTTTCCCCACTTTGACCCACTTTCCGACACTATAGGTACGGGCATCCTCCAGAGTCAAGAAAATCGACCCCGAAAAACGAAAAATAAGCGTTGAATCACAGAGACTTAGCGCATCCACCCCGAGGCGGACGAAAGAGCGGGGAGAAGGGTATTAAAAGCCTCGCGTTGAGGCTCAAACTTAATGCATCACCTTACAAGTTTGCCGCACACACAGCCGTGTACGCGCAGACCGGGGCGGCCGCGGGGGCTTGATCGTGGGAAAAAGTGGGAGCCGGCCGTAAGCCGGGTTCTGTCGAGGACAGTCATTCATCTGGGACGTCCGTCACCGGACGCCTCGAGCAGCCTACCCGGGTGCGATGCGGGCCACACCATGCACCCCTATTTGGCCTTGCTCCGGACGGGGTTTACCCTGCCACGAACTGTTACCAGTCGCGCGGTGCGCTCTTACCGCACCATTTCACCCTTACCTGTACCCGGCGAACCGGGCCATCGGCGGTATGTTTTCTGCGGCACTTTCCGTCGGCTCGCGCCGCCCAGGCGTTACCTGGCGTCCTGCCCTATGGAGCCCGGACTTTCCTCCACATCCGAGGATGCAGCGACTGCCTGGCCGACTCCCGCGCTCCTTGTACGCCGCCGCGTGCGCGAACGCAAGCCTTTTCAACGGCCTGCCCCAAGGGCCTCCGTCCACAACGAAGCACACCAAGACACGAAGGACGTCAAGAGCAGCCCCCAGGAAGAGGGGACGATCGGAAGGCAATCAATTCAACGAACGACAGGGTTATCGCCACGATGCCGGAACGCAGCCAGCCATCCCCGCCAACAATGATTATTTCCGTTCTTCCAAACCTTCCTGCCGATGGCTTCTGACCTTGATCCGCTGCGTGTCTGCGCACGCTTCATTGCGGACCCAAACCGTCCTATCCTCCGGCGTCCTTGAGGGCGAGGGCGCGGGCGTAGACGCGGTTACGCGGCAGGTCGGTGGCATCGGAGAGCAGGCGGGCAGCGCGCTTGAGGGGGAGTTCGTGCAGCAGTGCCGCGAGCAGGCGCTCGTGCTCGTCGGACAGGGGCATGTCGGCCTCGCCCCCCGTGTCAGGCGCGGGCGCCGGCCCCAGGATCAGCACGAACTCGCCGCGGGTGCGGTTGCTGTCGGCATCCAGCCAGGCCGGCAGTTCGCCGGCGGGGCCGCGATAGTGTTCCTCGAACTGCTTGGTCAACTCCCGCGCCAGGAAGACCTCCCGCCCCGGTGCCAGCTGCGCCAGGTTGGCGGCGGCCGCGCGAACACGGTGCGACGATTCGAACAGAATGGTGGTGACCGGCTGGACCAGCAATGCCTCCAGCCGCCGTTGGCGCGCCCCGGCGGCATGCGGCAGGAAGCCCTCGAAGCAGAAGCGGTCGGACGGCAGCCCGGCAACCGCCAGCGCAGCCAGAGGCGCACTGGGACCCGGTACGGCGCGCACATCCAACCCGGCCTCGCGCGCCGCCCTCACCAGCCGAAAACCCGGGTCCGACACCAGCGGCGTGCCGGCATCGGAAATCAGCGCGACGGACTCCCCCGCCCTCAGCGCCTCCAGCAGCGAGGGAATACGCTCTGCCTCGTTATGCTCGTGCAGGCTGACCAGCGGCGTGTGCACGCCCAGATGCGCCAGCAGCCCGGCGCTGTGTCGCGTATCCTCCGCCGCAATGCGCTGCACCCGACCGAGGACCTCGCCCGCCCGCGGGCTCATATCTCCAAGATTACCAATCGGGGTAGCCACCACCCACAACGTGCCCCAGTTCGTTGACACGGCCTGATGCGCTTTCAATACTGACTCCTCATTCGCTGACGAACCGCTATCGTGACCCGAATCCCCGAACGCGCCGGGCATACCCGGCCCCTGTCCCGTCTTGCCCTGTTGCTGCTGGCCACGGCCATCGTGGTGGGCTGTGCCACGCCGCGCCCGGATCCGGAGCCGACCCCGGACGCCGAGGTGCGGCCGGACCTGGCCGAACTGCCTCCCGAGGTGCGCGCCAGCCTGCTGCTGAGCGAGGCCCGCTCGCGGCCGGAGCCCGACCTGGTGCGCCGCGCCATCGAGGCCGTGCTGGCGCTCGATCCCGCGACGCCGGACCAGCTGGACCGGGCCGAAGCCCTGTGGGCCGAGCTTCCCGACGCCGAGCGGGACACCCAGGAAGCCCGCCTTCTAGGCGCGCGACTCGCAGCAGCGCAACGGGATTGGGAGCTCGCCCGCGAACGACTGGGTGCAGACGACCCGGACGACCCCACGCGATCCCCGGAGGTCTATCGCCAGGGGCTTGCCCTGCACGCCCGGATGCTGGAACAGGAGAGCCAATGGTATCAGGCCCTGGACACCCGGCTGCGCCTGGACCGCCTGCTGATCATGGAGCCCGACACACACGCCGAGAATCAGCAGCGCATATGGGGGCTGCTCGCAGCCCTGCGCCCGGCCCAGCGCGACCGGATCGTGGGCAACCACCCGCCGGATGGGGATGCCTGGGTCAGCCTGTTCCGACTGCTGCGGGCCGCCGATACCGAGGAACAGGCGCACCTGGCCGCCGGATTGTGGCGCGAGCGCCATCCCGCGCATCCGGCCAACAGCCTGCTGCCGGAACTCGTCGCCAGCCACCCGCTGGTCGCGGACGCGCCTGGGGACACCCTGGTGCTGCTGCCACTGTCGGGCGACCTGGCCGCACTGGGCAACGCCATACTCGACGGAATCACCCGCGCCTACTACGCGGAGGGTGGCGGCAACGGCCGGCTGATCGTGCGCGACACGCGCGGCGAGCCGGACGGCGCGGCCGCCCTGTACCGGCGTGGCGTGGACTCCGGCGTCGCGCGCATCATCGGTCCGCTGCGGCGTGAGTCGGTAAGCCAGGTGGCCGCTAGCGATCAGACCCTCCCGACCATCCTGCTGAACCGCACGGAAGTCTCGACCCCCAGCGAACTCACAACGCTGGCCTTGAATCCGGAAGAGGATGCCCGTGCGGTGGCCGACCGGGCGGCCCGCGCCGGCTGGCATCACCCGCTGGTGCTCCTGCCGGAAGGGGCCTTCGGCGATCGCGTGGCAAGTGCCTTCCGGGCGGCATTGGCCGACGAGGACCGGCGCCCGCGAGACGTCATTCGCATCCAGCCCAGCGCCGGGGAGCTGAACGCTACCATTGGCAACGCACTCGGCATCCAGCAGAGCGAGGCGCGCATTCGCGATGTGGCACGCCGGACCGGGCTGGAACTGGAAGGCGACCCTCAGGTGCGCGCGGATGTGGACCACATCTTCATTGCCGGCACGGCGCCGCAAGTTCGGCGCATCGTGCCGCATCTCCATTTCCACCGGGCCAGCCAGCTCCCGATGATGGCCACGCCCCATGTCTATTCCGGACGCCCGGATGCCAATCGCGACGCCGATCTCAACGGGATCGTGTTCCCCGATACCCCCCGGCTGTTCGACCGGGTGAGCCCCCTGGCGAACGACGAACAAACGCGCGACGAGGCACTCCCCCGGTTCGTCGCCCTGGGCATGGACGCGATGCGCCTGAGCCTGCGCCAGGACGGGATTCGCAACGCCCCCCATCATCAGCTAACCGGCGGCGCTGGCACCTGGAGCCTGAACCCCTTCAACCACGAGTGGGTGAGAGAACCGGCCTGGGCGCGCTTCGAGGGCGGCGAGCCCCGACGCATCGACGTACACCCCGGAGAATCCTGAGTGTTTCGCCCGGGTGCCTCGGGGCAGGCCGCCGAGAAGCGAGCCGCGGACCACCTGGAGGCACACGGGCTGCAGATCCGTGCGCGTAACGTCCGCCGCCCTTACGGCGAGCTCGACCTGGTCGCACTCGAGGACGATACCCTGGTGCTGGTGGAAGTACGCAAGCGCAGCCACCCGGGCTTTGGGGGCGGCGCGGAGAGCATCGACCGGCGCAAGCGTGAACGCCTGTTGCGGGTGGCCGAGGCGTACCTGCAGGAAAGCGCCTGGAACGGCCCGGTCCGCTTTGATGTGATGACCCTGGATGGCCAGGACCGGATCGAGTGGCTGCAGGACGCCATCCTGGCATCCACCCCGTGAGCGCCCACCGATGATCCCTCTGGCTCGCGAACTGGAACAGCTCCTGGCGCCCGGCGATCGTCTGCTCGATCCCGCGGACTGCTGGACCTACGGTGCCGACAACTCGAAGCTGCATGCGGTGCCCGACGCCGTCGCCTTCCCACGGGACGCCGATATGGTGCGCGAGCTGGTGCGCCTTTGCCGGCGCCTCGGCGTGGCCCTGACCAGCCGCGGACGCGGCACCGGCACCACCGGTGCCGCGGTCCCGGACCATGGCGGGCTGGTGGTGTCATTCGAGCACATGAACCGCATCCTGGAGGTGGACCCGGACAATCGCTGGCTGATCGCGGAGCCGGGCGCCACCAACGGCGAGATCCAGCAGGCGGCAGGCGCCACGGGCTTCTTCTGGCCGCCGGACCCCACCAGTAGCGCCTATTGCACGCTCGGTGGGAATCTCGCCTATAACTCCGCCGGCCCGCACGCGGTCAAGTACGGCACCCCGCGTGACAACACCCTGGGCCTGTCCGGCGTGGCCGGAACCGGCGAGGCATTCCGCACCGGCGTCCATACCACCAAGGGCGTGGTGGGCTACGACCTCACCCGTCTGCTGATCGGATCCGAAGGGACCCTGGCCGTGCTCACCGAGGCCACCTTGCGCCTGACACCCAAGCCGGAGGCGACTCGTCTGATCCAGGCGGTCTACCGTGACGTCGGCGCCGCAGCCCGGGCCGTATCCCGGCTGATGGCGCGCGCCGAGGTCCCGTCGGCGCTGGAGTTCATGGACCATTCCGCGATCACGATGATCCGCGCCTACTCGCCGGATTGCCCCCTGCCCGCCGCTGCCGGCGCGATCCTGATGATCGAGACCGATGGCACCGAGGCCGGCATCGAGGCCACCACCGCCGGCATCCGGCGCGCGGCCGAGGGCGAAGGTTGCGTGCAGACCCTCAGCGCCGACACCCCGGAAGAGGCCCAGGCGCTCTGGGCCGTGCGCAAGGCCCTGTCACCGGCGTTACGCACGGTGGCGCCGAAAAAGATCAACGAAGACGTGGTCGTGCCGGTCTCGCGCATTCCCGACCTGATTGCCGGGCTCGACCGGCTGGCCGCGGAACACGCGATCAAGATCGTGAACTTCGGCCATGCCGGCAACGGCAACATTCATGTAAACCTGCTGGTGAACCCGGATGACCCGGCGGAACTCGCGGCGGCGGAGCGTTGCCTGGACGGCGTCTTCACCCTGGTGTTGTCGCTGGGCGGGACGCTCTCGGGCGAACATGGCATCGGGCTGGTGAAGCGACCGTATATCAGCCGGGAACTGGACCCGGTGGCACTGGGACTGATGGCCGGCATCAAGCGAACGTTCGACCCGGACAACATCCTGAACCCGGGCAAGGCGCCCGGACCCGCCTAGCCAGGTACCGGGCAAGGGAATCCCCTCCCCAGCAGGGACCGGAAAAGAAAAGGGCCCCGGAAGGGGCCCTACTTCACGACCTTCAGTGCCGGACCCTTGCGCTTCGGGGCCGGCGAATCCTCCCCGCCCCCGTCATCACCAGAACCATCCGGAGGCGTGCCCGGACCGTCGTCGTCGGGGCCGGGCCCCGGCTCGCTGCCGAACATCATCCCCTGACCGTTCTCGCGCGCGTAGACTGCGAGCACCGCTTGCATCGGCACAAAGACATCCATCGGGCTGCCCGCGAACCGGGCCGAGAAGGCCACCGCCTCGTCACCGATGTTCAGGGCCTGCACTGCGGTCGGACCGACATTGAGCGTGATCTTGCCCTGGTCGACGAACGCCTCCGGAACGATCACCCCTTCGACTGTCGCGTCGACCAGGAGATGCGGCGTGAAGCCGTTATCCGTAACCCACTCCCACAGAGCCCGGAGCAGATAGGGGCGCGACGAAGTCACAGGCGCAGCTCGCGCTCGGCCTCGGTCAGACTCACCTGGAACGATTCACGCTTGCAGACGCGATCGGCATATTCCTGAATCGCCTGCGGCAACGCCGTCAGATCGATGCCTACGGCGGGAAGCCGCCACATCACCGGGGCGATGGCGCAGTCCACAATCGAGAACTCGTCGCTCAGGAAATACGGCTTGAGCTCGAAGATCTCGGCCGAGCTGACCAGGCTTTCGCGCAGGATCTTGCGCGCCTTGGTCAAGCCGGAGCCGGAGGCCTGGTTGACGGCATCGAGACCCTCGTACCAGTCACGCTCCACGCGATAAAGCGCCAGCCGCGCGGCCGCCCGCGAGACCGGATCCACCGGCATCAGCGGCGGATGCGGAAAGCGTTCATCCAGGTACTCGGTGATGACGTGCGTGCCATACAGGGCCAGGTCGCGATCCACCAGGGTCGGGACCTCGTTGTACGGGTTCAGGTCGGAGAGATCCTCGGGCAGTTCATCGGGCCCGAGATTGACGACATCCACGGCGATGTCCTTCTCCGCAAGGATGATGCGCACCCGGTGGCAACGCACGCAGTCGTGAGCAGAAAACAGGGTCATAACGGAACGACGGTTGGCGACCAGCGCCATGGCTTTCTCCCTAGCCCGGCCGAACGGTTTCCGGTGCCGGGCAGACGGTCAATAACACCGGCGCGCGATCATCCCTGATCGGCGCGCCGGTTACGGTTCATGCCGCCTAGTGTACGTCTTTCCAGTACTCCTTTTTCAAGAAGTAGGCGAGAATCGTGAAGATCCCGAGGAAAATCAGTACGTACAGGCCAATTCGCTGACGGTCCAGCTGCATCGGCTCACCCATGTACGAGAGATAGGTCACGATGTCGCGCACGGCACGATCGTACTCGCTGGGCGTCATCTGACCGGAGCGCACCAGTTCGAGACGCTCGTTACCATCCTCGTCGACGACCTTTTCCTGCCAGCCCTGCAGTTCCCACAGCACGTGGGGCATGCCGACGTTGGAGAACACCTCGTTGTTCGCGCCCAGCGGGCGCGACTCGTCGATGTAGAAGCTCTTCAGAAAGGTATAGACCCAGTCCTCGCCATTGATGCGCGTGGTCATGGTCAGGTCCGGCGGGACCACACCAAAGGCCTCTTCGCCATAGTCTTCGCTCATGGCGTTGGTCATCAGCGAACCGACGCCAACGGGATCACCGGCCTCGTCGGTGATGAAGATAAAGTTCTCCTCCACCTGCTGCTCGGTCAGGCCGATATCGCGACCCACGCGGTTGTAGCGCATGTACTCGGTCGAGTGACAGGCCATGCAGTAGTTCATGAACAGGTTGGCACCGCGCTGCAACGAGGCCTCGTTGGTCACGTCGATGTTGGCCTTTTCCAGGTCACCGTCGTACCCGGCCGCCGAGGCGGCCGGGACGGTGAACAAAGCCGCAGCGGCCAGGAATGTAGTTGCAATCAGCGTTTTCATTACGAAGTCACCCTTTCCGGAACGGCACGGTCACGGCCCAGGCCACGTGCGAAGGCAGGGACCACCATGGTCACGAACAGATACACGGTCGGAATCAGCCAGGACCACATCAGCAGGCCCGCGCTATCGGGGTCGAAGCGCAGGATGTCGTAGAAGGAGTAGATACCCACCACCACGGCAAACGCGATCAGGCTAAAGACCATGGACCGTTCCTTGCTGAGGAACCACAGCACGAAGAAGAACGCGAAGTAGACCGTGGAGAAGCGCAAGCTCATCTCGCTGACCTCGCTGGTTGCCTGCTGCAGGCCCAGCCATCCGAGGATCACGAAGGCCACCACGAACACCGCCAGGTTGAACTTGGCCGCGAACGAGCGATAGCGCATCGACAGGACCGGGTTGCGATCCAGCCAAGGGATGAAGAACAGCATCACCACTGCGGCGCCCATCGCCATCACACCCAGGAACGGATCCGGCACCGAACGCAGGACCGAGTACATTGAGGTGAAGTACCAGACCGGCGGAATCAGGTCCGGGGTCACCAGCGGATCGGCCGGGATCATGTTGTCGGCCTTCAGGAACAGACCACCACCGGTCGGGAAGAAGAACATGATCACGGCGAAGACCATCAGGAACACGCCGACGCCCACCAGGTCCTTCACGGAGTAGTAGGGGTGGAACGGGATGCCATCCTTCGGGATGCCATTCTCGTCCTTGTGGTCCTTGATGTTGATGCCGTCCGGGTTGTTGGAACCCACTTCGTGCAGCGCGATGATGTGCGCGGCCACCAGCATGATCAGCACCAGCGGCAGGGCAATCACGTGCAGTGCGAAAAAGCGGTTCAGCGTGGCGTCGGACAGCAGGAAGTCACCGCGAATCCAGGTCACCAGGTCCGGCCCGATGTACGGGATCGTCTGGAACAGGTTCACGATGACCTGCGCGCCCCAGTAGGACATCTGACCCCACGGCAGCAGGTAGCCGGCGAAGGCCTCGGCCATCAGTACCAGGTAGATCAGCACACCGAAGATCCAGATCAGCTCGCGCGGCTTCTTGTAGGAGCCGTACAGCAATGCCCGGAACATGTGCAGATAGACGACCACGAAGAACATCGAGGCGCCAGTGGAGTGCATATAGCGGATCAGCCAGCCCCACTCCACATCGCGCATGATGTACTCGACCGACGCAAACGCGAGTTCGGCGTCGGGCTTGTAGAACATGGTCAGGAAGATGCCGGAGACCACCTGGATGACCAGCACCAGCAGGGCCAGGGAACCAAAGAAGTACCAGAAGTTGAAGTTCTTCGGTGCGTAGTACTGCGCCAGATGCTCGTTCCACATCTGGGAGAGCGGGAAGCGGGCGTCCACCCAGCCCAGCACACCGCCCTGGATCTTGGTATCAGGATTGCTGGCCATCAGATCGCCTCCCCGTCTTCATCTTCACCAATGACTAGCAAGGTATCGTTCCGATACATGTGCCGCGGGATCACCAGATTGGTCGCCGCGGGCATGTTGCGGTACACGCGACCGGCCAGGTCGAAGCGCGAACCGTGGCAACCGCACAGCCAGCCGCCCTGCCAGTCGGAACCCATCTCGGGATCACCGATCTCCGGACGGTAGGTCGGCGAGCAGCCCAGATGGGTGCAGATACCGATGACGACCAGGATCTCGGGGTCGCGCGAACGATACTCGTTCTGCGCATATGCCGGCTGCTGGCTTTCCACTTCGGAGTCGGGATCGCGCAGGCGATCGGCCACCTCGGCCAAACCGGCAACCATCTCGTCGGTGCGCCGCACTACCCAGATCGGCTGGCCACGCCACTCGACGCTGACACGCTGACCCGGCTCGACAGCGGCCACGTCGAACTCGACAGGGGCCCCGGCTGCCTGAGCGCGCGCGCTGGGCTGCAAGGACGCCAGGAACGGGGCCGCGACTGCGGCGACCCCGGCTCCGCCTACGACGGATGTCGCGGCGACGAGGAACCGGCGACGGCCTCGGTTTACGCCTTGGTTTGCCATGTTTGTCTCTCCAAACAACGTGTTGAAATCGTGTTCCCGCGGCCGCAAAGGAAGGCGCGGCTGGCACGCGAAGGGGCTTGCCGCACGCGCGAATACCCATCTGGGCGGGCTGTAAAATGCGATAGAATTCCCGAACACGCTAATAAGGTCAAGTAGATTGCCGCCATAAGACCGAGCATTGCACTCGGTCTCACGCCCCCGAAAACCTTATAAGCAGTTGATTATAAATTTGCTTGTTCCGGGCGCTGCCAACGCCCCGAAACCGCACATTCTGCACCACAATCTCGCAGCGCGCGGCCCGTGGGGGCGACATCGCTCAGGCGGGATTGTCGATCTCGATGAACTCGTGCTCGAGGCCGAAACGCTCCCCGCACCACTGCCCCAGGGCCAGGGCCCCGTAACGTTCGGTCGCATGGTGCCCGGCGGCGAAGTAATGCACCCCAAGCTCGCGCGCCTCGTGGGTGGTCTGTTCCGAGATCTCGCCACTGACATAGGCATCCACCCCCAGGGCCGCCGCCTCGGTCAGTAGCGACTGCGCCCCGCCGGTACACCAGGCGATGCGCCGGATCGGGTGATCGCCGGCCTCCACGCACAGGGCCTCGCGCCCCAGCACATTGCTGATGTGCGCCTGCATGTCCGGCGCCGACAGCGGTCGGGCGGGGGTTCCGATCTGGCCGACACCGTCCTCGCGCAATACGCCGTCGATCGCGAACCCCAGGCGTCCCGCCAGCTGGGTATTGTTGCCGAGTGCCGGATGGGCATCCAGCGGCAGATGGTAGGCCACCAGATTGATGTCATGCGCAAGCAACTGCCGCAGGCGCTCCCGCTTCATGCCGGTCACCTCCTGCGGCTCGCCCTTCCAGAAGTAGCCATGGTGTACCAGGATCAGGTCGGCCCCGGTCTCCACGGCCGCCTCCACCAGCGCCAGCGAGGCGGTCACCCCGCTGACGATCCGGCGGATCTCGCGCCGTCCCTCGACCTGCAGCCCGTTTGGACAGTAGTCGCGGAAGCGCTCCGGTTCGAGTTCCGCATTGAGTGCCTGCATCAGTTCGTCGCGATCGACCACGGCGGGATCCCCTGTTGAGCGATGATTCGGTATATTCGGCATATGGTGAATTTCTCCCGCTTCCTGCTGCAAGCTGCGCTGACCGGCATCGCCCTGGCGGTGGTGATCGCGGTGTTCTTCCCCGAGATCCTCGGCCGCGGCGACCCGGGTGCCGAGCTGCGGGTCGCCGAGCCGGTGGCTGCGCCTGCCGCAACCGGCGCGCCGGCCAGCTATGCCGACGGCGTACGCCGCGCCGCACCCGCGGTGGTCAACATCATGACCTCGCGTACCATCGACCGCCCATCCGGCTTCGGCCTGCACGAGTTCTTTGGCCAGCAACTGCCACCGGGCGAACAGGAACAGTCCAGCCTCGGCTCCGGGGTCATCATGACCGATCAGGGGCACGTGCTCACCAATCACCACGTGATCGAGGAGGCCGATGCCATCGCCATCGTGCTGCCCGGCGGCGAGGCCCATCCCGCCGAGATCATCGGCATCGACGCGGACACCGACCTCGCCGTGCTGCGCGTGCGGGTGCCGAATCTGGCCGTGGCCACGGTGGGTCACTCCAGCGACCTGCAGGTGGGTGACGTGGTCCTGGCCATTGGCAATCCGTTCGGGGTCGGCCAGACCGTGACCCAGGGCATTGTCTCCGCCACCGGACGCAACCAGCTCGGCATCAACACCTTCGAGGACTTCATTCAGACCGACGCGGCCATCAACCCGGGCAACTCCGGCGGCGCGCTGATCAATGCCCGCGGCGAGGTCATCGGCATCAACACGGCGATCTTCTCGCGCTCCGGCGGCTCCCACGGCATCGGCTTCGCGATCCCTGTGGACCTGGCGCGCAGCGTGATGACCGACATCATCGAACAGGGCTTTGTCGCCCGCGGCTGGCTGGGAATCGAGGTCCAGGCGATGAACCGCGAACTGGCCGAATCCTTCGGCCTGGATGCCCCGCGCGGCGTACTGGTGGCGGGCATCCTGCGCGAAGGCCCTGCCGAAGACGCCGGCATCCGCCCGGGGGACGTCATCACCCACCTCGACGACAGCAGCGTGAACACCCCGCGCGAGGCCCTCAACGCGATCGCCCGCACCGCGCCGGGCGCAACCCTGGACATCCGCATCCAGCGTGAGGGCGAGGACATCGAACTCTCGGCGACTGTCGTCCAGCGCCCGATCTAGGCAACACCCACCCGGGGTCTTTCTCAGCCGTTGGCCGGCGAGCTGACCGTGGTCAGCACCGCGGTCAGCAGCAGGATCAACGCCACCAGGGCGCCCTCCAGCGCAATGCTGCGCCGCAGACGCCGCGGTGCTCCCGCTTCGCCGCGCTCGAAGGCCGGTACCAGCCGCCACTTGTTCGCGGCCGCCAGCAGCAGGAGCAGTGCGACGATCAGCACCTTGCCGATCAGGAACTGGCCATAGCCGGTGGTCAGCAACGGCGTGATGCCACCCAGCAACCACCAGGCGAGAACCAGCCCCGCCAGCACCAGCAGCCCGACCCCGATCATCGCGACCTGCCCGAAACGAGCGAGGATGCGCGCGGCATCGGCAGCCTCGGGTGGGTGCCCGGCCAGCCGGTACAGCGGCGCCAGCGACGCAACCCAGAAGGCGGCTGCCAGCAGATGCACGATCAGCAAGCCGGCCAACAGAAAACGAGGCTCGCCCACGGTATGCCCCACCTGCACAAAGGCGAACATCACCAACAGTACCCCGGCCAGGCTCAGGCCATAGCCCACCCCCGGCAGACGCCGGGCATCCAGCAGGATCGCCTGGACCAGTAGCAGGCCCGTCACCGCGAGGATCAAGCGGGTGCCCTGCGCGCCCTCGAACACGATCCCCAGCAGCATGGGGTCCATCGCGGAGGCGATAGTGCCGCCCCCGAGATACCCGGCCTGCAACAGCCACTGCAGCATGGCCAGGGCGATTGCCACCCAGGCCGCGACCGCCCCCGTCCGGGCGAGCACCCGGCGGTCCGGATCGGGGAGCCCCGGAAACGCCAGGCGAAACAGCACCGCCCCGGTCGCCAGCAGGGCCCCGAGGTAGAACCCGGCCATCACGAGAATCATCGCAACGGTCCAGGCCTCCACCCCGGCGAGTGCCGACATCCAGGCCATGGATCAGTCCTCTACCGTGAAGCGGAAACCGTCGGACATCATGTGCCCGTCGCGTGCCAGACCGCGCCAGCGCACCTGATAGCTACCGGCCGGAAGCGGCTCCGCAGGCTCCACGAAGTAGCGCTCGGTCGGCTCGTTGCCCGGCCGATTCGCCATCCTCACACGGCCGTTGGGGCCGGTCACGTCGAACTGAGTAATGCGCATCGCGCCATCGAACTCGATGCCGATCTCCTCCGGCGAGCCCTGCACGGTGGCGCCGTCCTCCGGCGTGCTGCCCAAATCGCCCTCATGGGCCAGCAGCGGCATGGCCAGGGCCAGCAGCAGGGCCGCCAGGGCGGCTCGGGTGGTGTTGTGAATCGTATTCTTGGTCTGCATGTCGTGTCCTCTTGCTGTTTAGCCGTGTAGCAAACGTTGTTTGAAACAGGTGTGGGTAACACGGAGGGTCCGAATGGACCCTCCGGCCGGTTCCATACCGGAGACTAGTGGTCGTGACCTCCATGCCCCCCGTGACCGCCATGGCCGTTCGCGTCGCGGCTGGGGGTCGGCAGCGCATCCGAGCCCTCGCCGGCCAGCTTGCCGCGGCGAACCGGATTGCCGAAGTCCGGGTCATCGCTGACCATCCAGGCGACCTCGCCCTCCGGATGCCAGTACCAGCCCGGGTCACGGAAGTCGCCCGGCTCCAGGTCGTCACGGACCTTGATCAGGGTGAACATCCCGCCCATGCCGATGCTGCCGAAGGGCCCCTGTCCCATGGCCATCGCCAGGGTGTTCTCCGGGCCGGTCATGTGACCGCTGTCGGTATGTTCCTGGTGATCGGCCATGCCGTGCTCGCCCATCGCCATGTAACCGGGGAGGATCGAGCGGATCTCCTCCTCGATACCGGACTGATCCACGCCTAGCGGGTTGGCAATGCCGTGGCCCATCGGGTTCATGGTGTGATGCGACATGTGGCAGTGGAACGCCCAGTCGCCCGGCGGTGCGACGAACTCGATATCGCGGGTCTGGCCGACTGCCACGATCTCGGTGGTCTCCTTGCGCCACTGGCTGCGTGGCCAGCGCCCGCCATCGGAGCCGGTCACCTCGAACGACACCCCGTGCACGTGCATCGGGTGGTTCCACATCGACAGATTGCCCATGCGGATACGCACCCGCTCGCCGGACTTCGCCACCAGCGAGTCGATGGCCGGGAACACCTTCGAGTTCATCGACCACAGGTCAAAGTCCACCATGATCGACGGATCCGGCGTGCGCGTACCGGGATGCAGTCCCCAGTTGTGCAACAGGATCGCGTAGTCGCGGTCCACCGGCTCGATCTCGCCATCCCTCGGGTGGATGATGAACATGCCCATCATCCCCATCGCCATCTGCACCATCTCGTCGGCATGCGGGTGGTACATGTGCGTGCCGTGCTGGTTCAACTCGAACTCGTAGACGAAGGTCTCGCCCGGGTGGATCGGCGGCTGGGTCACGCCCTTCACCCCGTCCATGCCCGAGGGCAGGTGGATGCCGTGCCAGTGCACCGAGGTGTACTCGGGCAGCCGGTTGGTCACGTAGATGCGGACACGATCGCCCTCCACCGCCTCGATGGTCGGCCCGGGGGTGGTGCCGTTGTAGCCCCAGCACTTGGCCACCGAACCGGGCGCGAATTCGTGCTCGATCTCCTCGGCCACCAGGTGAAACTCCTTCACCCCGTCGTTCATCTGGTACGGCAGCGTCCAGCCATTGGGCGTGTGCACCGGCATGTAGCCCTGCTCGGTGCGTTCGCCCGGCGTGTGATCGCCCTGGTTGTGGTGCTCGTGGCCGGTTTCGGCCATCACCCGTGTCAGGGTGGTCGCCGGCAGCAGGGCGCTGGCGGCAATCAGAAAGTTACGGCGTTTCATCAGTGATGCCCTCCATGCCCGTGGTTGGAATGCTCAGGGGTGTCGTGATCTCCGTGATCCATGCCGGAATGACCCTCGTGACCCTCGTGACCCTCGTGACCCTCGTGACCCTCGTGACCCTCGTGGCCTTCGTGGCCTTCGTGGCCTTCGTGGCCTTCGTGGCCTTCGTGGCCTTCGTGGCCTTCGCCATGATCCACCCCGTCATGGGCCCCGTGATCCATACCGGAATGACCTTCATCGCCGTCATGATCCATGGCGCCAGGGGCACCGTGATCCATCGCGCCGTGATCGCCATGCCCCATGGACCCGTGGTCCATGGGCGCCGGGTCGTGCTCCAGCTGCGCGGTGTCGAACTTGCCGGCACTGCCCGGTTCGCCGCCCGGCAATTCACCGGCGACGGAATGCGCCAGCGCCGCACGCGCCTGCCAGTAGTCACCCAGGGCCGCGACCGCCTTCTGCCAGTCCGCCAGCTCCTCCTGCTTGATCGCGAGCAGGTCGAACACATCGTCGAACATGAAGTTCACGCGCTCCTGCAGCCGCTCGGTCGCCAACTCGCGAGCCGGCAGCAGGTCGTCCTGCAGCACGCCGAAACGGTTGCGGTGGTGGGTCAGACGCTCGAAGTGCTGGTGCACGTCATTGGTAATCACCTGCACCAGCGATGCGCGGCGGGCCTCGCCGTCCGCCAGCCGGGCCTCGGCGCGGGCAATGCCGGACTGGTTCTGGTTGAAGATCGGCAGCGTGAACGAGATACCTCCACCCCACAGGCGGGTCCCGTCGCCCTCGCGCTCGAACTCCAACCCCGGCTCGATATCACCCATCCAGCGATACCGTCGTACCAGGGCCACACCCTCGGTCAGCCCTTCCAGGGCATGATCCAGCGCGCGCAGGTCCAAGCGCTGTTCTAGGGCCTGATCCACCAGGGCCTGGCGCTCCTCGACCTCTGCCAGCGGCAGCGGCAGCGCGGTCGGCAACTCCCAGTCATGGACCTGTCCGGGCAGGCCCATCAAATGCGCAAGGCGCAGCCGCGCCTCGCGCTCGCGCTGTCGGGCATCCTCGAGCTTAAGCCGTGACTCGGCCGCCCGGATGCGCAGGTGGGCGCGCTGCAGGTCCGAGATATTGCCGGCGTCATAGAAGCGCTCGCCCAAACGTGCGCCCAGATCCGCGGCCCGGCTCTCCAGGCGTTGCACCTCGGCACGCTGGCGCGCGGCCACCGCGTCATACCAGGCGCGTTCGGTGTCACTGGCCAACGCGACCATCCCCTCGGCCAGTTGCAGACGGGTGGATTCCCAGTGGGACTGCGCCATCTCCTGGCGCGAGCCGCGCATCAGCAGCCCGGAGATCCCCCAGGCCAGGCCAACGCCGTACTCGTTGCCACCGCCACCCTCGGGGCGCATGACCGACAGCGACAGCGATGGATTGGAAAACTGGGAGGCCTCGACCACGTCGGCCGCAGTCAGATCCAGCTTGGCATAAGCCTGCTGCATGCGCGGGTTGCGCCAGATGGCCTGGTGAATGGCCTCGTCGAGCGTCAGCTCGCCGGAGGGTCGGGGCATCTCCGACTCGGGCAGGTCGATCCCCTGCACCGAGAGGTCCTCCATCAGATCGGACCGGTCCAGCTCGGGCGCGGTAACCGCACAACCGGCGAGAAACAGTACCGACACCACGGGGAGCAGCAATCGGGTTGCTCGCATCGTGAAAATCTCCTTGATTCCGTACTCGATTCCGAACCGCGCGCAAGCGCACGACACGGCCTTTCTACCCGCTGCCGGGGGGCACCCAGGCAGCACACGGGCAGGAACCGGCCAAACGGCCGGCATTACGGGATCAGGAGAGGATTGGAGGGCGGTGCAACGCGACCGCGGAAGGACCGCTCTGGAAAGAATGCAGGCTTGCGCCCTGCGCCACTGTCGTCAGGACAACCATGCCTGTGATGGACGGCATGCCCTGACAATGGCTGCAGGCGGCGCAGGCAGCCAGACAGGCCGCGTCCACGCAATCGGCATGCACGAGCAGCTCGCTGACCTGGGAGTGTCCCGACGAAGACGCATGGTCCGAACCATGATGCGGCGACGCGGCGTGGCCCGCCCGGTCGCCATGCGCATGGTGGTGATGGGCAGCGTCGTGCCCGTGATCGTGCACCCCGTGCTCGGCATCGCCCTTGGACTGGGCGCCATGCATCGTGTGCCCAGCGTGACCGTCTTCCATTCCCACGGCCGCCGCCAGCGCCGGCAGGCCGGCAATCGCCAGCACCAGCATCCAGCACAGCAGTCGGTAGAAGACTCGCTTCACGTCGGTCCGAACCTCGTCTCGAGGGGCGTCGCGCCCCCTATAACCTGACATCAACCTACCACAACCCACAGCCCCCGTAGGGAGCGTGCTTGCACGCGAAGCCCCAGCCAAAGCCGGACGCGGGCAGGGGCTTCGCGTGCAAGCACGCTCCTGCATTCACCCCCAACACCCGATCGGCTACGGGGCCAGCGCGCGTTCGATCACGTCGCGCAGATCGCGCGAGACTTCGAGTGCGGCCAGACGCTCGAGTTCCGCTCGCATCAATTCACTGCGCACGGTGTCGACCTTGCGCCAGCGGGTCAGCGGCTGGGCCAGGCGTGCGGCGGTCTGCGGGTTCATCGCGTCCAGCTTCTCGACGAAGCCGCCCATGCGGCGGTAGCCCTCGCCGTCGTCCTGGTGGAAGTGGCGTTCGTTGCGCGCCATGAACGGCCCCAGCACCGCGCGCACGCGGTTCGGGTTGGTCCAGCGAAAGCCGGGGTGCTCAAGCAGCGCGTCCAGGCGCTCGAAACCGCCGGCGACCTGGCTGCCCGCCTGCAGCCCGAAGTACTTGTCCAGCACCAGCGGGTCGTCGCGGTAGCGCTTTTCGAAGTCCGCCAGCAGCACCTGGCGCGCCTCGTGGTCCAGTTCGTTGACCGCGTTCAGTGCGCCCATGCGCATGGTCTGGCTGCGCGCCTTCTGGTACTGCGCCAGGGCCTCCGGCACCGCGGCCTGGTCGCGCGCGGCGACGCGCAGCGCCAGCAGCCGGTTGCGCAGCTGGCGCCGGCCCATGGCCTCGGCGGTGAACGCACCGTCGTCGACGTCATCCAGCTTCGGCTGGATCTGCTGCATCGCCTCGGTCAGCGGCATGTACAGGCGCTTCTCCAGGTCGTCGCGCTCGTTGCGCAGGCGCACCGGATCCACGCGCTCGAACAGCTCGGCCAGCTCGCGGGTCGGCGGCAGCTGCAGGATGGTCGCCAACAGCACCGGCTCGATCGCCTCGTCGCGCAACAGCGCCGCCAGGGCATGCTCGATCGCCGCCTCCAACGCGGTGTCGGCGGCATCGTGCTCGATGCGTGACCGGATCGCGCGGCGGAACAGCGTCTGCGCCGCCTCCCAGCGGGCAAAGGCGTCGTCGTCATAGGCCAGCAGGTGGGCCAGCTCGTCCACGCCCTGGTTGGCGTTCAGGATCACCGGGGCGGAGAAGCCGCGCAGCCAGGAGATCGCGGCTGGCGAGTCGGACAGCGCTTCGAAACGGAAGGTCTGCTCGCCCTCGCTGAGCTCCAGCACCCACTCGTCCTGCACCTCGCCACCCTTCTGGTGGGCCGTGATGCGCCGTCCTTTCGCATCCAGAAAGGCCACCCGCATCGGGATCACCACAGGCTCCTTGTGCTCCTGCCCTGGAGTTGGCGGCGTCTCCTGCGTGAGCGTGATGCGCGCCTGGCCACCGGGGCCGTCAAACGACGTCGCGGCCGTTACCCGCGGGGTGCCGGCCTGGGTGTACCAGCGCTTGAATGGCGTCAGGTTGCGCCCACTGACCTCGGCCATCACCGCCACGAAGTCGTCAGTGGTCACCGCCTGACCGTCGAAGCGCTCGAAGTAGACATCCAGTCCGCGGCGGAAGGTCTCGCGCCCGATCAGGGTGCGCAGCATGCGGATCAGCTCCGCACCCTTTTCGTACACGGTCAGGGTGTAGAAGTTGTTGATCTCGGCGTAGTGATCCGGGCGCACCGGGTGCGCCAGCGGGCCGGCATCCTCCGGGAACTGGAAGGCGCGCAGCATGGCCACGTCGTCGATGCGCTTCACGCCGAACAGGGTGCAGTCGGTGGTGAACTCCTGGTCACGAAAGACCGTGAGCCCCTCCTTCAGCGACAGCTGGAACCAGTCGCGGCAGGTCACGCGGTTGCCCGACCAGTTGTGGAAGTACTCGTGGGCGATCACCGACTCGATGGCGACGAAGTCGTCGTCGGTGGCGGTATCGGGGCTGGCCAGCACGTACTTGGCGTTGAACAGGTTCAACCCCTTGTTCTCCATCGCCCCCATGTTGAAGTCGTCCACCGCGACGATCATGTACACATCCAGATCGTATTCGCGGCCGAAGGCCTCCTCATCAAAGCGCATGGCGCGCTTCAGCGAGGCCAGCGCGTGATCGCAGCGATCGGCGTTGTGTGCCTCCACGTACAGCTCGAGCTGAACCTCGCGCCCGGACATCGTGGTGAAGGTGTCGCGCTGGCAGGCCAGATCCCCCGCGACCAGCGCGAACAGGTACGACGGCTTGAGGAACGGGTCCTCCCACACGGCGTAATGCCGGCCACCGTCCAGCTCGCCGGCCTCCACCCGGTTACCGTTCGCCAGCAGTACCGGGTATTGCACCCGGTCCGCCTCCAGGCGCACGCGATAGGTTGTCAGTACGTCCGGACGATCGGGGAAGAACGTGATGCGGCGAAATCCCTCCGGCTCGCACTGGGTGCAGAGGTTGCCGCTGGAGGCGTACAACCCCTCCAGCGCGGTGTTCTGATCCGGGTGGCAGCGGCTGACGATTTCCAGCCGCGCGGCCTCCGGCAGGCCGTGGAGCAGCAGCCCCTCGGCGTCCTGTTCCAGCAAACCCTCGGCCGGCTTGGCGCCGTCCACCGTGAACGAGACCAGCTCCACGCCATCGCCATACAGGCGCAGCGGCGCATCCGGCGGCTGATAGTCGTTCAGATAAACCGCCAGGGGGCTCGCATCACGCATTCCAAACTCCAAATCAAAAGCTCTGCACAAGGTTTAACACGCCGCCGCGGCCTCAGCCCCAAACCCGGACCACAACCCCGCCATTGCAACGCCGGGGTTCCTCACAGAGATCGCCACGTCGCTCCGCTCCTCGCGATGACGCCGCTCCTTACCCCCGTCATTGCGAGGCGCCGAAGGCGACGAAACAATCTCCTGAAGCTCGCGAAGCGTCGGGTTCGAGAGCTCCAGTGGTCTCGGACGGAGATGACTCGCTGCGTTCGCCCTTCGGGCCGGCCTGCGGCCGTTCAACGCGCTTCGCGCTCTTGTGCCACGGCGCCGGCGGCCCCTCGCCATGACAGCCCCGGGAACTGGCACCACGCGTCCAATCCGTTAGCATACCGCGCATGGAATGGATCGATATCTGCTTTAACCTCACCCACGAATCCTTCAACAAGGAACGCGACGAGGTCCTCGAGCGCGCCCGCGAGGCCGGCGTGTCCTGGATGCTGATCACCGGCGCCGACGCCCACCAGAGCGAAAAGTGCCTGGAGATCGCCGACCGCTACCCGGACTGCTGCCGCGCCACCCTGGGCGTGCATCCACATCTCGCCAAACAGTGGACCGACGCGGTCGCCGCCCGGTTCAGTGACCTCGCCCGCGCGGACGCCAACGTGGTCGCCATGGGCGAGATGGGTCTGGACTACAACCGGGACCACTCGCCGCGCCCGCAGCAGCGCAGCGCCTTCGAGGCCCAGCTGGAGCTGGCCGCCGACCTCGGCCTGCCGGTATTCCTGCACGAACGCGACGCCCACCACGACTTCGCCCAGATCCTGCGCCGCTGGCGCGACAAGGTGCCGGCGGCCGTGGTGCACTGCTTCACCGGCGAGGCCGACGCCCTGGCCGAATACCTCGACCTCGACTGCCACATCGGCATCACCGGCTGGGTCTGCGACGAACGCCGCGGCCACCACCTGCACCCGCTGGTCCCGCGCATCCCGCGCGGCCGCCTGATGATCGAGACCGACGCCCCCTACCTCCTGCCGCGCAGCCTGCCCAAGGGCACCGGCAAGAAGATCGGCAACGGCCGGCGCAATGAGCCCGCCTTCCTCCCCCACATCGGCGAATACGTGGCCCAACTGCGCGACGAGACCCCGGAAGACCTCGCCGCCCACACCACCGCCACCGCCCGCGCCTTCTACAACCTCCCCGAAACCGCCGGTGTCTGAAACACCGGACAACGACCCGACGCCACGGGTGGCGCTGGTCACCGGCGCCGCGCGCGGGATCGGCCTCGGCATCGCCGGGCGTCTGGTACGGGATGGCTGGCAGGTGGTACTGACCGACCTCGACGGCGCCGAATGCGAACAGGCCGCCGCGCGCATCGGCCCCGCGGCCCGGGCGATGACGCTGGATGTCCGCGACGAGGACCAGGTCCGCGAAGCCATTCGGCGCACGGAGGAATGGCACGGCGGACTCGATGCGCTGGTCAACAATGCCGGCATCAGCGACCCGCACTCCGGGCCACTGGAAGAACTGGACCTGGCCGACTGGCAGCGCTGGCTGGACACCAACCTCACCGGTGCCTTCCTGCTTGGCAAGCATGCCCTGCCGCTGCTGCGCCACCGCCATGGGGCCATCGTGAACATCAGCTCGACTCGCGCCCTGCAGTCGGAGCCACACACCGAGGCCTACGCCGCCAGCAAGGGCGGCCTCGACGCCTTCACCCACGCCCTGGCCATCAGCGCCGGGCCGGACGTCCGCGTGAACGCCATCCGCCCCGGCTGGATCGACGCCCGCAGCCCCGACCAGCAACAGGCCGAGCCCCTGTCCGCACAGGACCACGCCCAGCACCCGGCCGGGCGCGTCGGCCAGCCCGCCGACATCGCCGCCCTCACCGCCTTCCTGCTCGGCCCCGACGCCGGCTTCGTCACCGGCCAGACCTGGACCGTCGACGGCGGCATGACCCGCCGCATGATCTATACCGAATGAGCCGATCCATGAACGGGAAAGGCCGGCCCAAAGGCGGAAACGAAAACGCCCCGGAACGACCAGCGTTCCAGGGCGTTGATGTCCTCCCAGTGAATCAGCCGGGAGGCGATCGCGTCAGTCGAAGGTACGCGAGCGGAGGATCTCCGGGCGCAGGAAGTCCTTCTCGCCGGTGTTGTCGTGATCGCCCAGCAAGTGCCCGTCCACCTCGCGCACGGTCCCGTAGAGGGTGCGCCCGTGGAAATTGGCGTGCTTTTCGCGGGTCTCGTGGACATCACCGGTGTAGCGCGGGTCCTGCGGGCGTTCGTGACTGTTCATGTAGAACGCCACATCCCAGGCCTCCTGGTCGCTGAGCGAGTTCGGCTGGCCCAGCGGCATGTTGTGCTTGATGAAGGCCGCCGAGGTATTGATCCGCGACATCCCGGCACCCCAGTTGTAGGAACCATCTCCCCACAACGGCGGGAAGACCACCTGGCCGTCCTGCTTCAACCCCTGACCGTCCTCTGCGTGGCAGATCGCGCAGCTCTGGGCATAGACCTCCTTGCCGCGCTCGTAGTTAGGCTCCTGTTCCGGCTCGGCCACCGATCCATAGCCACGCCCGTAGATCTCCTGGTCCGGGTAGACCGGCGCACCCTTGGCCAGCCACTGCATGTAGGTAGTGATGGCCAGCATCGTGTCGCTGCCGTACTCCGGCGGATTGCCATTCATCGAGTAGGTGAAGCAACCCACCACGCGTTCCTCGAGGCTGTTCACCTGCCAGTTCTTGCCGCGGTAGTCCGGCAGCGTGATCGCGGCCGGCCACAAAGCGGCACTGAACGGCTGGCGCCCGGCATCCATGTGGCAGCTGGCACAATTCATGTCATTGAACACATGCTGTCCGCGCAGTTGCTGGGTATCGACGAACAGGTCATGACCGCGCCGGACCACGTCCTTGAGTTCGGGACTCATGGCGGCATCCTCGAGATCCTGAAGCGTCGGCGGGATATGGACGAGCTGGCCCTCCTCCGGCTCGGCATAACCGAGGGCGAACAGGGGCTTGTATTCGTCCCAGGCAGCGCTCGCGGCACCGGCCAGCAGGACGGCCGCGCCCGTCGTCAGCGTGAGCTTGCGAATCTTCATTCCGTATCCCCTTGTGCCGACGTGACACGTTGACGGGCCAGCCAGGCCGAGACGGCCCGGATGTCCTCATCGCTCATGCGCTTGGCGATCGCCGCCATCAGGCCCTGAGGATCGTTGTCGCGCTCGCCCTCCTGCCACTGACGCAGTTGACCGGCGATATAGCCGGCATGCTGACTCGCGATGCCCGGGAACACATCACCGGCCCCGGCATTGCCCGGGCCGTGGCAGCTCTGGCAGCTGACGATGTACTGGTTCCAGTCCCCACGCCGCGCCAGCTCCTCGCCGCGCGCTAGGGTGGCGTCATCCACGTCGTCGCCCCCCTCGGCCTGGGTAACCGGAAGCTGCGCGTAGTACGCAGCGACATCGGCTACAGCCTGATCATCCAGCATATTGGCGAACGCGGCCATGGTGCTGTTCTGGCGGCGGCCTTCCTGGTAATCCTTCAGTTGCCGCGCGATATAGCCTGCGGACAGACCGGCCAGACGCGGCCAGGATTCGCCTCCCGGAACGTTCTGCCCGGAGCCATCGGCCTGATGGCAGGAAACGCAGGTCTGCGTCAGACCCTCCCCGCGCTGCGGATCACCTTCGAGGCCATCGACGGCCAGTGCCGGCGTCCCCGCGAGGCCGAGACCGAGAAGGAGAGCCAACCCTCCGGCAAGCTGTTTCTTTTTCATATGTGCTGTCCTTGGTCATGAGCCGCTATGCGCCGAAAGAGGAGTCACCGAACGGTCACCCCGATCATCGGGCGGACCCCGGAATAACAACTAAAGAATATTCTCAATTCAGCATAAAGGATACGTCCTGCGGTTAGAGACAGCCGGGTTCTTGATGCAGATCAAACCTCTCCCACACAGGGACCTACGCCAAGGCGTAGATGGGGCAGCACATCCCTGGCTACTGGCCTGGCTACTGGCTGAACTAGCGCCGAATCGCGCCAGTGCCGGCAAGGGCTCCAAAGTGACGTGGTACCTGCGAACCGGAACCATGCCGTAGCATGACCCGTCTGATCGCAACTGGAACAGGGAGACAGAGCATGAAGACTTCGGTGATTCTGACGGTGATCGGGCCGGACCGGCCGGGGCTGGTCAGCGCGGTGGCGGCGCGGGCGCGGGCGGCGGGCGGCAACTGGCTGGAGAGCCGCATGACGCAGCTGGCCGGTCAGTTTGCCGGGGTCGTGCTGCTGGAGGCCGAGGCGGATGCCGCGGACCAGCTGGAGGCCGCACTGCGCGAGCTGGAGGGGGACGGTCTACAGGTCCAGATCCAGCGCGGGAGTGAGCTTCCGGCACCGCCCTGGCACCGGGTGATGCTCGATCTGGTCGGACACGACCGGCCGGGGATCGTGCAGGACATCACCGCCATCCTCTCGCGCCACGGCGTCAGCGTGGAAACCCTGGATACGGCCTGCAAACCGGGCTCAATGACCGGCGAACCAATGTTCCACGCGCAGGCGCAGCTCGGCGTCCCCGAGGACCTGGATCTGGACACCCTGCAGGACGCCCTCGAGGCACTGGCCAACGAACTGATGGTCGACCTCGAACTCCACGACCCGCAACACGAGCCGCCCGGGGCCGCAGCCTGACCTGGAATCCGAGCAAGCTCGATACCCCTCGCCCGTAACGAGCGCGCCGGAAAGCCGCATCAGGGGGCGGCGCGGTGGCGGCGAGCGGCGTCGAGGCGGCGGACGAAGTCCTGCATCAGGGTGGTGTAGAGCGTCTCGCCGAGGACCTTGTCCTCGATGCCGGCGTCGAGGTTGGGATTGTCGTTCACCTCGATCACCATCACGCCGCGCGGGGTCTGCTTGAGGTCGACACCGTAGAGGCCGTCGCCGATCAGGTTGGCGGCCTTCACTGCCGTCTTGACCACCGCCGCGGGCACGTCGGCCAGGGCCTGGGTGCGAAAACCGCCTTCGCGCGGGCCGCCCTTGGCGTCGTGGTTGACGATCTGCCAGTGCTTGCGCGACATCAGGTATTGCGAGGCGTACAGCGGCTGGCGGTTGAGCACGCCGATGCGCCAGTCGAATTCGGTGTAGACGAACTCCTGGGCGAGGATCAGATCGCTCTCCTTGAGCAGGCGCCGGGCGATGGATTCCAGCTCGCCGCGGTCGTTCGCCTTGAATACGCCGCGCGAGAAGCTGCCGTCCGGGATCTTGAGCACCACGGGATAGCCGATCGACTCCTCCGCGCGCAGGATGGTCTCGCGGTTGAGGATCACCGTCTTCGGTGTGGGCACGCGATGGGCGGCCAGGCGTTCGGCCAGATAGACCTTGTTGGTACAGCGCAGGATGGAGTCGGCATCGTCGATCACCACCATGCCCTCGGCCTCGGCCTTGCGCGCGAAGCGGTAGGTGTAGTGGTCGATCGCGGTGGTCTCGCGGATGAACAGGGCATCGAACTCCGCCAGCCGCGGCAGGTCGCGCGCCTGGATCAGCTCGACATCCATCCCCTGCTCCTGTCCAGCGCGGACGAAGCGCTTGAGCGTCGCCGGCGTGGACGGGGCCAGGGCCTCGTCCAGGTTGTGCAGGATAGCCAGCTCGTAGCGTGCGCTGCGGGCCTCGCGCCGGCGGCGCCAGGGCTTGGAGAGGTAGCGCTCCAGGGCGGCAAAGAAGGCCGGCTCCTGCTCGGGCTCGAGCGCGTTGAGCGCGAACGGGCGCAGGGCTTGGATCTGCCACCGCCCCTGCAGCCGGAACTCCACCCGGAACATCGGCGCGGGGAACAGGGCGAACAGCTGCCCGGCGATCTCCTGCAGCGCCGGCTCGGCGCACTGGCCGAACAGCACGGTCAGTTCCAGCCGTTCCGGATGCGTGCCCTGGCGGCTGCGCCCCAGTACGCGCGCCACACGTTCATCCAGTTCTTCGGTGTCCAGGCTATAGATCGACTTGCGCGACAGGTCCTGCAGGGTGCGCACGCTGGGGATCACCCGATGCCCGCGCGCCTCCGCCAGCAGCGAGCCGTAGTAGCCGGCCGACAGGTAGCGTTGGCTGCGGCACAGGTTGATCACCCGCAGGTTGGCGGGATCGTCGACGGCCGGGCCGCGCAGGTAGTCGTCGATGGCCATCACCGGCAGGTCGGGGAAGTGCGGCTTCCAGTCCGCCCGGCGCTCGACCAGGATGCGATGCTCAGGCATGCGCCACCCCTGGCGTCTTGCGTGGGCCGACGATCACCGCCGCCTGCAACCCCGCGCGCCCATAGCGCGCCATGCGCTCGAAGTCCGCGCGCGCGATCGGCATGTTTACCGAATCCAGCGCGCGCTCGCCCTGCTCGGTATCCACGAACGGGTCGTGCACGTAGACAAAACGCTCGTCGAACCCGGTGACCGTGACCCAGTGCGGGAAGCGCTCGGTGTACAGCCGCACGCTGCTGATCAGCACCACCGGCACCCCGCCCTCGGCAGAGCGTGCCGCCAGCTGGGCCACGTTCACCGGACCGTGCACCACGGGGACCCCGAGCTGCTCCAGCTCCTCGATCATCTCTTCCTGCACCAGCTGCATGACTTCCTTTTTCTCCACGCTGCGCACCGAATCGGCAAACGCCACGCCGCGATCGCGCACCAGCAGTTCCACCTCGAACCCGCGATGGGCGGCCGCCAGCGCCAGCCCGTAGGGACCGCAACCGCCGTGGCCGGAGGTCATGAAGATGGTAGTGGCGTCACGCCACAGGCGCAGTTCCAGGCGCCGGTCCAGCTTCAGGTCCGGGTCGATGGCGCGCATCGCCATCATCAGCGCGGCCGGGCCACAGGTGAACTCCAGCGTCTGCGCGTAGTACGGTGCGCGCACCAGCGCCGGATCGGGACCGGGCGCCAGCGACTTCTGCAGCCGCAGCGCATCCATGTGGTCCTCGTAGTAATCATCGATGGTGCCGAAATCGCGATACCCCAGCCCACGGAACAATGCCTGACTGGCCGCGTTGTCACGGCGCACCTCCAAGCGCAGATCGGTGCGCCCATGATCCCGCGCCACATCCTCCGCCGCCTCCACCAGGCGCCGCCCCAGGCCCCGGCCACGCGCACGCTCGCTGACCGCGATCGAGTACAGCCGCGCCAGCGACGTACCCCGGCTGAACAGCAGCATCACGTAGCCGAGCAGCCCCTCACCGCCGGGCCCCTCCGCCACCAGCGTGGCCGCATGCCCGCGCGTGAGGAGGTAGCGAAACTGCCGCCGCGAGATGCGATCGACCTCGAACGCCGCCTGTTCCAGCGCCACCAGCGCCTCCAGATCCTCGAGCGTGGCGGGACGGATCGGGGGCGATTCGACTGCGGGCGCGACCCGTTGCTTGACGTGCTGGCTCACGCTCCTCTCCCGGCGGCTGCCCGATCTCCATCGTAGCGCAACCACCGCGTGCGAATAGCGCGTTGCAACGGGAATGCTTGCCGAGGTCGCGGCCGCTACAAACCCAGCGCGCCGGCCAGCTCGTCCAGGTCCCGGATGGTAGCGGTGGGTTCCCCGCCCCAGGGATCGAACAGCCCCTGCCCCGCCCGGTCGAGCCAGGCCGTGCGCATACCCGCGGCCTGCGCGCCGATCACGTCAAACGGGTTGCCCGAGATCAGCCAGGCAGCCATCGGCAATACATTCGCCCGCTGGAGGAAATGCCGGTACACCCGTGGATCCGGCTTGAAACAGCCGATCTCGTCCACGCTGACGACATCCTCGAAGCGATCGTCCAGATCGGCGTGGCGCAGCAGCTCATCCACCGTCTCGGCCCTGCCGTTGCTGAATGCGAACAGGCGGTGGCCGTCCGCGCGCAGGCGATCCAGGGCCGGAGCCGCATCGGTAAAGGCGGGGAGCTGGCGATAGCGCAGCAACAACGCCACCTCCTGCTCAGGGTCGAGCTCGATATCCAACGCCTGGCAGCAATAGCGCAGCGCCTGCTCGGTACAGGTATCGAAGTCCGCATACGCCCCCATCAGCCCACGCCGGAAGGTGTATTCGAGCTGCTTCTCGCGCCAGGCACGCGCCAGCACAGGTGCCCGCTCGCCGATCCAGCCTTCGAGCGTCGCCGCAATCCCCTGCGTATCGATCAGCGTCCCGTACACATCGAACGCCAGTGTCTGTCGCATCATCACCTCCCGGGAGCGGGAACCACCTGCTTCATGCCGGCCACAATGGCGCCCTCTCGCACTACCATGCCAGTATGAGCAGACACCTTGCTCCGGCCATCGCCCACAGCGATGTCACGAGGATGATGACATGAAGATCAAAGACCTCATCGACGAAGCCGAGTCCCTACCCGTGGAGGACCGCGCCCTGGTAGTCGATTCTCTCCTGCGTAGCCTGAACCCGCCCGATGCGGGTGTAGACCGAAAATGGGCGGAAGTCTCCCGAAAACGCCTGGAAGAGATCCGGTCGGGCACGGTCGCGGCCATTCCGGGCGAGCAGGTCTTCGAGAAGATATGGCACCGGTTTGAACGACGCTGTTCTGATCCTCGCCATCATGCACCTGCATCGTGATCCGGACTATTGGAAGACCCGCGCACCGGGCGCGTAATCCCGGCCTTCCGGGCACGGCAGCCATGCGACCCACAGAGGATCTGGACATGCGTTGCCGACACGGCAGACTGGACATGTTGGTTGACCCACCATTCGAAGCACTGGAGTCGTCGATGACCATGCAGGAGACCATTAGCCGGAAGCTGGAGGAACGCTTTGCGCCCGAGCATCTGGAGGTGGTGAACGAGAGCCACATGCACAACGTGCCGCCGGGCTCAGAGTCGCACTTCAAGGTAACCGTGGTATCCGAGGCCTTTCGCGACCAGAAGCTGATCGCGCGGCATCGTCTGGTGAACCAGGCCTTGGCCGACGAGCTGGCCGGCGGCATCCACGCCCTGGCGCTGCACACCCTGGACCCGGACCAGTGGTTCGAGCGCGCCGGAAAGGTCGCGGATTCCCCGCCCTGCATGGGTGGCGACGGCGGCGCGAAGGCCTGAGGTCTTGTCGGTCACTGCCACCCCCACGGCCCACTCGGCCGTGGACGCCATTCTGCGCGCGCGGCTGGAATCCCCCGGGCTGATGGACCTGCTCGGCCAGATCGAGGCGAGCCTGAACGCGGCGGCCTCGCACCCGCCGCTCGCGGGTGTCTCCGAGCACCTGGGCCCGGACCGCCATATCGTGCTGTGGCTCATCGACGGCTTTGCCGCCCGTTACCGCCGCCACACGCCGCTGTTGGGCGCGGACCACGTGACCGATCTGGAGACTGTGTTTCCCAGCACTACGGCCACCGCGATCACCAGCATCCTGACCGGGCGCCACCCCGCACGGCATGGCCTGCTCGGCTGGCATACCCGCCTGGCGGCCGCCGAACGCACCCTTACGGTACTGATGGGCCAGGAGCGCGGCGCCGACGACCACCCGGCCACGCTCGGCTACCGCGAGCTGACCGGCCGCGTGCAGCCCGACCGCCTGGGCGACCGGCTTGACTGCGGCATGACCTTCATCGGCCCGGAATGGATCGGCGGCACGCCCTACAACCGCATGATGAGCCGCGGCGCCGACTTCATTGGCTTCGAGGACCTCTCCGAGCTGCCGGCGCGGGTGGCCGCGCATGTGAACGCGACGCCGGGACCCCACTTCACCTACGTCTACTGGTCGGAGCTGGACCATCTGGGCCACGAATACGGCCCGGACAGCCCGGAGGTGGAGCGCCACCTGAAACAGCTGGACCTGGCCTACACCGCCACCTGCGCGCAGATCCAGCGTCAGGAAAGCGTGTTCCTGACCACCGCCGACCACGGCATGCGCACGGTCGAACGCCGCCTGGACCTCCGCGAGCATCCGGCGGTACAGGCCTGCCTGCGCCACCGTCTGACCGGCGAGCCACGCGCCGCCCTCGCCCACATCCGAACCGGACAGCACGCTGACTTCCTGCAGGCACTGGAGCGGGCGTTCGGTGACGACGTCCTGGCCATCCCGCAGGCCGAGTGGCTGGGCCACGGGACCCTCGGCCCCGAGCCGCAACACCCGGAACTGCGCGCGCGGGCCGGCGACTACCTGCTGCTGCCGGTCGAGGACGCCTACCTGGTGGACCCGCCGGCCGATGACGAGGGGCCGTTCTTTGTTGGCGCCCACGGCGGCCTGTCCCCGGAGGAACGGCATATTCCCCTGTTTCTTCGGAATATCGGCCAGTCGCGGTAAACTGCCGGGTTCTGTGCCGGTCAAACCGACTGGCGCTGGCTAAACAAGACTGTCCCGAGACCCCATGAACGACACCACCGACCAGACCTACAACAACGCCGCCCAGCACCTGATCGAGCTGGCCAACCGCCTGGCGGATGACGGCCAGGCCGACGAGACCGGTGATGTTGCCGACGGCCTGCTGGCCGGTGCGATCCACTTCTGGCTGTACAGCCGCCAACCGTGCGGCGACCCGTTGTGCGAGGACTGCGCCCCGTTCGCGGATGCCGAGAGCCGGCTGGCCATGCTGCACGAACTGATCGACGAACTGGCCCGCGACAGCGACTACTTCCACTCCACCACCGACAGCACCGTCGGCCACGCCTGACCCGCCAGCTCGGGGCCCCAGCCGATGCCGGTCACGCCCTTTCGCCCCGCGACCGACACCTGGTTTCGCGAGGCCTTCGAGCAGGCCACTCCCATCCAGTCCCGCGGCTGGCCCGCGATCCGGGCCAGCCACCACTGTCTGCTGATCGCCCCGACCGGTAGCGGCAAGACCCTTGCCGCGTTCCTGAGTGCAATCGACCGCCTGACCGGCGAGCCGGCCCCGGAACCCCGCACCGGCTACTCGGTACTCTACATCTCGCCACTGAAGGCACTGGCCACCGACATCGAGCGCAACCTGCGCGCCCCGCTGACCGGCATCACCCGGACCGCCGTGCGCCTAGGCGACGAGTCGGCCCGCGAACCCGTGGTGCACATCCGCACCGGCGACACCCCGCAGGCCGAGCGCCGTGCCCAGGCGCGCGAACCCGGCGACATCCTGGTGACCACGCCGGAGTCGCTCTACCTGCTGCTGGGCTCGAAGGCCGCGGAGAACCTCGAATCCGTCCATACGGTAATCATCGACGAGGTGCACGCCCTGGCCGGGAACAAGCGCGGCGCACACCTGGCCCTGTCGCTGGAACGCCTGGCCGAGCGCTGTGGCGAGGACCCGCAACGCATCGGGCTCTCCGCGACCGTGCATCCGATGGAGGTCGCGCGAGGCTTCCTCGGCGGCGACCGCGAGGTGGAGGTGATCGACGCCGCCGAGGCCCCACGCCTGGATCTCGAGATCCTCGCCCCGGAGGAGCCGCCAGCGGCACACGCACCTCCCACCCTCGAAGCGTCCGAAGGCGCGGAAACCATCCCGTCCGGCTCCATCCTCGGCGCGGTCTACGGCCAGGGCACCGGACCACTCCCGGGCGGGGGCGGCGACCGCGCCGCGCGCCTGGAGCCGCGCCTGCTGGCGGCGATCCTGGAACACCGCTCGACCATCGTGTTCGTCAACAGCCGCGGGCTGTGCGAACGCCTGGTCCAGCGCATCAACGACGCCTGGCGCGAACAGCATCCCGAGGACGCCAAAAAGCCCGAAGACCTGGTCGCCGCTCACCACGGCAGCGTCTCCCACGAGCGCCGCGCGGAGATCGAGGGGCGACTGAAGACCGGGCGCCTGCGCGGCATCGTCGCCACCAGCTCGCTGGAACTGGGCATCGACATGGGTGCGGTGGACCTGGTGATCATGGTCGAATCGCCCGGCTCGGTTGCCCGCGGCCTGCAACGCGCCGGACGCGCCGGGCACGGGGTCGGCCAGGTCTCGCGCTCGCTGCTGCTGCCGCGCTTTCGCGGCGACCTGCTGGAATGCGCGGTGATCGGCGAGCGCATGCAGGTCGGCGCGCTGGAACCAATCCATGCCCCGCACAACCCGCTGGACGTGCTCGCCCAGCAGCTCGTCGCGATGGTCTGCGAACGCCCGCGCACGGTGGACGAGCTGCACGCGTTGGTGCGCCGCGCCGCACCCTGGCGCGAGCTATCGCGCCCGCTGCTGGAGGCGACCCTGGATATGCTCTCCGGCCACTACCCCAGCACCGACTTCGCCGACCTGCGCCCGTGGCTCGCCTGGGACCGCGCCCGCGACGAGCTGACCCCGCGCCGGGGCGCGGCGCTGGCCGCGCGCCTGAACGCCGGCACCATCCCCGACCGCGGCCTGTACGGCGTGCATGTCGGCGAGGGCGGCCCGCGCATCGGCGAGCTGGACGAGGAGATGGTGTTCGAGCTGAAGACCGGCGAGAACGTGACCCTGGGCGCCAGCACCTGGCACGTGGAGGCGATCACCCGCGACCGCGTGCTGGTCTCCCCCGCCCCCGGCGAGGTCGGCAAGCTGCCCTTCTGGCATGGCGACGGCCCCGGCCGCCCAATCGAACTCGGGCGCGCAATCGGCGCCGCCACCGAACGCCTCGCGCGCATGGACCGCGCCGAACGCGCGACCTGGCTCAAGGAGCATGCCCCGCTGTCGGAGGCGGCGGTCGAGACCCTCGGCGACTACATCGACGAACAGCGCGAGGCCACCGGGCAGCTCCCGTCGGACAAGCGCATCGTGGTCGAGCGCTTCCGCGACGAGGTCGGCGACTGGCGCGTGTGCATCCTGACCCCATTCGGCGCCCGCGTGCACGCCCCCTGGGCGCTGGCCCTGCAGGGCGCGCTGACCAGCACCTCTGGCTTCGAGGTGCAGGTGATGTACACCGATGACGGCATCGTGCTGCGCCTGGCGGACAGCGAGGACCTGCCCGAGCTGGACAGCCTGTTCCCCGACCCGGAGGAACTGGAGGAGACGGTCACCCGCGAGCTGGGACACTCCACCCTGTTCGCCAGCGCCTTCCGCGAGAATGCGGCCCGCGCCCTGCTTCTGGTGCGCAACCGCCCGGGCCAGCGCACGCCGCTGTGGGCCCAGCGCCTGAAGTCGCAGCAGCTGCTCGCGTCGGTGCGCGAGTACGCGAGCTTCCCGGTGGTGCTGGAGACCTACCGCCAGGTGCTGGCCGACGTGTTCGATCTGGACGCCCTGCGCGGGATCCTGCGGGGGGTGCAGGAGCGCCACATCCGGGTGCACGAGGTGGAAACGCCACGGGCCTCGCCGTTCGCGCGCAGCCTGGTGTTCGCCTACGTGGCGGCCTACATCTACGAGCAGGACGCGCCGATGGCCGAACGCAAGGCGCAGGCGCTCACACTCGATCGCGGGATGCTGGCCGAGCTGCTGGGCCAGGCCGAGCTGCGCGAGCTGATCGACCCCGATGCCCTGGCCGAGCTGGAGGCCGAGCTGGCGCACACCAGCGAGGCGACACAGGTCCGCGACGCCGACGAGCTGCATGACCTGCTGCGCCGGGGGGGCGACCTGACGCGGGAGGAGATCGAAGCCACAGCGGACGAAAACCCCGCACCCTGGCTACAGACCCTGGCCGACGGGCTGCGTGCGGTCGAGGTCCGAATCGCCGGCGAGCCGCGCTGGATCGCGGCCGAGGACGCTGCCCTCTTTCGCGACGCGCTCGGGGTCGTGCCACCACCCGGCCTGCCCGCCGGTTTCCTCGAGCCGCCGCAACGCCCGCTGGAACAGCTGCTGCGCCGCTACGCCCGCACCCATGGGCCATTCCACGTCGAGGAGCTGGGCGTTCGCTACGGCCTCGCGCCCGGCGCGCTGCTCCCGGCGCTGGAGGCGCTAGAGAGTGCCGGCGTGCTGCTGCGCGGCGAGATCCGCCCGCAGGGCCAGGGCGAGGACTGGTGCGAGCTGGACATCCTGCGCCGGCTGAAGCGCCGCACCCTGGCCCGCCTGCGCGACGAGGCGGCGGCGGTGGACGCCCGCGCGCTGGGCCGCTTCCTGCCCGCCTGGCAGGGCCTGAGCAAGCCCGGGTCGGGCATCGGCACCCTGCGCGAGGTGCTCACGCAGCTCGAAGGCGTCGCCCTGCCCTGGTCGGCCTGGACCGCCCATGTGCTGCCGATGCGGGTGCGCGACTTCTCGCTGGACGCGCTGGACCGCATCACCGCCTCCGGCGAGTTCGTCTGGGTGGGCAGCGGCGCGCTGGGCCAGCGCGACGGGCGCATCCGCTTTCTGCGCCGCGAACAGGCGATGGTGCTGCTGGAACCGGTGGAACCGGACACGCCCGAGGCGGAGACAGCGGCCACCGATGACCCGTTAGCACGGGCGATCCTGGAGGCCCTGGACCGGCGCGGCGCCTGCTTCTACATGGAGCTGGAACGCGCAGCGCGCGAGGCGCAGCCGGACGCCCGCCAGGACGCGATCGAGGCCGCGATCTGGGATCGGGTCTGGGCCGGGCAGATCACCAACGACACCTTCGCCCCGCTGCGCAGCCTGGGCCAGCGCAAGGGCTCCGCGCGCGGCCGGCGGCGCCCGGGACAGGGCCTGGCCGGCGGGCGCTGGTCACGGGTGGCCGACCTGATCGATCCCGGCGTGTCGCTGACGGAACGCGCCCGTGAACAGGCCGAAAACCTGCTGGCGCGCTACGGCGTGGTCAGCCGCGAGATGGCGCGCGCCGAGGGCCTGCCGGGCGGATTCGGCCGCGTCTATCCCATCTACCGCGCGATGGAGGACGCCGGCAAGCTGCGCCGCGGCCACTTCGTCGAGGGCCTGACCGGCGCCCAGTTCGCCCGCGCCGGCGCGGTGGACCGCCTGCGCGCGCTGGAACGCGCGGCCGACGACACCCCCGAGCCGCAGTGGCTGGCCAGCGTCGACCCGGCCAATCCCTGGGGCCAGCTCCTGCCCTGGCCACAGCCGCCGGAGGCCGCCGAGGGCCGCCTGCGCCGCGTGGCCGGGGCCCTGGTCGCGCTGGCCGGCGGCCAGCCGCTGCTCTATCTCGCCGCCTCCGGCCGCCAGCTGTTCGTCTGGGAGACGATCCCCGGCATCGACACTGCGGAGGAACACGCGGCCCTCGTCACGGAGGCTGTCCGCCAGCTCGCCGGCAGCCGCTGGCTGCCCAAACGCCGCGGCATCACCATCGAGAGCATCAACGGCCAACCCGCCCGCCAGTCCCCATTTGCCGCCGCCCTGCGTGCCTGCGGTGCCATGGGCGAGGTCAGTGGCCTGCGTCTGGAACCGCCCGCCGGCTGCCGCTGAGACGCCGCACCGGGAAAGGGCCAGGAAAGGCTTTTCACCGCAGAGGGCACGGGAGGCCACGGAAAAATGCGCGGGGCTGTCAGGGGCTACCGCCGCTCTTGCGCACCGGCCCGGCAGCGCCCCCTTGTCATCCCGGAAACCGCGCAGCGGTTATCCGGGATCTTCGCGTTGTGGCCCGGCCGAACGTGGGGGGCAGGACTTGCGTCGGAAATCCCGGCTCTTCGCTTCCCTGCGCTGCGGCCGGGATGACCTCCGGTTTACCAGTTTCGGGAAAGGGTGAACGAAAACCGGGCCTGGCACCCCACCTTCACCCGATCTCGCCGCGTCTTCCGCGAGGGCAAGACCCCTTTACGATGCGCTTAGGCCGTTCCGGAAACCACTCCGCGCATTTCTCCGTGCCCTCTGTGGTGCAACCAAAAGGCGTGGCGCCGGAAAAAACGTCAGGCGGCGAGGGCCTGCCCGAGCGCGGCGAGGAAGGCGTCGTTTTCGTCGGGGCGACCGACGGTCACGCGCAGACAGTCCGCGAGAAGCGGATGCGCCCGGCCGACGTCCTTGATCAGGATGCCAGCGTCGCGCAGGGCGGCGAAGGTCGCATGCCCCGCCCCGGCGCGTACCCGGAACAGGATGAAATTCGCCTGGCTGGGGAAGACCTGCTCGACCCCCGTCGTCGCGGTCAGACGCTCGCTCAGGCGGTCGCGTTCCTCGACGATTCCGCGCGCCTGCGCGTCCAGCGCCTCGCGGTGCTCCAGGGCGAAGGCCACCGAGCGCTGGGTCAGGGTGTTGATGTTGTATGGCAGACGCAGGCGATCCAGCGCATCGATCCACGCCGGCGTGCCTGCCAGATAGCCAAGCCGAGCGCCGGCCAGCCCCAGCTTGGAGACCGTGCGCATCACCATCAGGCCGTCATCCTCGCCGACGCGCGGAAGGAAGCTGTGCGCCGCGAACGGGGCGTAGGCCTCATCGACCACCGTGACCCCGGGGCTCTCGTCGACGATGGCCTGTACGGTCGCGGCATCGTCCAGCGTCCCGGTGGGATTGTTCGGGTAGGCGAGGAACACCAGCGCCGGGTTGTGCTCGGCCATCGCCGCGCGCATCGCGTCGAGGTCCAGGGTGAAGTCCGCGTTCAGGGGGACACCGATGAACGGCACCCCCAGCGCTCGGGCCAACACGCCATACATCACGAAGGTCGGCTCCGGCGCCAGCACCGGACGCCCGGAACCCGCCACCGCCGTGATCAGGATCTGGATGAGTTCGTCGGAGCCATTGCCGAACAACAGTCCGGCGGCCTCGGGCACGCCGTGGGCGGCGCGCACCTGAGCGGCCAGACCCAGTGCCTGGGCGTCGGGATAGCGGTTCAGCTGCGGATCACGCAGGGCCGCCAGCCAGGCGTCTTCCAGCTCCCCCGGCCAGGGATGCGGGTTTTCCATCGCGTCCAGCTTGATCAGGCCGGTCGCGTCGGCCACCTGGTAGGCCGGCTGCGCCAGCACCTCCGGGCGCATCAGGGCGTCCGGGGTCCGGGTCGCGCGGGCGGTCATCGACTGCGCAGTTCGGCGGAGCGCGCGTGGGCGGTCAGGCCCTCGCCGTGGGCCAGCGCCGCGGCGGTCTCGCCCAGCTTGGCCGCACCTTCGGCCGAGCAGTGGATGATGCTCGAACGCTTCTGGAAGTCGTACACGCCCAGCGGCGAGGAGAAGCGCGCGGTACGCGAGGTCGGCAGCACGTGGTTGGGGCCAGCGCAGTAGTCGCCCAGGGCCTCGGAGGTATAGCGGCCCATGAAGATCGCGCCGGCGTGGCGCAGCCCGGCATCCAGCATCGCCTGCGGGTCGGCCACCGACAGCTCCAGGTGCTCCGGGGCGATGCGGTTGGCGACCGCGACGGCCTCGGCCGAGTCGCGCACCTTCACCAGCGCGCCGCGCTTGTCGAGGCTGGTGCGGATGATCTCGGCGCGCGGCATCTCCTCCAGCAGGCGGTCCATGGCCTCGGCCACGCGATCCAGGAACGCATCGTCCCAGGACAGCAGGATGGACTGGGCCTGCTCGTCGTGCTCGGCCTGGGAGAACAGGTCGGCCGCGATCCAGTCGGGGTCGGTCTCGCCGTCGCAGACCACCAGGATCTCGGACGGACCGGCGATCATGTCGATGCCGACGGTGCCGAACACCTCGCGCTTGGCCGCAGCCACGAAGATATTGCCGGGACCAACGATCTTGTCCACCGCCGGGATCGTCTGGGTGCCATAGGCCAACGCGGCCACGGCCTGGGCGCCCCCCACGGTAAACACGCGATCCACGCCGGCCACGGCGGCTGCGGCCAGCACCAGATCGTTCAGCTCACCGCCCGGGGCGGGCACGACCATGACCAGCAACTCGACGCCGGCGACCTTGGCCGGGATGGCGTTCATCAGCACGGAGGACGGATAGGCCGCCTTGCCCCCGGGGACGTACAGGCCCACCGAGTCCAGCGCGGTCACGCGCTGGCCGAGAACGGTGCCGTCCTCGTCGGTGAAATCCCAGTCCCGCATGAGCTGGTGCTCGGCATAGCGACGGATGCGTGCGCTGGCCATCTCCAGGGCCTTGCGCTGCTCCGCCGGGATCGACTCCAGGGCGGCCTGCAAGCGGTCGTGGGGGATCTCAAGATCGGAGACTGCGGCACGGTCGAGCCGGTCGAACTTGGCGGTGTAGCGCAACACCGCGGCATCGCCCTCGGTGCGCACCGCGCCAAGGATCTCGTCCACCGCGTCCCGCACGCCGGTGTCGGCAACGGATTCCCAGGACAGCAGGTTCTCCAGGGCCTGATCGAAATCGGGCTGCTGGGTATCGAGTCGGGCAATGGATGGCATGTCGGGCTCCTCGTTCAGGCGGGTACGGCAGCCTTGCGGCGCGCGCGCACGGCATCGGCCAGCAGGCGCAGGGTGGCCTCGCTGTCGTCCCAGCCCATGCAGGCATCGGTGATGCTCTGGCCATATTGCAGCGGCTTGCCGGGCAGGATGTCCTGGCGACCACCGGTCAGGTGGCTCTCCAGCATCACGCCCATAATGCGCCGATCGCCGCCGGCAATCTGTTCGCCCAGCACACGCGCGACCTCGATCTGCTGCTTCGGGTCCTTGCGGCTGTTGGCGTGACTGCAGTCCACCATCACCGACTCCGGCAGCTCGGCCATGCGCAGTTCCTTGCAGGCCTCTTCGATGCTCGCGGCGTCGTAGTTCGGCTGCTTCCCGCCGCGCAGGATGATGTGGCAGTCGTCGTTGCCGGTGGTGGAGAAGATTGCCGAGCGGCCCGACTTGGTCACCGACAGGAAGTGATGCGGGCGCGAGGCAGAACGGATCGCGTCGATCGCCACGCGCAGGCTGCCATCGGTGGAGTTCTTGAAGCCCACCGGGCAGGACAGACCGGAGGCCAGCTCGCGGTGCACCTGGCTTTCGGTGGTGCGCGCACCAATCGCGCCCCAGGCGACCAGGTCCGCGATGTACTGCGGGCTGATCAGGTCGAGGTATTCGGTGGCCGCCGGCATGCCCTTCACCGCCAGATCGCGCAGCAGTCCGCGCGCCACGCGCAGGCCCTTGTTGATATGGAAGCTGCCATCCAGATCGGGGTCATTGATCAGACCCTTCCAGCCAACCGTGGTACGCGGCTTTTCGAAGTACACCCGCATCACGATATGCAGCGCGTCGGAGAGCTCCTCGCGCAGGGTCTTCAGGTGATCGGCATAGTCCAGCGCGGCGTCCACGTCGTGGATCGAGCAGGGGCCGACGATCACCTGCAGGCGGTCATCCTCGCCGCGCAGGATGCGATGGCAGGCCTGGCGGGCCTCGAACACGGTGTTGGCCGCCGCATCGGTGATCGGCAGTTCATCGCGTACGGTGTCCGGGGCGGACACCTCCTGGATTTCGCGGATTCGCAGGTCGTCGGTATCGGCGGTCATGGTGTTCTCGATTACGTCGTCGCGGGGGTGACGGCCTCCCGCAGGCCCTCGATGAGATTTTGAATGGTTCTATGTCGCATCTTCATGGCTGCCTGGTTCACGATCAACCGGGAACTAATGGGGGTAATCAGTTCCAGCGGTTCCAGGCCGTTGGCCTTGAGGGTGTTGCCGGTATCCACCAGGTCGACGATGTAGTCGGCCAGGCCCACCAGCGGTGCCAGTTCCATCGAGCCGTAGAGCTTGATGATATCGACCTGGCGGCCCTGCTGGGCAAAGTAGTTCTGCGTGATGTTCACAAACTTGGTGGCGATGCGCAGGCGTTGCTGCGGGTCCGGTTGCTGGCCCGGGCGCCCCGCCAGCATCAGGCGACACTCGGCGATATGCAGATCCAGCGGTTCGTACAGCCCGGCCGCGCCGTGCTCCATCAGCACGTCCTTGCCGGCCACGCCGATGGACGCCGCGCCGTGCTGCACGTAGGTGGGCACGTCGGTCGCGCGCACCACCACGATCTTCACATCCTCGCGGTTGGTGTCGAGGATCAGCTTGCGCGTCTCGTCCGGATCCTCCAGCAACTCGATCCCGGCGCTGGAAAGCAGCGGCAGGGTGTCCTTGAGGATGCGGCCCTTGGACAGGGCGATGGTCAGGGCGTTGGGATCCATCATGGGTCAGGCGTTCGTCCGGTTCCGTGTGAGTCGCGGCATCAGACCGGCTCGCGACGAATGGTCGCGCCGATCTGGCTCAGTTTTTCCTCGATGCATTCGTAGCCGCGATCGATGTGGTAGATGCGGTCCACCTCGGTCTCGCCCTCGGCCACCAGGCCGGCGATGATCAGGCTCGCCGAGGCACGCAGGTCAGTCGCCATCACCGGCGCACCGACCAGTTTTTCCACGCCCTCGACGATCGCGGTATTGCCCTCGATGGTAATGTGCGCGCCCATGCGCTGCAGCTCCAGCGCATGCATGAAGCGATTCTCGAACACCGTCTCGACTACCGATCCGGTGCCCTCGGCCACGGTGTTCAGCACCATCATCTGCGCCTGCATGTCGGTCGGGAAGGCCGGGAACGGCGCGGTGCGCAGGTTCACCGCCTTCGGTCGGCGGCCCTCCATATCCAGCTCGATCCAGTCCGGCCCGGTCTCGATGCGAGCGCCGGCCTCGACCAGCTTGGCCAGCACCGCGTCCAGCAGCTCCGGGCGGGTATTGCGGCAGCGCACGCGCCCACGGGTGACCGCGGCGGCGACCAGGAAGGTGCCGGTCTCGATACGGTCCGGCATCACATCGTATTCGCAGCCGTGCAGGCGCTCCACGCCCTGCACCCGAATGGTGTCGGTGCCGGCCCCCTGGATCTTCGCGCCCATCGCGGTCAGGCAGTCCGCCAGATCGATGACCTCTGGCTCGCGCGCGGCGTTCTCGATCAGGGTCTCGCCCTCGGCCAGGGTGGCGGCCATCAACAGGTTCTCGGTACCGGTTACCGTCACCTGGTCGAAGACCACGCGCGCGCCCTTCAGGCGATCCGCGCGAGCGTGGATGTAGCCGCCTTCGACCTCGATCTCGGCCCCCAGGGCCTCAAGACCCCGCAGGTGCAGGTTCACCGGACGCGAACCGATGGCACAGCCACCCGGCAGGGAAACCTCGGCCTCGCCGAAGCGGGCCAGCAGCGGCCCCAGCACCAGGATGGAGGCGCGCATGGTCTTGACCAGGTCGTACGGGGCGACGCACTGGGTCAGCGTGGTCGGGTCGACCTCGATGCGCATGCGCTCGTTAACCGTAAGGCTGACGCCCATGCGGCCGAGCAGTTCCATGGTGGTGGTCACGTCCTGCAGATGCGGGACGTTGCCAATGGTCATCGGCCCGTCCGCCAGCAAGGTGGCGGACAGGATCGGCAACACGGCGTTCTTGGCCCCGGAGATCCAGACCTGACCCTCGAGTCGGCGACCTCCGGTAATGATCAGTTTGTCCATGGGATGCCCGGATTGACCGCCGAACCGACCGTGGTTCGGCGAAACGCGCCATGATAACGAATCCGCGCCGGGCTCGCCCGTTCGCCCGCCGCCGGCACGACTCAGGCGACGGAACGGGCGGCGGAGTCGGTGATAATCGACTCCAGGTCGTACAACTCCAGTAACGGGCGCAACCCCTCGGGGAGGGGCTCGAAGACCAGGGTGCGGCCCTGCTCGCGGGCGCGACGCCAGAGGATGACCAGGAACGCCACGCCGGCGCTGTCGATACGACCCGCCTGCGTCAGGTCCACCCGAGCGTGTTCCGGGAGATGCGCCGTCAGCCCGCGGGCCCGTGCCTCCAGCCCGGCCACCGTCGCGAAGGTCAGTGGCCCGTTGACGACCAGACCGCCTTCATCCGCCCGGATCTGTGCGTCGCTCACCGGTCCGCGGCGCCGTTGTCGGGGGTCACGTCGCCCACGGCATCCTCGATCAGCGCCTCGTCGCCATCTTCCAGGCGCTCGATCAGCGCCTCCAGGCCATCGCGGTTGATCTCCTCGTTAAAGCGAGTGCGGAAGTTGCCGACGAAGCTGAGCCCCTCGGCCTCGACGTCGAAGACCTTCCATTCGCCGTTCACCGGACGCAGACGGTAGTTGACCTGGATGTTCGACTGGCCGGAGCCCATCACCACCTCGGTGGCAACCACGGCCATGCGCTCGTCCTGGCGCGAGCGCCGCTCGATGACGCGCACGTCCTTGTCCAGATGATCGGCCAGTTGCACCCCGTAGGCCTGCAGCAGCGTGTTCTTGAAGGCCTCGGCGAAGCGGTCTTGCTGCTCGCTGCTGGCATCGCGCCAGTGACGTGCCAGGACCAGGCGGGCCATCCCGTTGACATCCACGCCGGGCAGGATCTCCTCCTCGATCACGCCAATCACGAAGTCAGGATCTTCCTGCGCACGCGCCTCGTTTGCCCGCAGCTTCTCGTAGACCGCGTCGATCGACTGCTTGATGAGCTCGGCGGGGTTTTCTTCGGCCTGGGCGGGAGCCGCCAGGATCAGGACCAGCAGCGCCAGCGGCAGGATCAGGATTCGTTCATGCAACCATTTCATGTCTCTTGCTCCCGGTTTGGGTAGATCAGTCACTACCCATGTTGGTCATGAAGCGACCGATGAGGTTCTCCAGCACCAGTGCCGACTGGGTGAACATCAGCTCGTCGCCTTCCTGCAGGGTGTCGTAGTCACCACCCGGCTCCAGCGCGATGTACTGTTCGCCCAGCAGCCCCGCGGTGTGGATGGCGGCCTGGGTGTCCATCGGCAGGTAGTCGTGCTCCGAGCGGATCGCCAGGGTCACCTCGGCGCGAAAGCGTTCCGGATCGTAACGGATATCCGCCACTCGCCCGATGCGCACACCCGACACCGTGACCGGGGCACGCGTCTTGAGCCCCCCGATGTTGTCGAAGTATCCGCTCACCGTATAGGTGTCACGGTCGTGGTAGTCGGTCACGTTGCTCACCTGCACCGCCAGGTAGAACAGCGCCCCGATACCCAGGAGCACGAAGACACCGACCGCCAGTTCGAAGAAACGTACCTTCATTATTGCCACCTGTCCTGGGTAAACACTGTTTGGTCAGCCCGCGCCGAACATCAGCCCGGTCAGGATGAAATCGAGGCCCAGCACCGCGAGCGACGACACCACCACCGTCTGGGTCGTGGCGCGCGAGATGCCCTCGGACGTCGGCTGCGCATTGAAGCCCTGGAACACCGCGATCCAGGTCACCACGAAGCCGAACACGATGCTCTTGATCACGCCGGAGAGCACATCCTCGTTCCAGTCGGTCACCGACTGCATCTGCGAGAAATAGGCGCCGCTGTCCACGCCCAGCAGCCCCACCCCGACGAGGTAGCCGCCCATCACGCCCACGGCGCTGAAGATCGCGGCCAGCAGCGGCATGGAGAGGAACCCGGCCACAAAGCGTGGCGCGAAGATCCGGCGATAGGGGTTCACCGCCATCATCTCCATCGCCGAGAGCTGTTCGGTCGTCTTCATCAGCCCCAGTTCCGCGGTCAGCGCGGAGCCGGCGCGCCCGGCGAACAGCAGCGCGGTGACCACCGGCCCCAGTTCGCGTACCAGCGACAGCGCAACCACCCCGCCCAGGGCCTCGGCCGCGCCGAAGTTCACCAGCGTGATGTAGCCCTGGTACGCCAGCACCATGCCGACAAACAGCCCGGACACGACGATAATCAGCAGCGAGCGCACCCCCACCGAATACACCTGAACAAGCGTCAGGCCGAAGCGGCGAAAGACGATATCCAGGCTCGCCAGCATCCGGATCAGGAAGATGAACGCCCGGCCGAACACCGTCAGGGCATTGATCGTGGTCCGACCCAGCGCGGCAATCGAATCAGTCATCGCGGCGCTCCCCCTGCCCCAGCAGGTCATCGCGGTAGGACGCGCCCGGGTAATGAAACGGCACCGGCCCGTCCGGGCGACCCTGCAGGAACTGCGCGCTCCAGTCGGAAGCGCGCGCCTCCAGTTCGTCCGGCGGCCCGGCATCCACTACCCGGCCATCGGCGATCAGCACCACCTGATCGGAGATCGCCATCGCCTCGGTCACGTCATGCGAGACCAGCACGCTGGTAAGCCCCAGGCTTTGATTGGTCCGGCGGATCAGGCTGACAATCTGGCCCATGGTGATCGGATCGAGCCCGGTGAACGGCTCGTCGTACAAAATGAGGTCCGGGTCCAGCGCAATGGCCCGCGCCAGCGCGACGCGCCGCGCCATGCCACCGGACAGGGTCGCCGGGTCCAGGTCGCGCGCCGCGCGCAGGCCCACCGCCTCCAGCTTCAGCAGAACCAGCGCGTGCAGCACGTCCTCCGGCAGATCCGTGTGCTCGCGCAGCGGGAAGGCGACGTTCTCGAATACCGAGAGATCCGTCAGCAGCGCACCGCTCTGGAACAGCATGCCCATGCGCTTGCGCAGCGCGTACAGCCGCCGGGTGGAGAGCCTCGCCACCTCCTGGCCATCCACCCAGATGCGGCCCTTGTCCGGACGCAACTGACCGCCGACCAGGCGCAGCAGCGTGGTCTTGCCACTGCCGCTGGGCCCCATCACGGTCGTCACCTGCCCGCGCGGGATGCGCATCGACAGGTCATCGAAAATCATCTTGCGCCCGCGCCGGAAGCACAGGTTCTCGATCACGATATGCGGACTGTCTTCCACTGCCGGGTCAGCCACGCGCGCTCCTCGCCCTTAAGGAAACACTGATTAATGTACACGCTCGCGCTCGAGCCGCTTTTGCGTGCGAACAAGGCGCGGTGACCGCCGTGCAGTCATTCTGCACAAGGGAGCCGCAACGCCGTGCGCACGCAAAAGAGGCCGAGCCCCTTCGGGGTTGGCACCCCAGGTTCCCCGATCCTGCGTTGCGGCCCGAATCGGTCAAAAACGGGCCGGTAGAACCACCACCGGCTGCGCGCCGCGCCTTGGCTCGGAAAACCTGGGGTACCAACGCGAGGGTGTACATCAATCAGTGTTTCCTTAGGCCCACAGAACCCCGAAGTCTGGGCGCAGGCCGGGAGACCGTCAAACGGGCGGGTGCGGTGCTCATCCCAATCCCAGCAATGCGGCGATAGTGCGGAAATCCGACAGTCGCTCCGGACGCGCGCGCAGGAACACCGGGATCTCACCGCTGCCACCGGCCTGCCCGAGGGCCTCCACCAGCGCGCGCCAGCCCGGCGCATCCAGCCCTGCCTCGGGGTTGACCTGCCAGGCCCCGCCCCCGGCAAGCGCCGCCGATTTCGGCGCCGGGGCGGGATGAAACCAGGCCGCCTCGGCTCGCGCGAGCACCCGCTCCTCGCCGGCGCCGTACACCATCAGGCGCCCCAGTCCGGCCGCCTCCAGCGCCGCGCGGATCGCCTGCACCTGCGCCGGCCCCATCGGCCCCGGCGCCACCGCCTGCAGGCCGTCGCCGACAGCCTCGGCCAGCGCGCGCGCCCGCGTCGCACCCGTCTCGAGGCCCAGCTCCACCGGCCAGTCCAGTGTCAGCCGCAGCGCGGGTGGCACGGCCTCGGCCCAGTCGCCGAAGGCCGGCGCCCCGGCCTCGGTCCACACCGGGGCGGGCAGCAACAAACGGCTGTGGTAATGGGTGTAGTACTCCAGCTGCCAGTCCTGCGGCAGGTCCTCGGGGAAGAAGTCGTCCCACCAGTCCTCTCCGGGGCCCGCCACCCCGGCGGCCTGCAATACCGGCGCTTCCTGATCCTGCGACATGCCTCAACCTCCACGACGTAACCGCAGCTTTGCGCGGATTGCTTGTATCACCTGCGAGCGCGCGGCACAGTTGGCGCCATGCGTTTCGACCTGTTCCACGAGCTCTCGGTACCGGACTTCCTGCAGACCTCCGAAGCGGAGGTGCTGGAGAACACCCTGCGCCTGTGGGAGCGCGCCGATCGTCTCGGCTTCGGCACCGCCTGGCTGGTGGAGCACCACCTGATGCCGGAGTTTTCCCACTCCACCGCGCCGGACCTGGTGCTGGCTGCGGCCAGCCAGCGCACCAAACGCCTGCGCCTGGGCCTGGGCGTGGTGCCGCTGCCCTACCACCATCCGCTGCGAGTGGCGCAGCGCGTCGGCATGCTCGACCAGCTCTCCGGCGGGCGCCTGGATCTGGGTATCGGGCGCGGCTTCTCGCCGCGCGAATATGCCACATTCGGGGCCGAGATGAGCGAGTCCCGCGCGCGGGTCGATGCCGGGCTGGATGCGCTGCGCCAAGCCTTCGCCACCGGCCGCATCACCCAGGACGGGCCGTTCCATCACCTGGACGACGTGCCCGTGATGCCGCGCCCGGTACAGGCCCCGCACCCACCGATCTGGACCGCCGCGGTCAGCCCGGAGTCCTTTACCTGGGCGGCGCAGCAGGGCATCGGCGCGCTGGCCGGGCCGTTCAAGCCCTGGCAGATGATCCGCGAGGACATCCGCCTGTATCACGAGGCCTGGGACGCGACACGCACGGACGTCGCCCACCCGCCCCGGGTCGGCATGACGCTTGGGGTCCTGTGCCTGCCGGACGGCAAGCGCGCCCGGCGCGAGGCCAAGCCGGCCTTCGAGTGGTTCTATCGCCACATGTTCCAGCAGACCCTGCCGGTGCTGGAACGCCTGATCGAGGGCTACGACTATTACCGCTCGCTCGGCCGCTTCCGTCACCTGGTCAAGGCCGGGATCAACCTGAAGGTCCTCGACATGCTGGGCATGACGCTCGTCGGCACCCCCGCCGAATGCCGTGAACGCATCGAGGGCCTGCGCGCGGCCGGGGTCGACCAGGTCCTGCTGGCCTTCGGCGCCGGGGCCGTTCCGCATGCGCTGGCCGAGGAGTCCATGGACTGCTTCGCGGAAGAGGTCATGCCCGCGTTTGCCGACCCCGCCCCGACCACCGTCGCCCGCACCGCGACCTGAGCGAAACACGGATGCACGTCGCCGTGACCGGCGCCGCCGGGCGCCTGGGGCAAGTCCTGCTGCCCGCCCTGGCACGCGCGCCGACGATTGAACACATCCTCGCCCTGGACCGGGCCGCGCCGGCGCTGCCTCCCCCCGAAAACGGCACCGTTATCGAGGCACGGGTACTCGACCTGGCGCAGCTCCAGCCGGAGGACCTGGCCGGGGTGGACACGCTGGTGCACCTCGCCTTTCAATTGATGGGCGGTCACGGGGGCCGCCGCCGGCATGACCGCACCTGGGTCCGCCAGCAGAATGTGGCCCTGAGCCAGCAGGTGTTCCACGCGGCGGTGACCGCCGGTGTGCGCCACATCGTGTTCCTGTCCAGCGCGGCGGTCTACGGCCCCTGGCCGGACAGCCCGCAGCCGCTCCGCGAGGACCATCCCACCCGGCCGCGCTTCCCCTATGCCGAAGACAAGGTCGCCGTGGAGCAGGCCCTGCTCGCGCTCGCCCGGGAATACCCCGAGTGCCAGGTGACCCTCCTGCGCCCGCCCGCGATCGTCGGCCCGAACGCCCACCCGCTGTTGCTGCAGATCGCCCGCGGACGGCTGTATCCCGCCGGGGGCGAACAGCCAGTGCAGATCCTGTGGGAGGACGATGCCGCCGCCGCGATGGTGCGCAGCATCACAACTCGCACTGCGGGGATCTTCAACCTGGGGGCCGAACCTGCCTGGTCGCTACGGGCGATGGCGCGCCACCAGCGGCGCTGGGGGATCCCGGTGCCACTGCGGCTGATCCGCACCCTGCACCCGCTGGCCTGGCGCCTGACCGCCCGCGCCGGGGACCCCGGCTGGGTCCGCGGGCTGGACGGCCCGCTGGTACTGGACTGCACCCGCGCCCGCGAGCAGCTCGGCTGGACACCGCAGGTGACCACCGCCGGGTGCCTAGAACGTCTGCGCTGCTGAAACCACTACCCAATCGGCTACAATCCCGGGCCTGACCCTCCCGGACCCGACTGTCCATGGTGCTACCCGTTGTCGCCATCATCGGCGGCCTGATCCTGCTGACCTGGAGTGCCGACCGCTTCGTGTTCGGCGCCTCGGCCCTGGCCCGCGGCCTGGGCGTCAGCCCGCTGATCATCGGCCTGACCATCGTCGCTTTCGGGACCTCGGCACCGGAGATCGTGGTCTCGGTCCTCGCCAGCCTGCAGGGCAACCCGGGGCTGGCGGTGGGCAACGCGATCGGCTCGAACATCGCCAACATCGCGCTGGTGCTGGGGACCGCGACCCTGGTCGCGCCGCTGGCGATCGGGCGCGGCATGGTTCGGCGCGAACTGCCGATCCTCCTGCTGGTCAGCTTCGGCGTGCTGCTCCTGCTTGTGGATGGCGAACTGGGCCGGCTGGAGGGCATCGCGCTGCTGGCCGGTCTGGTCCTGTTCACTGCCTGGATGGCCATCAGCGCCCGGCGCGCACGCCCGGCCCCCCATGACGACACCCCCGAGGTGGTGCGCGGCATGGTCGAGACGATCCCAGAGGGCGACCGACTGGGGCCCGCGATCGCCTGGCTCGTGTTCGGGCTGCTGCTCCTGCTGGCGAGCAGCCAGGCCCTGGTCTGGGGGGCCGTCGAGATCGCCGAACAACTGGGGGTCAGCGACCTGGTCATCGGGCTGACCATTGTCGCGGTGGGAACCAGCCTGCCGGAGCTGGCGACCTCGGTGGTCGCCGCCTTCCGCCGCGAGGCCGGGCTGGCGATCGGGAATGTAGTCGGGTCCAATCTGTTCAACCTGCTCGCGGTACTGGCCGTTCCGGCCCTGATCACGCCGCTGGCAATCGACGCCGATGTGCTGACGCGCGACTATCCGGTGATGCTGGCATTGACCGTGGCCCTGTTCCTGATCGCGCTGGGCCGCCGCGGACAGATCCGGCGCTGGCAGGGCGCCCTTCTCCTCATCGCCTTCGCAAGCTACCTTGTCTATTTGGGAATCACGGCAACCGCATGAACTTCAACCCCGAAACGACCCGCAAGCTCGCCCTGGCCGTCCTCAATGACGAGGCCGAGGCCGTACGCAACCTCGCCCGGCGCATCGACGACCGCTTCCTCGAGGCCTGCCGCTGCATCCTCGCGTGCAAGGGCCGCGTGATCGTCACCGGCATGGGCAAGTCCGGGCACATCGGCAGCAAGCTGGCCGCGACCCTGGCCTCCACCGGCACGCCGGCCTTCTTCGTGCATCCGGGCGAGGCCAGTCACGGCGATCTCGGCATGATCACCCGCGAGGACGTGGTCATCGCGCTGTCGAACTCCGGCGAGACCGACGAGATCATCACCATCCTGCCGCTGATCCGGCGCCTGGGCGTACCGCTGATCGCGATGACCGGCAACCCCGGCTCGCGCCTCGGCGCGGATGCCACCGTACACCTGGATGTCAGCGTCGAGCGCGAGGCGTGCCCGCTGGGCCTGGCTCCCACCTCCAGCACCACCGCCGCGCTGGCGATGGGCGATGCCCTGGCCGTCGCGGTGTTGGATGCACGCGGCTTTACCGCCAACGACTTTGCCCGCTCGCACCCCGGCGGCCGCCTTGGCCGGCGCCTGCTGGTGCATGTCGCCGACATCATGCATACCGGAGGCGCGATCCCGCGCATCACCCCGGACGCCCCACTCAAGGACGCCCTGTTCGAGATCACCCGCAAGGGTCTGGGGCTGGTGATCATCACCGACGGTGACGATCGCATCCAGGGCGTGTTCACCGATGGCGACCTGCGGCGCACCCTGGATGCCGGGCACAGCCTGGACGGCCTGACCATCGGCGAGGCCATGACCACCGGCGGCCACACCGCGCAGCCCGACTGGCTGGCGGTGGAGGCCCTGGAGGCCATGGAGAGCCGGCGCATCAACGCCCTGCCCGTCACCGACGCCGAAAACCGCCTGGTGGGCGTGATCAACATGCACGACCTGCTGCGCGCCGGGGTGGCGTGATGAACCTGGATGCCACCACTCTGCGCACCCACCAGCAGGCCGTTCGCCTGCTGATCCTGGACGTGGACGGCGTGCTGACCGACGGCAGCCTGTTCCTCGGCGACGGCGGCGAGCAGTACAAGGCCTTCAACAGCCGCGACGGCCACGGTATCCGTCTGGCCCTGGACGGCGGCATCGAGATCGCCATCCTGACCGGGCGCACCTCCGGGGTCGTCGAGCACCGCATGCGCGACCTGGGAGTGGAGCATCTGATCCAGGGCCGCCGCGACAAGGGCGAAGCCCTGCACGAACTGCTGCAGCGCACCGGTCACGACCCCGCCGAAGCGGCCTTCATGGGCGACGACATCGTGGATCTTCCAGCGATGCAGCGGGTCGGGCTCGGGATCGCGGTCGGCGACGCCCACCCGCTGGTGCGCCAGCATGCCCAGTGGGTGACCGAAGCCCATGGTGGGCGCGGGGCCGTGCGCGAGGCCTGCGAGGGCCTGCTGGCCGCGCAGGACCGGCTCGACGCGCTGTTCGAGACCTACCTGAACGGATGAGCCGCAGGATTCGCAGCCGACTCGGATGGACCCTGGCCGTGCTCGCATTCGCGACCGTGCCCCTGGCGCAGGCTGAGGTAAGCCCGCCCGAGGGCCAGGTCACGCTGCAGATTGACGGCTTCACCCTGCATGCCACCGGCGACGACGGCGAACTGAGCCATCGTCTGCGCGGCACCCGCCTGCGCGAGTTTGGACGTGACGGCCCCCAATGGGTGGACGACCCGGACCTCGACCTGTTCGCCGAAGGCGGAATCGAATGGCGCTGGACTGCCCCCGCCGCACTGCATCAACCGGCCGCCGCGACCCTGGACCTGGTGGGCCCCACCCACGGCGTACAGCCGCCCCGCGGCGAACGCGTGGAGACCATCATCGATTCGCGGGATGTTCGCGTCGCCACCGACACCATGGTCGCCACTTCGGATGCCCTTTCCACCCTGAACCAGCCGGGCCTGTTCCAGCGCGGCACCGGTCTGCGCGTGGACTCGCGAGGGGATACCATAGAGTTGTTCCATGACGTGTACTCGCTCTACAGCGAGACGAGCGAGGAGGATCCCGCGCATGACCCCGAATCCCCATAGCCTTCGCCACCGTCCGGGCCAACCGGGTGCCCGCGTGGCGGCGCTCCTGCTGCTCGTGCTGCTGGCCACGCCCGCGTTCGCCCAGCAGGGCTCGGGCCCGGCGCTGCCGGTGGAGATCACTGCCGACCGCGCGGAGATGGACGAACGCCAGGGGCTGGGGACCTACACCGGCGACGTGATCGTGATCCGCGGCGACATGACCCTGGAGGCCGACAAGGTCTACGTGCGCACCCGCGATCGCCGCCCCTACGAAATGGAGGCCCACGGCGAGCCGGCACGCCTGGAATCACCCGATCCGGAAACCGGAGAGATGCGCATTGCCACCGCCCTGCGCATCGACTACCTGCTGAACGAAGACCGCATGATCCTCACCGACCAGGCCCATGTGATCACCAGCAGAGAGGAGGCGCGCGGCAAGCGCATCACCTACGACCTGACGACCGACGTGATCGAGGCCGAACGCGGCGAAGGCGACAGCGAGCGCGTGCGCATCACCATCCAGCCGCGCGACGACGAATGAACGCCACCACCCCCAGCCCATCCGCCACACCGGCACAAACCAACGACCGCCTGATCGGACGCGAGCTGACCAAGCGCTACGGCCAGCGCACGGTGCTGGACCAGGTGGACGTCGACCTCGCGCCCGGCGAGGTGGTCGGCCTGCTGGGCCCGAACGGGGCCGGCAAAACCACCTGCTTCTACAGCCTGGTCGGGCTGATCCGTCCCAATGCCGGGCGCATCACCCTGGGCGAGCACGACATCACCCGCGCCCCCATCCACGTACGCGCGCGCGCCGGCCTCGGCTACCTGCCGCAGGAGGCCTCGATCTTTCGCCGCCTGAGCGTGTGGGACAACCTGCAGGCCGTGCTCGAGCTGCGCCCCGGGCTGGATCGCCACGAGCGCCGCCGCATTGGCGACGCCCTGATCGAGGAGTTTCAGCTCGAGACCGTGCGCCACAGCCCGGGCATCGCGCTGTCCGGTGGGGAGCGTCGCCGGGCCGAGATCGCCCGCGCCCTGGCCGGGGATCCGCAGTTCATCTGCCTGGACGAGCCCTTCGCCGGGGTGGATCCGATCTCGGTGGGCGACATCCAGGACGTGATTCGGCATCTCGCCCAGCGCGGCATCGGCGTACTGATCTCCGATCACAACGTGCGCGAGACCCTCGGCATCTGCCACAGGGCCTATATTCTGAGCGAGGGACGCCTGCTGGCCGCCGGTACACCGGACGAGCTGCTGGCCGATCCCCAGGTGCGCCGGGTCTATCTCGGCGAGAACTTCCGCCTGTGAAAGCGCCCCACATGCGGCCCGGTCGGTGCACAAACCACAAGGCAGGCTTTAAGATTCCACCAATGCCCACCCTCGCTCCGAATACGCGATGCTGAAACCCGGCCTGAATCTGCAGCTGGGTCAGACGCTGACCATGACCCCGCAACTGCAGCAGGCGATCCGCCTGTTGCAGCTGTCCACGCTCGAGCTCCAGGTGGAGATCCAGCAGGCGCTGGAGAGCAACCCCATGCTCGAACAGGTCGAGGACGAAGAAGCCGAGGCCGACACCGAGCGCCTGAACCAGGACGGCGAGCTGGTGGAAGGCGATCGCATGGAGGCCACCACTACCAGCGATGACGTGATCCCCGAGGAACTGACCACCGACAGCCGCTGGGACGACATCTACGAGCCGGCCCCGACGCCCAACAAGGGCGTGGATGACCGCGACCCGCTGGAAAACACCAGCGACGACGACGGTGAGGGCCTGCAGGATCACCTGCTGTGGCAGCTGCATCTGAGCCATCTGACACCGCGCGACCAGCGCATCGGGGCGGCCCTGATCGACGCCATCAGCCCCGACGGCTATCTCGAGGGTGACCTGGAAACCCTGGCCGAGACCATCAGCCGAGGCGAGGATGAAACCGTCGGCGTCGACGAGGTCGAGGCAGTGCTCCACTGGATTCAGCAGTGCGACCCGCTGGGGGTCGGCGCGCGCAACCTGCGGGAGTGCCTGGAGATCCAGCTACGCGAACTGGCCCCGGACGCCCCGGCCCGCGAGGCCGCACGGGCGATCCTGGAACACGGCATGGACAGCCTGGGCAAGCGCGACTACAAGGCCCTGCAGCGCCAGTCCGGCGTACGCGACCCGGACGAACTGGCCCGCGCACTGGATCTGATCCGCACCCTGAACCCGCGCCCCGGCGCACAGATCAGCTCCGCCACCTCGGAATACGTAGTCCCGGATGTCTACGTGCGCCACACCACCGAGGGCTGGCGCGTGGATCTGAATCCGGAGATCGCACCGCGCATCCGCATCAACGACCTCTACGCCGGCATGGTGCGCCAAGTCTCGGATGCCCGCGACAGCGCCTTTATGCGCGATCAGCTGCAGGAGGCACGCTGGTTCCTGAAGAGCCTGCACAGCCGCAACGACACCCTGCTGCGGGTCGCCGAGGCGATCGTCCATCGCCAGCAGGGCTTTCTCGAGCATGGCGACGTCGCGATGCAGCCATTGATCCTGCGCGACATTGCCGAGACCCTGGAGATGCACGAATCGACCATCTCGCGGGTTACCACGCAGAAATACATGCACACCCCGCGCGGGGTCTTCGAGTTCAAGTATTTCTTCTCCAGCCATGTCGGCACGAACGATGGCGGCGAGTGTTCCGCCACCGCCATCCGTGCCATGATTCGCGAATTGATTGGCGACGAACCCCCGAACAAGCCGCTCAGCGATGCCCGGCTCGCCCAGGTCCTGTCGGACCGGGGCATCAACGTAGCGCGCCGCACCGTGGCCAAGTACCGCGAGGCGATGCACATCCCTTCATCCAGCGAACGCCGGCAGATGGCCTCGATGCCCACCGGCAGCAAGTAACCAAGGAGTCCTGACCATGCAGATCAACCTGACCGGCCACCACGTGGACATCACCGACGCCCTGCGCGACTACGTCAACGAGAAATTCGCGAAGCTGGAGCGCCACTTCGACAAGGTCATCGACGTCCACGTCGTGCTGACCCACGAGAAGACCCGGAATCAGCACAACCAGGCCGAAGCGAATCTCCAGGTCAGCGGCAATCACATCCACGCCGAGGCCTCTCACGAGGACATGTATGCCGCAATCGACGCGCTGATCGACAAAGTCGACCGTCAGCTGATTAAGCACAAGGAAAAGGTCAAGGATCACCACCGCGCCGAAGGTGCCCAGCGCAACCGCGAGCAGGCCTCCTGATCCATGACGATTGCCGAGCTGATCACCTCCGAGCGCATTGGCCTGCAACCCGAGTGTTCCAGCCAGAAACGGGCCCTGGAGGCCCTGGCGGACCTCCTCGCCGGCGGAGGTGACGGCACGGGACCGGGGAGCAACGCGATCTTCGAGGCCCTGTCCGCGCGCGAAAAACTCGGATCCACCGGTCTCGGCCATGGGGTTGCGATTCCCCATGGCCGCCTGGCCGATCTCGAGGCGCCGCGCGTGGCCGTGCTGCGCCTGGACAAGGGCGTCGACTTCGACGCCATGGATCACGAGCCGGTCGATATCCTGATCGCACTGCTGGTCCCGGAGGCCGCCACCGGCGACCACCTCGACCTGCTGGCCCAGCTCGCCCGCGGCCTGTCGCAGCCAGACACCATCGGGGCGCTGCGCCGGGCCGGGGATGCGACGGCCCTGGAACAGGAACTCGTGCGCCGCTTCAGCGAGGACTAAGCCCGTGGAACCCGCCTCCAGCCGCGATTCCGGCGCGCAGCGTCTGCCATGAACGAGGCGCTGGGAGAAGGCGGGATCGCCCGCGACATCAACGTGGAGAGCCTGATCCAGGCCATGGGAAACCGCCTGGATCTTCACTTCGTACACGGCGAACATGCAGCACCCGACCGCAAGCTGGTCGGCGACGACGGGGACGACCTGCCGCTGGCCGGCCATCTCAACCTGATCCGGCCCAACCGCATCCAGATCATCGGCGACTTCGAGGCCCGCTACATCTCCAGCCTCAGCGCCACCCAGTGCAACGACCTGATCCTGGAGATGGCCCGCACCGGGACCACCGCGGTGATCTTCGCCGAGGACACCTGTCCGTTCTCGGAGATGCCCGACGCCCCGCAGGAGGCGCTGCCGCTGATCCTGTGCTCCAGCACCAGCAGCCACGAGATTATCTCGCTGCTGCGCTATTTCCTGCAGCAGCGCCTGGCCCATTTCGAGGTGCGCCACGGCGTGTTCATGGAGATCCTCGGGATCGGGGTGCTGATCAGCGGCGCCTCCAGCGTCGGCAAGAGCGAGGTCGCACTGGAACTGATCTCGCGCGGGCATCGCCTGATCGCCGACGATGCCCCGGAGTTCGCGCGCATTGCGCCCGACATCGTCCGCGGCCACTGCCCGGCCCTGCTCCAGGACCTGCTCGAGGTGCGCGGTCTTGGGGTGCTCAACATCCGCGCCATGTACGGCGATTCCGCGATCAAGGGCGGCAAGTACCTGCGCCTGATCATCGACCTACGCGATCATGGCGAACCCTCGCCGGTCCCCGATGACCGGCTGAACGGGCGCCGCGGCGAGATCGATATCCTCGGCCTGCGCGTCCCCTTGATCAGCCTGCCGATCGCGCCGGGGCGTAACATCGCGGTGATGATCGAGGCGGCCGTGCGCAACCACATGCTGCACATGCAGGGCTATATCGCTGGCGACGACCTGCGCGCACGCCAGCGCCGCCAGATGAGCGGCGAGACGGAGGAGCCGCCCTACCATCGCGCGGTGCCCGCCACTACGGTCCCCAACCCGGACCCGGAGGGCTGAATCGGCCATGCGCCTGCTAATCGTCAGTGGCCTGTCCGGGTCCGGCAAGACCGTGGCCCTGCACACCCTAGAGGATGCCGGCTACTTCTGCGTCGACAACCTCCCGCTGCCGCTGCTGCCGGACCTGATCGATCAGGTCCGGCAGGGCCACTACGACACCGAGACCGACCGCCATCTGGCCGTGGGCGTGGATGTGCGCAGCGGCCTGGAGGCCCTGGAGGGGTTCTCCGATCTCCTGGCGCAACTACGGGCGGACGGGGTGCAGGTGGAGGTCCTGTTCCTGCAGGCGGCCAGCGAGGTGCTGCTGCGGCGCTACCACCTGACCCGCCGGCGCCACCCGCTGGCGCGCGACGGCGTGCCACTGGTCGAGGCCATCGACCGCGAACGCGAGTGGCTGGGCCATGTGGCCGCGGAGGCCGACCTGACGGTCGACACCTCGCGCCTGTCGATGCACGATCTGGCCCGCACCCTGCGCGACCGCATAGGCGAGCGCGGGGAACACGAACTATCCCTGCAGTTCCAGTCTTTCGGCTTCAAACACGGCGCGCCGCTGGATTCCGACTTCGTGTTCGACGTGCGCTGCTTGCCCAATCCGCACTACGAAAGCGATCTGGCCGCCCTGACCGGTCGCGACCCGCCCGTGTGCGAGTTCCTTGAGCGGCACGCGGAGGTCGCGGCCATGTTCGACAGCATCCAGGGATTCCTGTCCCAGTGGCTGCCGCGCCTGCTGGACGATCACCGCAGCTACATAACCGTCTCCATCGGTTGTACCGGCGGGCAACACCGCTCGGTGTATCTGGTGGAGCGGCTTGCGGAGGCGTGGCAGGATCGGGAACATGTTACTGTTAGCACCCGTCACCGCGAGCTGGGGAAACAGTAACCACTGGACGCGGGACGAGGGCCTTCTGGAACCCGCAATCGGAGCAGATCCATGGGCGTTGGTCTCATTCTGATCACGCATCAAAACCTGGGCGATACCCTGCTGCAGACCGCGCAGAGCATGCTCGGGGGCCTGCCCGAGGACTGCGAGTCCATGGCGATGTCCCAGAACGACGACCCCGACGAGGTCCTGGCCCGCGCCCGCGAGCGCCTGGCGACCCTCGACAGCGGCTCGGGGGTGCTCGTTCTGACCGACATGTTTGGCTCCACGCCTTCCAACGTGGCGATTCGTGTCGCCCGGGGTGCAAATGCCCGCGTGATCGCCGGCGCCAACCTGCCGATGCTCATCCGCGTGCTCAACTATCAACACCTCCCCCTGACCGAACTGGTCAACAAGGCCCTTTCGGGCGGCCATGACGGGATTCTCCTCTGCGATCAGGAGTGCAGCGATGCCGCAGCGCGTAGTCCCCATCGTTAATCGCCTGGGGATGCACGCGCGCGCCGCGGCCAAGTTCGTCAGCCTGGCCAGCAAATTCGCCGCGGACGTCTCCGTCTCCCGCAACCAGCAGGAGGTGAATGGCAAGAGCATCATGGGCGTGATGATGCTGGCCGCCGCCCAGGGCAGCGAGATCACCATTGAGGCCGAAGGCAAGGATGCGCCGGAGGCGCTGGATGCACTCGCAGAGTTGGTCGCCGATCGTTTCGGCGAAGAGGCCTGAACCTCCGAGTCCCGCCCGCACCGGTCAACAACCACCATCCCCCTGCGGGGGCTATCCGGGCCACGCTCCCGGCTCGGAGCCCGCGTTAGCCAGCCCGTCCAGGCCGACCTGCTCGAGCTTGCGCTCCGCCAGGCGCACAGCGACCGTCAGGGCCTGCTCCGGGGGCTCCCCGGAGACCAGCGCGTGGATCAACCCGGCATTGAAGGTATCCCCTGCCCCCACGCTGTCGACCACCCGCAGTCCGGGCGTCGCTTCACAATGGTGGATCACGCCCCCCGCGGCCACCCAGGCCCCTTCGGCCCCGGCGGTCACGGTCAGGATGCGATCCGGGAAGCGCTCGGAAAGCTGCTCCAGCGCAGCCTCGGGAGTGCCCGCCACGCTCGCCGCCCAGTCGCGCGAGAGCATCAGGACATCGGCATAGTCCAGGCATGCGTCGAGCCCCGGCCGGGGCTTCTCCAGCTCCAGCGACACCGGCTGGTCAAAGATGCTCTCGCGCACCGCGCGCAGGATGGACGCAAGGGCCTCCGGGTTACGCCCCTCGAAGTGCAACCAGTCATATTCCGGCCAGGGTACGCCCGCGAGATCCTCCACCCCGAGTTCGGGCAGGTCGCGGTGATGAACGATGGTGCGACTTCCCGTCTCCCTGGAGCGAAGAATATGGGAGGTCGGCGTCGCTCCGGGCCGGCGTACGCAGTGACGAACATCCAGTCCGTGGCCCTCCAGGGACGCGCTCAAGGCATCCCCGGCCGCACCCTTGGCGATGACTGCGGCCAGGCCCGGGCGGTGGCCGAACTGCGCCAGGATCGTTGCCGTGTTGGTCGCGTTGCCTCCAGGCTGGGTGGTGCTGGCGAGCGCCCGGACCTCGTCGTCCTCGGCCGGGAAGGCTGCAACATCGAGGGTGTGGTCGAGCGTGACAATGCCAGTCGCGAGGATACGTGCCATACGGGCTCCCGTGATGAAGGAGCGCCATTCTGGCGGGTCGCGCCCATTACGTCATCTCGCATATTCGTCATCCGCGGATGCTCCTGCGACAATAACCCCTCTGTCTCAGGAGGCCCCGACCGGTATGGCCACGTTCCCTTCTCCCGAATCCACCGAAGCCGCCTTTTACGCGGCCTTTCAGGCAGGCGATGCACAAGGCATGCGCGAAATCTGGCACGACAGTGCCGAGTGTGTCTGCATCCACCCAGGTGGCGAGCGCCTGCAGGGAACGGACATCATCCTGGAAAGCTGGGACGACATCCTGCCGAGGATGCGCGGGGTGATCGTACACCGAACCCAGGTGACGGCCATCCCGGGCGAAGACCTCGTCCTCCACGTATTGCGCGAAAACCTGTATGTCCAGGGTGAGCGGCGCGGCGTCATGCTGGCGACCAATGGCTACCGCCATGATGGGGAAAGCTGGCGCATGGTGCTCCACCACGCCAGCCCGGACCCGGAACCCACGCCGGAATGGCCCACCGGGGGCGTGCACTGATGGCGACGGATGCCGATCGCTGCGTCGAGGCGTATTACGCCGCCTTTCGTGCCGCCGATATCGAACAGATGATGCGCCTGTGGGGCGAGCGTCCCGACATCGTCTGCATCCACCCGGGCAGCCCGCGCGCCCACCGGGGCGTGGCGGAGGTGATGGAGAGCTGGCTACTGGTCTTCGCGCGTGAACTGAATATCGGGATCGAACCGAAGATCGTGGGGCGCCACGAGACCGGGGAGATCATCAGCCTGGTCATCGAGGAGGCGATCACGCGACCGGGCGACGTCGCGCCCACCGGGACGATCCTGATCAGCCAGACCTGGCGCTGGCTGGACACGGGCTGGCGCCTGTTGTTTCACCATGCGTCGCACGGGCGCCGCTCACCGCCATCGCAGGACGGCATGTTTGTCCCCGATGGCGGCGGCAACACCCGCCACTGACGAGCCGTGGGATCGACCACGAAGCGCGCGAAGGAAGAAGGTCCGAAGCGAAGGCACCACTGAGCACATCAGTCATGGGGAAGCGATTTAAGCGGCAAAAGGATCTTCGAACGCCGCGAATCCGGGCCGCCCCCTCAATAACCTGACGGTGCTCGCGATCCGGGTCCTCTACGGTTCAAGAAAACCACGTGACCATCGACACCGGGCGTTCGGGAAATCAACGGGGCTCAGCTCCTCTCCCTGCCCGTCGACCCGATTAGAATCACGCATGGGGCCGCAACCGGCCACTGTGGATGACTCGCGCCCTTGCTTGGTGTCTTCGTGCGCTTAATGGTTACCAACTAGCCTTCGGAGCGCGGCTGGCAAAGATCCGGGCGCTGCACCTGCAGCGCCGCGCATACGCCCTTGACCGCATCGCGCACCCGCCGCCCCTTGCCCTCCAGCGTAAGGTCCGCGACCTCCTGATAGAGCGGATCGCGGACCGCGAACAACTCCTGAAGGCGGGCCTTCGGGTCCGCGGCCTCCGCGATCAGCGGGCGCTTGCGGTTGCGGCGAGTCCGCCGGAACTGCTCCTCTACCGGCACCCGCAGGTAGATCACGAACTGATCGCGCAGCTGTTCCCGGTTCTCCGGGCGTTCGACAATCCCCCCGCCGGTGGCAATCACCGCGCCCTCCTGTTGCAGGAGCGACTCCAGCATCGCCGTCTCGCGCTTGCGAAAACCGCCCTCGCCCTCGAACTCGAAGATGGTCGGGATATCCACGCCGGTACGCCGCTGGATCTCCTGATCCGTATCGAAGAACGGCCGACGCAACAGTCCCGCGAGGCCGCGCCCAATTGTGCTCTTGCCGGCCCCCATCGGGCCTACCAGTACGATGTTCTGCATGGGCGCCAAGGCTACTGGCTGGGCCCCCCAAAGAAAAGCCGGGGACGGGCCCCGGCTTTGAGGATCGAACGGGCCAGGGCAAGCCCCGACGCAAAGGCCGTGCTCAATCGAGGATGCGCGGCGTCACGAAGATCAGAAGTTCCGCCTTAGTATTTTCGGCAAGATTATTCCGGAAAAGATTCCCCAAAAATGGAAGATCACCAAAGAAAGGTACCTTTTCAACACGGTTATTACTCGTAATCTCATAGGTCCCGCCCAGAACGACCGTCTCGCCATCGCCGACAAATACCTGTGTCTCGACAGTCCGACGATTGAACGTCACACCGTCACGAACAACCTCCCCCGGTTCATCTTTTGTGACTCGTATGTCCATGATCACATTGCCATTCGGCGTAATCTGCGGCGTGACCTCGGTGGACAGATATGCCTCAACCAGCTCCGTTTGAGGGTTGCCCCCTTCATCTCGGACAATAATCGGGACATCGGTGCCGTCTTCAATTAGAGCGCGCTGCCCGTTCGTCGTCACAACGCGAGGGCTTGAAATGATCTCCCCTCGGCCTTCGACCTGCAGGGCCGACAGCTCCAAGTCCAACAACACACCGCGACGCAAGATACTGAACGCTGCCGCGCCAGCGTCAAAGTTCGATCCTGCCTGCCCAACCGACGGGAATGAGCTGCCTAGCCGTTCGCCAAGATCTACACCGCCAACCCCAGTACCCCCGCGCGCACCACTAGCTCCCTCGAGTGAACCACTCCCCCCAAACTGAGTGTCTCCACGGGTGCGGCCCCCACTTACGCCAAAACGAGCACCAAGTTCGCGGCTAAAGTCGTCGGTCGCAATGACGATACGAGTCTCGATAAGGACCTGCTGCACTGCGACGTCCAAAGTGGACACCAGTCGCCGAACGTCCTCGATCCGGCTCTGCGTATCCTGTAAGAGAAGGGTGTTAGTCCGGCTGTCCGTGGTTATGCTGCCGCGCTCGGACAGGAACTGGCCGCCTTCTTCGCTGCGGATCAGGGACGCGATCTGATCGGCCTGAGCGAAATTGATCTGCACGAACTCCGTGCGCAGGGGCTCCAGCTCCTGGCGGTCACGCTCGGCTTCCATCTCCAGGCGTTCACGCGCCGCGATCTCCTCGCTGGGGGCGACGTACAGGACATTGCCGTCCATTCGCTTGTCGAGCCCGCGGGCACGCAGGATGATATCCAGCGCCTGGTCCCAGGGGACGTTGTTCAGGCGCAGGGTGATGTTGCCACCCACCGTGTCACTCACCACGATGTTCAGATCGGTGAAATCCGCCAGCAACTGCAGAACGGAGCGCACCTCGATGTCCTGGAAATTCAGGGACAGGCGCTCGCCGGCGTACTCCTCTTCCTCCCGTGCGCGGGCCTGGCGTTCGGCCTCGGAAATCGGGGCGACCTCGAGGACGAACTGGCGGTCACTCTGGTAGGAAATGATCTCGTACTCGCCGCGCGCCTCGATCTCCATGCGGACTCGATTGCGCTCGGCGATGGTGTCGATCGTGTGCACCGGGGTGGCGAAATCGACCACGTCGAGGCGACGTTCCAGCGACTCGTCGACCATCGCGCGCGGGAAGGTCATCTCGATGCGGCCAGCCTGCTCGCGAACGTTGATCTCGGCACCAGAGCGGGAGAGATCCACCTCGACGCGACCTTCGCCCTCGCTGCCCCGCCGGAAATCGATACCCGTGATCTCCATGGGACGGGCGCTGCGGGTCGTGGCGGCGGGTTCACCCGCACGATCCACGACCTGCTGGGTGCGTGCATCCGCCTCGGAAACCCCGCGGCCCAGCGTAAGGATGAGATTATTGCCCTCGACTCGAGTCTGGTACTCGGAGGCCTGAGTCAGGTTCAGCACCACGCGGGTGCGGTTGCCCGCCTCGACCGTGCTCGCCCGCAGCACCGGGCCCACATTCAGGTCCGTCTCGCGCCGCGGCAATGCATTGCCGACATTGGGCAGATCCAACGCGATGCGCGGCGGTGAATCAATCGCAAAGGCGCGAATATCGGAGGGCGGCGTCTCCGAGAAGCGCAGGTTCACCTGCACCCGGTCACCGCTCAGACTGCCGGCCCGGATCTCTTCCAGTTCGGTGGCAGCCACCCCCTGGGACACCATGAACAGCAGGCCCGCAACGACCGTGCCTGCGAAAGCGCGCATGGAAGAACCCATGTTGAATCCCCTGTTGGTTGTGCCGACCTTGCGGCGAATGCTCGTCATCATCTTCTTCTCCCCCCCAACCGCTAGTCGGTCAGCGCCACCGAGTTTTCACGTTCCACGTGACCGCCGAAGGCATCCGGCACGATCTCGACCAGCCGGATCTGGGTCGGCGTGATCTCGATGATCTCCCCGTGGTTCTGGCCCATATAGTTGCCCGCAGTGACGCGCTGAACCCCTCGATCCGGGGTCCGGACCAGGGCGTAGCGCACGCCATGCTGCTCCAGCGACCCGACCATCCGCAGCGAATCCAGCGGAAAGCCCTCGAGGAACTCGCGCGGGCGGTCGGGATCAATCTCGGCGTCTCCTGGCTGCCCCTCGGCCGCGGCGAGCTCCGGCTGGGCGATTACCGACGAGTCGAAAGGCGACCGGGTATGCCCCGGATAGAGATAGGGCTCGTGCGGCTCCAGGGTGGGGATCGGCTCGATCCCGCTCCCCGGGCGCTCCTTGACCTCGGCGATGTACTGCTCGAGGTCACGGTTGTCCTGAGTACAGCCCGACAGCAGGATCCCGCCCGTCAGGACCATGGCCAGTCCCGGCCATACCGCTCGCATGGAAGAATGCCTCATCAGTTCTCCTCCAGGTAGCGATAGGTGCGGGCGACCGCATCCATCAGCAGGTCGTTGTCGGAAGCGCCCGGACGGATATGCATGTTGTGCATGGTGACCACGCGCGGCAGGGCCGAGACACCGCTGACGAACTCCGCGAGATCCTCGTAATCGCCCCGGACCCGCAGACGGATCGGGACCTCGGCGTAGAAGTCGCGGCGGTTCTCGCCGCGCGGCTCGAATAGCTCGATCTCGAGACCCGCCTGCAACCCTGTCTGCGAGACATCGACCAGCAGGCTGGGGATCTCGGCGCTGCTGGGCAGCAGCTCGAGCAGCGAGGCGAACATGCGCTCCATCTCCTCCAGCTGGTCCTCGTAGGCCTGGAGGTTGGCAGCCCGCTGCTGCTTGTCCTCGAACTCGTCGCGCAGCTGCAGTTCGCGGCTCTCCGCGCGCTCCAGCTCTGTCCGCTGATCGCCGATGAAGAGGTAATAGGACAGGCCGAGGATGGCCAGGACGATCACGACCAGGATCAGGCCCTTCACGCCCCAGGAGGCTTCCCCGATGTTGTTGAAATCGACCTGCTTGAGTTCATTGAGATCCATCAGGAATCCCCCTCTTCGGCATCCGGCCGGGTCTGCGTGGCATCCAGACGGAAGTCACGCACCTGGAGGCGACCCTCCTCGCGGGTCTCGATAATCTGCAGGTTGGAGCTACCCAGCCAGGGCGACCCATCGATCCGGCGCATCAGCGCGGAGATCCGGGTGTTGGACTCGGAGCGCCCGACCAGGCGCACATTCTCGCCTTCCTGGCGGACCTCGTTGAGGTAGGTACCATCGGGCAGGGTCTCGACCAGCTGATCGAAGAGATGCACGGCCTCGGGCCGCTGCGCCTGCAGGGTCTGGATGACTTCCATTCGGGCAATAAGGGCCTCGCGCTGTTCGTCGAGATCGCGGATCCGGGCGATCTGACGATCCAGTTCGCGGATCTCGCTTTCCAGCATCTGGTTGCGCGACTGCTGGTGGTCAATCAACGCGCCGATAAAGCTGTAGCCAACGAAGGCGAGCAGGACGCCGACCACCGCGGCGCCACCAACCGCGGCGAAGAACTGCTTGCGCCGCTGTTCGCGTGCCTTCTCGCGCCAAGGAAGGAGGTTGATATAAATCATGACGCATACCCCCGTACGGCCAGGCCACAGGCCGTCATCAGCGCCGGGGCATCATTGGCAAAACGTTCCTGGTTGACCCTTTTGGCCAACGCCATCCCGCGGAACGGGTTCGCGATCGATACTGGCGTGCCAGCGGCCTCCTCGAGCAGTTCGTCCACGCCCGGGATGGCCGCACAGCCGCCACCCAGGAGGATGTGATCGATGGTGTCCTGCGGGCGGGTCACGTAGAAGTACTGCAGCAGCCGCTGGATCTGGTCGACCATGGTCTGCTTGAAGGGCTCGAGGATGGAGCTTGCGTAGTCGGTCGGCAGGTCGCCACTCATCTTGGCGGAGCCGGCCTCCTGATAGTTCATGCTGTAGCGCCGCATGATTTCCTCGGTGAGCATGCGGCCGCCGAAATTCTGCTCGCGGGTGTACACCACGCCCTCGTCCTGACTGACGACATACACGGCGGTCACCGAAGAACCGACATCCACGACCGCCACGATCGGCTTGCTCTCGCGATCGGGGACCTGCTCCATCAGGCGCTCGGCGGTATGCTCGATCGCGTATGCCTCGACGTCGATCAGCTCGGGGGTCAACTTGGCGGCCTCGGCAATGGCCACGCGCGAGTCCACGTTCTCGCGGCGCGAAGCGACGACCAGGACATCGACCATCTCGGGGTTCTTCTCGTTCTTGCCGAGGACCTGGAAATCCAGGTTGACCTCTTCAAGCGTGTAGGGGATGTACTGATCCGCCTCCACGAAGACTTGGCCCTCGAGCTCCGCATCGCCCAGCGCAGCCGACATCTGGATAGTCTTGGTGATCACGGCGGAGGACGGCACAGCCATCGCGCAGTGCTTGAGGCGGGTGCCGGAGCGCTTGACCGCCCGGGCGAGGGCATTACCCACGGCCTCGGTGTCCTGACAGACCTTGTCGACCATCACCCCATCGGGCAGCGGTTCGACCGCGAAGGCCTCGACCCGAAAGCCCTTACCCTGTCGCGTCAGCTCCAGCACCTTGACGGCTGCCGAGCTGATATCCACGCCCAGGACCCCTTGTTTGGATTTTCCGAGACTCAGCACACATCCCCCTGTATACCCCGACGAAAGTAACTGGTAGCGTTACAATCACGTATGCTAGCTGGTTCACAATATACACCGCGACTTCAGGGTTGCAAGTCGCTTTGAAAGCGACTTCTCATCTTGGCCTCACTTTTTTTGCTGTCATGAATCCGCTCCTTAAGATTATTACGGCGCTGCTGGCCCTGATGCTGGCAGCCGGAATCGGCCTGTCCATCGCGGCGGCCGCTCTCTATGTTTACTACGCGCCGAGCCTCCCGGAGGCCGACGCCGTGCGCGATGTGCGTCTGCAGACTCCACTGCAGGTCCGCAGTGCGGATGGCCGCCTTATGGGTGAGTTCGCGGAAGAACGGCGCATTCCCGTCCCGATCGACGCGATCCCGCAGCAAGTCCGCGATGCCTTTATTGCGGCGGAAGACGAACGCTTCTATGACCATCCGGGTGTGGATGTCATGGGTCTTGCCCGCGCCGGACTGAATGTGATCTCCACCGGCGGCGAGCGCAGCCAGGGCGGCAGCACCATCACCATGCAGCTCGCGCGCAATATCTTCCTGACGCGCGAGCGGACCTACGAACGCAAGCTGCGCGAGATCTTCCTCGCCATCCGCCTGGAACAGGAACTCGAGAAGGATGAAATCCTCGAGCTATATTTGAACAAGATCTATCTGGGACAGCGCGCCTACGGGATCGAGGCGGCCTCGCGGGTATATTTCGGCCGCTCGCTGGATGCGCTGGAACTGGACGAGATTGCCACGCTCGCCGCCCTGCCCAAGGCGCCATCGACCACCAACCCGGTAAGCAACCCGCAACGGGCCGAGATCCGCCGCAACTACGTACTGCGGCGGATGCTGGAGACCGGCGTGATCGACGAGGATGCCTATACCTCCGCCATCGAGCGCCCGGTGCTGTCGGAACGCCACACCACAGCCACCGAGATTGATGCCCACTGGGTCGCCGAAATGGCGCGCCAGATGGTCGTGAACCTGTGGGGTGACGACGCCTACCGTCGCGGCCTGCAGGTGCACACGACGATCGACTCCCGCCAGCAGGAAGCGGCCAACCAGGCGCTGCGCGAAGGATTGCTGGAATATGACGAGCGTCACGGTTTTCGCGGTCCCGAAATGCGGCTTCCCGGCAATACCCTGGAGGACGCCGAGGCACGCGAGCGCGCGCTGATGGCCATTGGCGTGCACGGAAGGCTGCTGTTCCCGGCCGTCGTCCTGGGGCAGGGCGACGCCGGGGTACTGCGCGTCGACGGCGGCCGCATTGGCGAACTGGAAGTCCTGCCGGAAGACCGCGAATGGGCCGGATCACCGGCGCTCGAACGCGGCGACGTGATCCGTATACGTCCCTATACCGACGGCCGCTGGCGCCTGGCGCAAAAGCCGGAAGTCACCGGCGCCGTGATCGCCCAGGCCCCTCAGGACGGCGCCATCCTGGCACTGGCCGGCGGGTTCGACTTCTTTGAGAACCGCTACGACCGCACGACCCAGGCGCAACGCCAGCCAGGATCCGCGTTCAAGCCGCTGGTCTATGCCCTGGCCCTGCGCGAGGGCCACCGGCCCGAAGGGACCGTGATCGACGCGCCGATGGTCTTCAATGACCCCGCCCTGGGGGCCGAATGGCGCCCGCAGAACTACTCGCGGCGCTTCCACGGCGAGACCACCCTGCGCGAGGCACTCGCGAATTCCCGCAACCTGGCCTCCATTCGCCTGCTCGACCGCCTGGGCACCGGAAACGTGCACCAGGAACTGACGCGCTTCGGTCTGGACCTCGAACGGCAGCCGAACAACCTGTCCATGGTCCTGGGTACCGGCTCCCTCACCCCGCTGCAGCTGAACAATGCCTATGGCGTGTTCGCCAGCGGCGGCCGCCTGAACAGCCCCTGGATCATCGCGCGCATCGAGACGGCGGATGGCGAGACCCTGTACGAGGCACCGACCGAACGAGCCTGCCCGGCGCCCTGCACAAACCCGAAGGGCCAGGATCTGCCGCTGGTCGCCAGCAGTGGCCCGTTGCAGTACACCGATCCGGTACCGGTCCTGGATCCCGGTGTCGCCTGGCAGATGAGCGACATGCTGCGCAGCGTCATCACATCCGGAACCGGACGGCGGGCCATGGAACTGGGCCGGTCCGACCTGGCCGGCAAGACCGGGACCACCAATGACTACCGCGATGCCTGGTTCGCCGGGTTCAACGCGGAGCTGGTCGCAACCGCCTGGATCGGCTTCGACGACAACCGCGAGCTGGGCCGACGCGAAAGTGGCGGTCGCGCGGCCCTGCCAATCTGGACCCGCTTCATGGGCAGCGTGCTGGCCGACCAGCCGGAACGGCCGGTGGAGCGCCCCAACGACCTGGTGCGAGTCGCCATCCTGCCGAACGGCCAGCGCGCCCCCAGCGACGACGCCCCGGGCGCGCGCAACCAGTGGCTGCTACCCCACCAGATCCCGGAACGCGGACACGTCATTCCGGGGAACGGCGAGAACGGCAGCAGCGGGAACCAGCAACCCGAACTGGTCTTTTAAATGGCCAGCCCCTCGCGCGCGCGCCAGGAGCTGGCCCAGGAAGCCGCTCGCATCATGCTCGACGACGGCATCCGGGACTTCGGCCTGGCCAAGCGGAAAGCCGCGGAACACCTGGGCGTGGACGCCCGACACGACATGCCCGGCAACCTGGAGATCCAGGACGCCGCCATCGAACGCAGCCGACTGTTTGCCAGCCCCGCCAGCCGCGCCGCCTACCGCGGCCGCCTGGAAGCGGCGCTGGTCGTGATGGAACGCCTGGAGCACCTGGAACCGCGGCTGGTCGGCCCGCTCCTTCAAGGGCTAGTGGAATCACAACCGCTGATCAACCTGCATGCCTTCGCCGAGACAGTGGAAGAGGTCATCCTGGAGATGGGGGACCGGGGGATTCACTGCGAGACCGGCGAGCGCCGTTACCGCAGCCGGCAGGGGCGCGAACAGCGCATCCCCTTCCTCGCCTTCCGCGGACCGGACGACACCGATGTTGAGCTCACGGTATTCGCGCTGGACGGCCTGCGCCAGGCGCCACCGTCGCCGGTGGACGGACGCCCGATGCAACGCGCAACCCGCGCGGACGTGGAGAGGATGCTGGCGGAGGCCGGCGCCGAAGAGGCGGCGGCCACGGCGGAATAATAACCGGGCCGTACGCTCGCGCCGGGCGGACTAGCGTCGGTAGTTGGTGACGGTGTCCACCATCGCGGCCACCCGCTCCGGATCGATCCCCGGATGAATGCCGTGGCCAAGATTGAAGACATGACCCGTGTCGCGGTCGAAACCATCCAGCACCCGCTGGGTCTCTTCGCGGACTACCGCCTCGGGTGCGTAGAGCACCGACGGATCGAGGTTGCCCTGCAGCGCAACGCGATCGCCGACCCGGCGGCTGGCCTCGGCGATCTCGATGGTCCAGTCCAGCCCCAGCGCATCCGCCCCGGTATCCGCCATCATTTCCAGCCAGGCGCCGCCACCCTTGGTGAACAGCGTCACCGGGACGCGGCGGCCATCGTTTTCACGGATCAGCCCGTCGACGATGCGCTGCATGTAGGCCAGCGAGAACTCGCGATAGGCCCGCGGAGTAAGCGAACCGCCCCAGGTGTCGAAGATCATCACCGACTGGGCGCCGGCGCGGATCTGCGCGTTCAGATAATCGGTCACCGCGGTGGCGACCTTTTGCAGCAGGGCGTGCATCGCCTGCGGCTCGCCGTACATCAGACGCTTGGTCTCGGCGAAGTCGCGCGAGCCCTGGCCCTCGACCATGTAGGTCGCCAGGGTCCATGGGCTGCCGGCAAAACCAATCAGCGGGACCTGGCCGTCCAGCTCGCGGCGGATCAGGCGCACCGCGTCCATCACGTAGCGTAGCTCCTGCTCCGGGTCCGGCACCGGCAGGTTCTCGATCGCCTCCAGCGTACGCACCGGCTCGCGGAAACGTGGGCCCTCGCCCGTCTCGAAATACAGACCCAGCCCCATCGCGTCGGGGATGGTGAGGATGTCGGAGAACAGGATCGCCGCATCGAGAGGAAACCGGCGCAGTGGCTGCATGGTGACTTCGCAGGCCAGCTCCGGGTTCTGGCACAGGCTCATGAAGCTGCCGGCCTGGGCGCGGGTCTCGCGATACTCCGGCAGGTAGCGCCCAGCCTGGCGCATGATCCAGATCGGCGGACGCTCCACCGGTTCGCGCAGCTGGGCTCGCAGCAGGAGGTCGTTCTTCAGGTTCTGGGACATCGAAAGGCTCAAACGCCGAGGTATTCAAGGATGCCTTCGGCGGCCTCGCGGCCCTCGAAGACGGCGGTGACCACCAGATCGGAGCCGCGCACCATGTCGCCGCCCGCAAAGACCTTCGGGTTGCCGGTCTGGAAGGCATGCTCGCCCGCGGTCTGCACGCGGCCGCCCTCGTCGATGCCGATCTTGTAGTCGGCAAACCAGTCGGAGGGAGACGGACGGAAGCCAAAGGCGATCAGCACCCGGTCGGCCGGGATTACGTGTTCGGAGCCGGGGACCGGCTCGGGACGGCGGCGGCCCCGTTCGTCCGGGGCGCCCATCTGGGTACGCACGACCTTCACACCCTCGACCTTGCCGTCGCCGACGATCTCCACCGGCTGCACGTTGAACTCGAAATGCACGCCCTCTTCGCGCGCATGCACCACCTCCTTGCGCGAACCGGGCATGTTGTCTTCGTCGCGGCGGTAGGCGCAGGTTACCGATGCCGCGCCCTGGCGGATCGAGGTGCGGTTGCAGTCCATCGCGGTGTCGCCGCCACCCAGCACGACCACCCGCTGGTCGGCCATGTCGATGAACTCGTGGCCTTCTTCCTGCGGCCAGTTCATCACCTGGCGGATATTGGAGATCAGGAACGGCAGGGCGGGATAAACGCCCGGCAGGTCCTCGCCGGGGAAGCCGCCCTGCATCGCGGTGTAGGTGCCCATGCCGAGGAACACGGCGTCGTATTCCTCCAGCAGCGCATCCATCGCGATGTCGCGGCCGATCTCGATATTCAGACGGAATTCGACGCCCATGCCCTCGAGGATCTCGCGGCGAGTGCGGATCACGTGCTTTTCCAGCTTGAACGGCGGGATGCCGAAGGTCAGCAGGCCGCCGATCTCCGGATAGCGGTCATACACCACCGCCTGCACGCCATTGCGCGCCAGGATGTCCGCGCAGCCCAATCCCGCGGGCCCGGCGCCGATCACCGCGACACGCTTGCCGGTCGGGGTGACATCCGACAGATCCGGGCGCCAGCCGGCCTTCAGGGCCTCGTCGGTGATGTACTTCTCGACCGAGCCGATGGTGACCGCGCCGAAGCCGTCGTTCAGGGTGCAGGCCCCCTCGCACAGACGATCCTGCGGGCATACGCGGCCACACACTTCGGGCAACGAGTTGGTCTTGTGCGAGAGCTCGGCGGCCGCGAACAGATTGCCTTCCTCCACCAGCTTCAACCAATTGGGAATGAAGTTGTGGACCGGGCACTTCCATTCGCAATAGGGATTGCCACAGGCCAGGCAACGGCCGGCCTGCTGACCGGCCGTGGCGGGATCGAACTGACCAATGATCTCGCCGAATTCGTGGATCCGGATCTCGGCGGGGGTCTTCTGGGGGTCCTGGCGCGGGAGGTCCAGGAACTGCATCGGATTGGAAGCCATGGAACACTCGCTCCGACGAAATCGGGATAGGGGCCGCGATGGGCCCGGGGAGTTCGGCCGGGATCCGGCCCGTAGTCAGCCCTGCAGGGCGGCGCGGACCTTCTGGCTCACCTGGCCCATGTCCGCACGCCCGAAGACCCGGGGTTTCAGGACCCCCATTACGCGACCCATATCACCCGGGGCACTGGCTCCGGTCTCGGCAATCGCCTCGCTCACCAACTGGTCCAGCGCGGCGGCGTCCAGCGGCTCGGGCATGTATTCCTCGATGATGACGACCTCGGCGGCCTCGCGCTCGGCGAGGTCTTCGCGACCGCCCTTCTGATACTGATCGATGGAATCACGCCGCTGCTTGAGCATGCGATTGAGGATCGCCAGCACGGTGTCGTCGTCGGCCTCGCGCCGCTCGTCCACCTCGAACTGCGATACCTCGGCCTGAATCATGCGCAATGCAGCCAGGCGGTCCTTGGCCCGGGCCCGCATGGCCTGCTTGACGTCATCCTGCAACCGGGCCTTGAGCGACATCTTTGGGTCCTCGGGTCCGGGCAGCCACCCGGACGGGGTTCAGTACAAACGCACCCGACGAGTCATGTCGCGGGAATTCTTCTTCAGCTGACGCTTCACCGCGGCAGCGGCCTTGCGCTTGCGCTCGGTGGTCGGCTTCTCGTAGTACTCACGGCGGCGGACTTCCGCGACCACGCCGGCTTTCTCGCAGGTGCGCTTGAAACGGCGCAGGGCGACCTCGAAGGGCTCGTTCTCACGAATTCGTACGTGCGGCATACAATCTCCGAAACGGATGCAGGATCATCTCGATCAAAAATAACAAAACCGGCCGCCAAACACTCCGGGCGACCATGCAGAACTCCCTATGGTAATCCAACCGGCGCCAATTGCAAAAGTCCGTGAAGCGATCCGCACCATGCGGAATGCCCGGCTTACGCCGCCGTCGGCCCGCACGCTATGATGACGGGCATGGAAAGTCTCAACGTAGAACTGGGCGAACGCGGCTACCCGATCCACATCGGGCCGGGCATGCTGGGCGAACCGGAGCGGCTCCGGCCGGCGCTGCACGGCCGGCGCGTCGCCGTGGTGACCAACACCACGGTCGGGCCGCTGTATGGCGACGCCCTGCGCCGGAACCTCGCCGCCTGCGACATCAGCAGCGACCCGCTATGGATCGAACTGCCCGACGGCGAACAGCACAAGACCCTCGCGACGGTAGAGACCATCCTGACCCGGCTGCTGGAGGCGCGCCTGGATCGCGGCAGCCGCATCGTCGCCCTGGGCGGCGGGGTGGTCGGTGATATCGCCGGGTTTGCCGCCGCGATCTACCAGCGCGGTATCGACTTCGTTCAGGTCCCAACCACCCTGCTCGCCCAAGTCGACTCCTCGGTTGGCGGCAAGACCGGTGTCAATCACCCGCTGGGCAAGAACATGATCGGCGCCTTTCATCAACCCCGCGCCGTCGTCATCGACACCGACACGCTGAAGACCCTGCCCCAGCGCGAGCTACAGGCGGGCCTGGCCGAGGTGATCAAGTACGGCCTGATCCGCGACGCCGAATTCTTCGCCTGGCTGGAGGAACACATCGACGCCCTGCGCGCACTGGAACCCGAACCGCTGGCCTACGCCATCCGTCGCTCCTGCGCCTGCAAGGCCGAGATCGTCGCCGCCGACGAGCGCGAGGGCGGCATTCGCGCCCTGCTCAACCTGGGCCACACCTTCGGCCACGCGATCGAGGCCGGCATGGGCTACGGCGCCTGGCTGCACGGCGAGGCCGTGGGCACCGGGATGGCCATGGCCGCACGCATGTCCGAACGCATGGGCTGGCTGGATACCGCTGGTCGCGAACGCGCCGAGGCCCTGATCCAGCGCGCCGGCCTGGCCCTGGAACCGCCGGGGGCGGTGACCCCGGACCGCTTCCGCGAGCTGATGGCGATCGACAAGAAGGTGGCCAGCGGCCGCCTGCGCCTGGTACTGCTGCGCGGCATTGGCGAAGCCGTCCTCACCGACGCGTTCGATCAGGACGCCCTGGACGACACCCTGCACGAGCATGCCCGTGTCGCCTGAAAGCATGGCCACCCCCAGCGCGGCCGCACCGGGCCTGGCGCCCTACGCCTGCGACCCCGCACGTTCGCGCGGCCGCGCCCAGGCCGAGGCCGCGCCGCGTCACCGCAGCGATTTCCAGCGCGACCGCGACCGCATCGTGCATTCCAGCGCCTTTCGCCGGCTGGAGTACAAGACCCAGGTCTTCATCAGCCACGAGGGCGACCTGTTCCGCAACCGCCTGACCCATTCGCTGGAGGTCGCGCAGATCGGGCGCTCCATCGCGCGCGCCCTGCAACTGAACGAAGACCTGACCGAGGCCGTCGCGCTGGCGCACGATCTCGGCCACACCCCCTTCGGGCATGCCGGACAGCACGCGCTGAATGCCTGCATGCGCGAGCACGGCGGCTTCGAGCACAATCTGCAGTCGCTGCGCATCGTCGACCTGCTGGAGCGCCACTACGCCGACTTCGACGGCCTCAACCTCACCTACGAGACCCGCGAGGGCATCCTCAAGCACTGCGCACCCGAGAAGGCCCGCCAGCTGGGCGAGATCGGGGTGCGCTTCCTGCAGAAGGAACAGCCGAGCCTCGAGGCTCAGCTCGCGAACGTCGCCGACGAAATCGCCTACAACAATCACGACGTCGATGACGGCCTGCGCTCCGGGCTGCTCACCATGGACCGCCTCGCCGAGGTCACCCTGTTCCGCGACTGCCGCGAGACGGTCCAGGCCCGGTACCCGAACCTGGACCCCCGTCGCATCCAGCACGAGACCGTCCGGCGCATGATCGACGCCCTGGTCGGCGACCTGATCGAGACCAGCCAGGCCGCGATCGACCACCAGCGCCCGCAAACCCCCGACGACGTGCGCCGCGCCGGCGAGGCACTGATCCGCTTCAGCCCGCAGATGGCGGAGCAGGCGCGCGAGCTCAAGGGCTTCCTGCGCGAAAACCTCTACCACCACCACCAGGTCCACGGGGTAATGCACAAGGCCCGCCAGCTGATCCACGATCTGTTTGCCGCGTTCGAGTCGGAGCCACGCCTGATGCCCGAGCACTACCAGCGGCATGCCGACGAGATGGCCACCCACGACGCGCACGGGCCGCAACGCGCCATCGCCGACTACATCGCCGGCATGACCGACCGCCACGCCATCCGTGAACACCACCGCCTGTTCGACCTGGGCACGCTGACCTGAAAAGGAATTCGATGGCGCTTTCCGAACAATGCCTGGAACACCTCGGCCTGCACGCGCCGCCGTTTGACGACGCGCCCGACGAGACCTTCATCTACAGCGACCCGCTGCTAGATGGCCTGCTCGAGTCCGCGCGGGCTGCCCTGAACGGCCCCGGCGCAGTCGTGCTGATGACCGGCGAGAACGGTTCCGGCCGCAGCCTCCAGCTGATGCGACTGCTGGCGATGCTGCCCGACCCGTTCGAGCTGATCGCCTTCCGTGCGCGCATCAACACCCAGTTCGAGTCGGTGGACAACACCATCCGCAATTACCTGCGCTCGCAGAACGCGGACGACCCCGATCGCCCTCTGACCGAACTCCTCGGCGACCGCGTCGCCGAAGGCGTCGACCCGGTTATCGCGATGGATGACGCGCACCTGGTCGGCACCGACATCGTCAACAACCTGATGCGCATGCGCAGCGAGATCCTTGCCAGGCAGGGCCGCGCCCCGCGCATCATCCTGGTCGGTTCCAGTGGGCTACTGCGCCGCCGCCTTTACCTGCCCGACCCCTCCGACGAGGACCAGGTCACTCGCGTCAGCCTGCGCGCGTTCAACCTGGAGCAGACCGCGGCCT